>NZ_CP022584.1:1982142-2312500 GCF_002240225.1 Paenibacillus physcomitrellae | reverse complement strand
CCCTCCAGCGCCAATGGTACTTGGACCGCAGGGTCCTGGGAGAGTAGGACGTCGCCAAGCGCAACCCTTACAAGGGTTACAAAATCATAAAGTTAGGGCCCTTAGCTCAGTTGGTTAGAGCGCACCCCTGATAAGGGTGAGGTCGGTGGTTCGAGTCCACTAGGGCCCACCATTTCCTAACTTCTATAAGTAAGATTGTATGCATGAGGTCCCCGAAAAGTAATGGGAATCAACCTCAGAGCTGCACTTCACTTTTTGGAGTATAGTATGGGGCCATAGCTCAGCTGGGAGAGCGCCTGCCTTGCAAGCAGGAGGTCAGGAGTTCGATCCTCCTTGGCTCCACCATCTAAATAACTGTATGAATTTCATCAACCCAATAGGATTGACCGAAATTCACACAGACTGCAGTTTCGAAGAAACTGCTTTGATCCTTGAAAACTGGATAACGAAACAACAAATGCGAATTAGAACATTCTTTTTTAGCTGAACTTGTGATCATAGAGAACAAGTGAAGTGCTAACTACAGAGCGAGGCATTTTGGAGGCCATTGATCCTTTGTGAGTCGGTTTCAACCTTGATTCATTTCAATCGAGAAACCGAGGAACAACAGAGCATATGGGCCCAAAATCCGAGCGAATTGGTTAAGCTACTAAGAGCACACGGAGGATGCCTAGGCGCTAGGAGCCGAAGAAGGACGTGGCGAACAACGATAAGGCCTCGGGGAGCTGTAAGCAAGCTTTGATCCGGGGATGTCCGAATGGGGAAACCCGGCTGGTGTAATAGCCAGTCACTCGTAACTGAATACATAGGTTGCGAAGAGGCAGACCAGGGGAACTGAAACATCTAAGTACCTTGAGGAAGAGAAAACAAGTAGTGATTCCGTCAGTAGCGGCGAGCGAACGCGGAAGAGCCTAAACCAAGAGGCTTGCCTCTTGGGGTTGTGGGACGTCTCACATGGAGTTACAAAGGAATAGGGTAGGCGAAGAGGTCTGGAAAGGCCCGCTAGAAGAGGTAAAAGCCCTGTAACCGAAAGTCTATTCCCTCCGAGACGGATCCCGAGTAGTGCGGGGTACGTGAAACCCCGTATGAATCTGCCAGGACCATCTGGTAAGGCTAAATACTCCCTAGTGACCGATAGTGAAGCAGTACCGTGAGGGAAAGGTGAAAAGCACCCCGGAAGGGGAGTGAAAGAGATCCTGAACCCGTGTGCTTACAAGAAGTCAGAGCCCTATGATGAAACTTCGTTTCATCACGGGTGATGGCGTGCCTTTTGTAGAATGAACCGGCGAGTTACGTTCCCGTGCAAGGTTAAGGTGAGAAGCCGTAGCCGTAGCGAAAGCGAGTCTGAATAGGGCGAATAAGTACGTGGGCGTAGACCCGAAACCGTGTGATCTACCCCTGTCCAGGGTGAAGGAGCGGTAACACGCACTGGAGGCCCGAACCCACGAACGTTGAAAAGTTCGGGGATGAGGTGGGGGTAGCGGAGAAATTCCAATCGAACTCGGAGATAGCTGGTTCTCCCCGAAATAGCTTTAGGGCTAGCCTCGGTGGTACAGTCGTGGAGGTAGAGCACTGATTGGGTGCGGGGCCCGCAAGGGTTACCAAGCTCAGTCAAACTCCGAATGCCATAGACTGATTAACCGGGAGTCAGACAGTGAGTGCTAAGATCCATTGTCAAAAGGGAAACAGCCCAGACCATCAGCTAAGGTCCCCAAGTGTGTGTTAAGTGGGAAAGGATGTGGAGTTGCACAGACAACCAGGATGTTGGCTTAGAAGCAGCCACCATTTAAAGAGTGCGTAATAGCTCACTGGTCGAGTGACTCTGCGCCGAAAATGTAACGGGGCTAAACACACCACCGAAGCTATGGCTTGATGCTTGCATCAGGGGTAGGGGAGCGTTGTGTATGCGTTGAAGGTGTATCGTAAGGAGCGCTGGAGAGTACACAAGTGAGAATGCCGGTATGAGTAACGAAAAGATCAGTGAGAATCTGATCCGCCGAAAGCCTAAGGGTTCCTGAGGAAGGTTCGGCCGCTCAGGGTAAGTCGGGACCTAAGGCGAGGCCGACAGGCGTAGTCGAAGGACAACAGGTGGAAATTCCTGTACCACCGTAAACCGCTATGAGCGCTGGGGTGACGCAGCAGGGTAGTGACGCGGACTGATGGATGTCCGTCCAAGCAGTGAGAGGGTAGCAGAGGCAAATCCGTGCTACATAACCTTGGGCTGTGATGGGGAGCGAAAATTGCAGTAGCGAAGGTCATGATCTCACACTGCCAAGAAAAGCCTCTAGCCAGGTGAAGGTGCCCGTACCGTAAACCGACACAGGTAGGCGAGAAGAGAATTCTAAGGCGCGCGGAAGAACTCTCGTTAAGGAACTCGGCAAAATGACCCCGTAACTTCGGGAGAAGGGGTGCCTCGGTAGGGTGAATAGCCCGAGGGGGCCGCAGTGAAAAGGCCCAAGCGACTGTTTAGCAAAAACACAGGTCTGTGCGAAGCCGTAAGGCGAAGTATACGGGCTGACGCCTGCCCGGTGCTGGAAGGTTAAGGGGAGTGGTTAGGGGTAACCCGAAGCTATGAACTGAAGCCCCAGTAAACGGCGGCCGTAACTATAACGGTCCTAAGGTAGCGAAATTCCTTGTCAGGTAAATTCTGACCCGCACGAATGGCGTAACGACTTGGGCGCTGTCTCAGCGAGAGATCCGGTGAAATTTTAATACCTGTGAAGATGCAGGTTACCCGCGACAAGACAGAAAGACCCCATGGAGCTTTACTGCAGCTTGATATTGGACTTTGATACGATTTGTACAGGATAGGTGGGAGCCTAGGAAGAGGGAGCGCAAGCTTCCTTGGATGCGCCGTGGGGATACCACCCTGATCGTATCGGAGTTCTAACCTGGTGCCCTAATCGGGCATGGGGACAGTGTCAGGTGGGCAGTTTGACTGGGGCGGTCGCCTCCTAAAGAGTAACGGAGGCGCCCCAAGGGTCCCTCAGAATGGTTGGAAATCATTCGAAGAGTGCAAAGGCAAAAGGGAGCTTGACTGCGAGACTGACAAGTCGAGCAGGGACGAAAGTCGGGCTTAGTGATCCGGTGGTACCGCATGGAAGGGCCATCGCTCAACGGATAAAAGCTACCCTGGGGATAACAGGCTTATCTCCCCCAAGAGTCCACATCGACGGGGAGGTTTGGCACCTCGATGTCGGCTCATCGCATCCTGGGGCTGAAGTAGGTCCCAAGGGTTGGGCTGTTCGCCCATTAAAGCGGTACGCGAGCTGGGTTCAGAACGTCGTGAGACAGTTCGGTCCCTATCTGTCGTGGGCGTAGGAAATTTGAGAGGAGCTGTCCTTAGTACGAGAGGACCGGGATGGACGCACCGCTGGTGCACCAGTTGTTCCGCCAGGAGCACAGCTGGGTAGCTACGTGCGGAAGGGATAAGCGCTGAAAGCATCTAAGCGTGAAGCCCCCCTCAAGATGAGATTTCCCAACTAGTAAGACCCCTTGACGACGACGAGGTAGATAGGCTGGGGGTGGAAGTGCAGCAATGCATGGAGCTGACCAGTACTAATCGGTCGAGGGCTTATCCAAATAGATCTAATCGCAATTGATTGTTTCGTATCCAGTTTTCAGGTGATCAAGCATCTGAATGTTATATTCCCTGATAGCTCAGTTGGTAGAGCACTCGACTGTTAATCGAGTTGTCACAGGTTCGAGTCCTGTTCGGGGAGCCATATGGAGAGGTGTCCGAGTTGGCCGAAGGAGCACGATTGGAAATCGTGTAGGCGTCACAAGCGTCTCGAGGGTTCGAATCCCTCTCTCTCCGCCATTATAGTCAGGCCCGTTGGTCAAGGGGTTAAGACACCTCCCTTTCACGGAGGTAACAGGGGTTCGAATCCCCTACGGGTCACCATTAACTTCAACAATGAAGTTGACTAACTTGTTATGAATATGATATACTAGATATTGTGTTCAATTTGGAGGCTTAGCTCAGCTGGGAGAGCATCTGCCTTACAAGCAGAGGGTCGGGGGTTCGATCCCCTCAGCCTCCACCATATAACATAATAAATACTTTTTACTGACGCGGGGTGGAGCAGCCCGGTAGCTCGTCGGGCTCATAACCCGAAGGCCGCAGGTTCAAATCCTGCCCCCGCAATAATCCCTTTAAGGGATCAAATGCAAGACCTTAGGCTGTGGAACCGTGGTGTAGAGGCCTAACATGCCTGCCTGTCACGCAGGAGATCGCGGGTTCGAATCCCGTCGGTTCCGCCATGTTTTTGGCTCGGTAGCTCAGTCGGTAGAGCAGAGGACTGAAAATCCTCGTGTCGGCGGTTCGATTCCGTCCCGAGCCACCATTTTTACAATTGAATAAGCCGTTGTAGCTCAACTGGTAGAGCAACTGACTTGTAATCAGTAGGTTGGGGGTTCAAGTCCTCTCGACGGCACCATTTACTGTGGAGGCTTAGCGAAGTGGCCAAACGCATCAGACTGTAAATCTGCTCCCTTACGGGTTCGGTGGTTCGAATCCATCAGCCTCCACCAGTTTATATAGGGGCATAGTTTAAAGGTAGAACAAAGGTCTCCAAAACCTTTGGTGTGGGTTCAATTCCTGCTGCCCCTGCCATATTTTTATAACTGAATAGGAAAGTTTTTATGGCGGTCGTGGCGAAGGGGTTAACGCACCGGATTGTGGCTCCGGCATTCGTGGGTTCAAGTCCCATCGATCGCCCCATTATTAACTTTTCAGAAATTTTGGGGATTAGCCAAGCGGTAAGGCAACGGACTTTGACTCCGTCATGCATAGGTTCGAATCCTATATCCCCAGCCATTTCGCGGACGTGGCTCAGCGGTAGAGCATCGCCTTGCCAAGGCGAGGGTCGCGGGTTCGATTCCCGTCGTCCGCTCCATTATTTTGGCGCCATAGCCAAGTGGTAAGGCACAGCTCTGCAAAAGCTTTATCCCCAGTTCGAGTCTGGGTGGCGCCTCCAGTATTTTTAAGTTGTATATAATATGTGCCCTTAGCTCAGCTGGATAGAGCGTTTGACTACGAATCAAAAGGTCAGGAGTTCGAATCTCTTAGGGCACGCCATATATACTTCATACTTTAATAAGCCGGTGTGGCGGAATTGGCAGACGCGCGCGACTCAAAATCGTGAGGGAAACCGTGGGGGTTCGAGTCCCTTCACCGGCATTAATTCTAAGAAGCCTTGAAATCTATTAAAGATTTCAAGGCTTCTTTCGTATATTCATAATATAGATAAGGTGGCCTTTCAAGGAGGCTGCTAACACTCTTGGAGTTTGAGCAGGAATAGATAGCATTTATCATAAAATACTGGTGGTCCCGGTTATTGGTTAGCTTAGCATCCAACCACCTTGGAAAGCATTAGAGGATGTTATCAAGTTCTTTGGTACATATGTTTTTTTATAAATTCTATGGTGTTACGGTGTTATAGTATTTATGATGTTTATGGTGTCTATGATTCCTGTGGCATTAATGGTGTCTATAGTGTTAATGGTGCAATATGGTGTATCTATGATGCTAGGATACATACGGTGATTCCTGCTGTTCAGGATGTCTCTATGATGCTTATGTTGTCTATATACCTCGTATCTATCCGTACTATTGTGCCTTGCAGTGTGTATCGCGCCTTGTCGAGCCCATCGTGCCACAGCGAGTGGTCTATTGTTGCTATCGTGCAGAGTATGGACGGGGACGTCTCTTTCAAAGTCTTTGGTGCGCGCTTTGGGTACGATTGGCGCCGGCGGCTGCAGAATTAGTGATTAAGTTTTTAATGGGCTTATGGTTAAACTTAATAAAGCTTGTTAAGTAAGTATTAAGCTTAATGCGATCACTGTACGGGCCCGAGAGATAGGAAAAAAGCGGATGAGCCTGGAATTGTTCGAACTATGATTCGGATTAAAAAGATAATTTAAATATTTGGGTTGTAATGTAAACGCTTTTATGTTACCCTTTAGAACTATAAAAACGTTTTTATTTTGAGGTGAAAACTTTGGCAAGGATAACTATAAAAGATGTAGCCCGCGAAGCAGGAGTTTCCATCTCAACGGTCTCTAATGCATTGAATGATGTAGATGTACTTAATCCTGAAACGAAAATGCACGTACTTCAGGTAGCACAACGATTGAATTACGTCCCTAATCTCAATGGCAAGCTGCTAAAGTCAGGAAAAACACATATGATCGGATTCTTTACGACAAGTGTGACGGGACCTTACTTTTACAAGCTGGTAGAAACGATGGCACGGGAATGTGACCGCTACGGATACGGGCTTAATGTCTTCGTTACCCGGGATAAGCAGGTTATCATGAATAATATATTAGGCAGCCGGGTTGACGGAGTGATTATTTACGAAGAATTGCGGATAGATGAGAACGATATTGCTGTTATGAAGAAAGATAAAGTCAAAGCTGTTTTTCTGGATCGCGAGATTGAGGATGACACTATGGGCAGTATTATCTTCGATTCTTATATCGCCGGCTATGAGGCTACGAAATACTTGATCAGCTTGGGCCATAAGCATATTGCTTATATCTCCGGGGTTGAAACGATGTTTGACAGTGAGCAGCGGAAGGAAGGATACCTGGCTGCGCTTAAGGAATATCAGCTGCCAATCAAAGAGGAATATATTTTGCAGGGATATTTTGAAGAAGAAAGCACTTATAATGCCATTAAGTCTTTTATCTATCAACATTCTGAACAACTGCCGGACGCCTTTCTAGCAGGGAATGACTTGAGTGCTATCGGATGTATTAAAGCTCTTGAGAATCATGGTTATGAGGTGCCTGCCCAGGTTAGTGTGGTAGGGTTTGACGATATCGATATTGCTCCTTATTTCTCACCTCCACTGACGACAGTAAGGAATCAGATTGCGAGACAGGGGATTCTGGCGATTGAACAGCTGATCCGGATGATTGAGAAGAAGGAACAGGGACACAGCCAAAGGCTAAAGGGTGAGCTTGTTGTCAGAGGCAGCAGTCAGGTCAAGCTTCAGTAAAAATAAAATGGGCTGAACGAGTTGGATTCGGACAGGAGGAGGGAGTTTTAGGGGTTTTTTACATCAAAATAAAAACGTTTTTATCGAAAATGGTTCACTAATCAACAAGGTAAGAGCCTGGAGGGGAGAAGAGAATATGGCCAAATTAGCGGTGACAGAGCCGGTCAACGGCAAACCGAACGAGAAAACAACGATGGGGCAAAAAATCAAGGAATTTGCTGTAGATTTCTGGAGACAACGGGAACTGCAGTCGATGATCATTCCAGGCATTATTTTTATGATTATCTTTTGTTACATTCCTATTTATGGTCTGACTATTGCCTTTAAAAGCTATACGGTCATCGATACGCTGGATTCGGCTCCATGGGTGGGCCTGGAGAATTTCAAGATTATTATGTCCGACCAATATTTTTGGGACGCTGTAGTCAACACTTTGGCAATCAGCTTTCTGAAATTAGGTATTGGGTTCATCATTCCTATTATTTTGGCGATTATGATCTACGAATTGAGTTTCACACGCATGAAGAAATTTGTTCAGACGGTATCCTATTTGCCGCACTTTCTGTCTTGGATCGTACTTGGCGGCATGATGATCAACTGGTTCTCGACAACAGGGCTTTTTAATCAGATCCTGCTGGATCTAGGGATTATTTCAAAGGGCCAGAACATTTTGCTGGATCCGGGCAAATACTGGTGGATCGCCACTTTATCGGATATCTGGAAAGAAGCAGGCTGGGGAACAATCCTGTATCTCGCTATCATGGCCAAAATTGACCCTACCTACTATGAAGCTGCGAAGATCGATGGGGCAAGCCGAATTCGGCAAATCTGGAATATTACGCTCCCTAACATGAGATCCATCATCAGTTTAAACCTGATCTTGACTGTAAGCGGTTTATTGGGATCGAATTTGGACCAAACCTTGGTACTGATGAATTCGCAGAACCGGGAAACGGCGGAAGTCATCAACTCTTACGTATATCGTATGGGCTTGACGCAAGGGGATTTCTCGTACGCTACCGCTGTAGGTCTGGGCGTTTCCATTGTTTCCGTCATTCTGCTTGTCACAGCTAATAAAGTCACCAGTAAGCTGAACGATAATCAATCTGTTCTATAAGAGGAGGCATTTTCATGAATCGAAAGGCGATTAGAGAAGATTTAAACAGCCGCGTCTTTAATGCCTTCAATATAACGCTGCTTGTTATCATTACCCTTGTTATTATTATCCCTTTGTGGAATGTCATTATTTCCTCATTGAGTTCAGGGCAAGCGCTGGCAGAAGGTGGATTTATATTCTGGAGCCCAGAGTTTTCTTTGGAAAATTATCGTGCGGTATTCCAGGACGACAGCATTTGGCAGGCCTTTTTTATCTCGGTGTCCAAGACGGTGCTTGGCGTCGCCACCCACGTTTTCTTCTGTGCGATGATCGGTTACGCGCTTAGTAAACAAAATCTGCGTGGCCGCAAATTGTATGTCGCCATGGGCGTCATCACCATGTTTTTCTCAGGCGGTATGATCCCGATTTACCTGTTGATTAAGTCCTTGGGACTGTTAAACACCTTCTGGGTGTACATCATTCCTGCTCTCTTTAGTTATTACGATGTAGTTATCCTGATGAACTTCTTTCGGAATGTGCCGGATGCGCTTGAGGAATCGGCGAAAATCGACGGTGCAGGCGAGTGGCGCATTTTCCTGAAGATTTTTATACCTTTGTCCATGCCGGCTATGGCTACAATCGCCTTGTTTAATGGCGTCGGCCAATGGAACGATTTCTTGACTACCAAGCTGTACATTACAGATCAGGCCTTATACCCGCTGCAGATGAAGCTGTACGAGATCATTGTGCAGTCCCAGACGCAGTCGATGCAAAATGCTAGCTCGGCCGTGATCGAAACCACCACTAAAGGGGTTCAACTTGCGACAATCGTAATTACTACTCTGCCGATTGTTGTAATTTATCCATTGCTTCAAAGGTACTTTATCTCTGGCATTATGATGGGGGCGGTGAAGGAATAAAAGCATTCTGTACACTGAAACATGGAGTCTAGTCCAAGGGGTAAACGCTTTGATAAAAAAGGGAGGTAAACAAACATGATAAAGATGAGTAAAGTATTGCGGAAAAAAGGGGTTTCGCTGGGTGCCGTTCTGCTGGCAATCATGCTGACAATCACTGCCTGCGGTTCCGGAGGCGGAGGAGGTTCCAAGAGCGCTGCTCTTCCGGATCTGGATGGCCGCTATACACCGGACCCATCGACACCGGCATGGAAGCTTGATACGAAGAAGGAAACAACCGATCTGACCTGGTACGTTAATGCGGACTGGTGGAATACAGACTTCGGTAAAGATACAGTAACCAAAAAGATTAAAGAGGATTTGAATATCAACATTAAATTCATCACCGGTGACGATACAAAACTGAATACCTTCTTCGCCGGCGGAGATATGCCTGACATTATTACGGTCTTTGATTCCAATTCAGCCGTTGCGCAGAAAGCTTCCACATGGGCGCTGCCGCTTAACGATCTGGCCGAGAAATATGATCCATATTTCAACCAGGTAGCTGCTAAGGATACAATGAACTGGTTCCAGCAGAAAGACGGCAAAACGTACGGATACCCCGACTACTCCAATACGCAGGCCGATTATGACAGCGGTACCATTCCGGCAAAAACAGCCTTTATTATTCGCCAGGACGTGTATGAGGCAATCGGCAAACCTAGTATGAAAACACCGGAAGAATTTGAAAGTGCTATGGAGAAGATCAAAAGCCAGTTCCCGCAATTGATTCCGTTTGGCTTTAACTCGATTGGAACAGGTACAGGTTCGCTGGGCGATGTGCTTCAGGATTACCTGGGCGTGCCGCTGGAAGACAAAGACGGCAAGTTCTATAACCGCAACCTGGATGAAGATTACTTGACCTGGTTGAAAACGCTTAACACCGTTTACCGTAACGGCGATATCAGTGATGACAGCTTTGCCGATGACGGTACGGCTTTTGAAGAGAAAGTTAAATCCGGTAAATATGCAACGATCATGCTCGACGGTGTGCCACAGCAAGGCGGCAACCTGCAGACGTTTATGACCAACAACCCTGAGGATAAATACATCGCGGTCGATGGACCACAAAGCACGGTTGGCAACCAGCCAACGCTGAACCAATCGGGTATTACAGGCTGGATGATCAACTACATCACGAAAAAAGCTAAAGACCCAGCCAAAGCGATCCAAGTCTTTACTTATTTGCTGAGTGACGAAGGCCAGGCATTGGTGAACTTCGGTATTGAAGGCGAAACGTACAAGAAAAATTCGGACGGAACGGTAGAATTCCTGCCGGCTGTTAAAGAGCTGCAGTTGACTAACTCCGACAAGTTCAAAAAGGACTACCGGATGGGCGAATTCATTTTCTTCGGACACGACCGTTATAAAGCCCTTAACAAAGACTCCTCTCCTGAGGCGATCAAGCAAATGCAGGAATGGGGCAATGGCAAGCTGAAACCGCATTTCATTCTGGAAAATATCAACCCGGATCAAGGTACGGCGGAGGCACGTTCGTTGTCCGCAATTGACACAACTTGGAATACTACGCTGGTTAGTCTGATCAGATCTAAGACGGATGATGATTTCAATAAAACGCTGGATGCTTACAAGAAATTCCTGGATGATAACAACTGGAGCAAAATTGTAGACATTCGCAGCGAGAAAATGCAGGCTAACAGAGAGAAACTGGGAATCAAGTAATGAGCTAAATGGAGAAGGGCCTTGAAAAGGGCTCTTCTTTACCCTAATTTGTGCTTAACTCTAATTCGAGCATCAGGAGGCGACTTCATGTCCGAGCTATTGATTTACCAGTCCAAAGGAGAAGGCGAACTGTTCATTCAGCAATCCGCGGTGCAGCTGGCGAGCCGTTCTAAACCGGATGGAGAAAAGGTTACTGTAACTTTGGATGAGAAAGAAACCTTTCAGGAGATAGATGGATTCGGAGCATCCTTTACGGATTCGGCCGCTTATCTGATTCATCAAATTCTGGATGAAGGGCAGCAGGCGGAGGTTATGACCCGTTTGTTTGACCCGTCGGAAGGCATAGGATTGTCTGTATTACGAAATCCAATGGGAGCTTCGGACTACGCCAGATCCATTTACAGCTATAATGATAGGCCTGAAGGCGAGACCGATCCGGAGCTGGAGCATTTCTCCATTGCCCATGATGAAGGAGATATTATTCCTCTGCTGCACAAAGCCAGGAAGCTGAACCCTGAAGTGAAGTTATTTGCTTCACCGTGGAGCGCACCCGCCTGGATGAAGACCAGCGGTTCGATGAAAACAGGAGAACTGAAGAAAGAATATTATCCGGCTTTTGCCGAATATTTTGCGCGCTATATCCAAGCTTATAAAGATAAAGGTCTTGATATTTACGCGGTAACACCGCAAAATGAACCGCTTTATGAGCCAAGCCATTATCCAAGCATGAAGATGTTGGCCGAGGCGCAGGCCGAATTTGTTAGAGATCATTTGAAGCCTGCATTCGTCAGTCATGGACTCCATACCAAAATTCTTTGTTATGATCATAACTGGGATCGTCCCGATTATCCAACGACCGTGTTCGAGCAAGCGATGGAGCAGGTGGATGGTGTAGCTTGGCACTGGTACGGCGGGAAACCGTCGGCGCAAAGCGAAGTGTTCGAGAAATTCCCGGGCAAGGAAGTGCATTTCACGGAAGGCTCCGGCGGGGAATGGATTCCTCCTTTCGAACAAGCTTTTAGCAACGTGATGCGTACGGGAATTGAGATTCTGCGCAACCATAGCAAATCCTTTATTCTGTGGAATATGGCGCTGGATGAGCAAAATGGACCCACGGTCCCGGGATTTGGCAACAGCACATGCCGGGGAATCGTGCAGGTTAACCAGCAGACGCGAGAGCTTGTTTATACTTTGGATTATTATGCTTTGGCTCATTTCAGCAAAATCATTCGTCCGGGCGCTTTGCGAATCGCCTCTGAATCGAGTGAGGAAGCGATCCGTTCCGTAGCTTTTGTGAATAAGGATGCCTCCAAGGCTGTCGTTCTCTTCAATGACAGTGAGCAGGAAGAGACGGTTAGCTTAAAACTTAAGGGAGACGATGTGATCGCTTTCCCTATGCCGGCCAAAAGCGCCATCTCCATTCAAATTCCAGCCAGCTATTGATGGATCTTGGATAGAGGCTATGGATTTTGAAGCATTTTGAATCATAAGATAGATAAGTTAAAAACGCTGCATGGAGCCTATGAGGTTCTGTGCAGCGTTTTTGTATTTGCATGAAATGCAAAGCAGGAATAGATCAGATGGAGTGGAGAATAGACCTCTCATCATAAAACAAGCACCACCGTATACCGGCCAAACCGTTTAAAAATAAGGCCGCTGCTTGCTGGCGGAAGTGGGTCGCCTTCGTCAAAAATGTAAGCAGCTTGTTGAGCCTTGTGAAAGAAAGGAGTCCCAAACCGGTATCTTCCAAACGAAGACACTTGCTGAAAGTCTTGGCCGGGATTGGCATAGACCACACTTTTTATAAAGTCGGCTGTCCGGGTCTTTTCGTAAAAAAGCACATAAATATAAGGCATGTTAATTCTGTTTGTGATATAAATCGTACCCGGCGTCGAGGCGGAGGCAAAATCAATCGCATCACCTAAATGGTTGGCAAAAACAGTGCTGATTTGTTTCGGATAATCCCGGAAATAGACAGCTGCGAACGCTGAAAAGTAAATAAGAAATGCGGCTGCGCAAAGAATGCTTAACCCTTTCTTTATTCGGTGAAAGAACAGGACACCCCCGCAGATTAACAAGATAATCGGGTAAAATATAACATTAACCCGGTTAATATTTACCTCTATGATGAGAACCATCAGAACAGCAGAGCCCAGCCACAACAGGATGATGGCTTGAAGAGGCTCTCGGTTGCTGCGCAAAGCCCAGATGGATGCAATCAGACCGAGCAAAGCAAATGGAAGGCCAATAGGATATGCATACCCGAACGGTGAGATTGAATTCCAAGGCAAACCATCACTGCCCGACAGCAGAAGGGATATAAAGCTGTGTATATGCTCCCTTGCCGAGAGAAGGAAATGTCCATCGCTAAAAGTGGTAACGGTTTCAACGCGCGGCACAGTCAATCTGGGTATGGACAATAACGGAGTAATGATAGAAGGCAGATTCAGCCAGTTGATTAACAGAAATAATAGAATAGGTAAGCCTATTATGATAAACAGCAGGAAATTCAGCAGCAGCATTCTTAGGCTAAGCTGTTTGCGTTTGAACAACAAGAAGGCGATCAGAGTGAGGAACACCGGAACGAAGAAATAAGCTGTTCCATAAGCATACAGCGATATGGCCATAACAGTCGTAAAAGCATAGAACCAACGCGGCGACTGAAGCGCTTTTACCAGGCAGTAAACGGCAAACAAAACCAGAGTAGGGAACAAATTAGACTCCAAAGCCCATCTGGACATCATGATGTGCCAGGGATTTATAGCTATAAGCAGCATGGCGACCGGAGCTGCGGCTTGGGAACGGAAGAGATGCCGGGCAAGCAGGCAGAACACGGGCATGGCAGCAATGCCAGCCAACACGCCCAGCAGCCTTACAGACAGCGGAGTAAGACCCATAACCGCGATAAATGGCATGGATAAATAAGCATATAAGGCGTTCTGACCGCTTCCCCACGCAATTAAATGGACAGGCATAGGCATGCTGTTGCGGTCGATTCCATAATGAAGAATGGAAAAGGCATCATATCCGATAGAGGCTTCGTCCTGATTCAGCCCCGGAGGAATCGAGCCTAGCTGCAGAATCCGCAGGAGGACGCCAAGAACAAAAAATAATAGTGTATAACGGTGTTGTTGGCAAAAAGTATAGGCTTGAGATAATCCCCGCATCTTCCTTCACCCCTCCTTCCGGCAGTAAAATTCCCTTAGTTCGATAGAGAAGAATGGTAAGGACCCGGACGTAGATTCACTGGGAGCGTTCACCAGATCGTAAATCCCCCGATTCATAGAGAATAGGGGCCTCAGGCTGCGGCCAAGTTTCTCCTATCCCTGCCGCAGACAAGTCGGTCCACCTTGCAGGGTTATATTTCCTGAGGCACCCATGTCCCTTGCTGGAACGCCTCTCTTACCCCTCAGTTGCTGTAAAGCGGACCAGACCGGCTGAAGGAACGGCTATTTCATGCAGGCCTTTTGTCCAATTCCACGTTTGGGACTGCAGGGTTTGACCGCAGCAATCGAGAACCTCCATACGGCAGGTGATGGCTGAAAGGGAAGAACGGACGACCAATCGGTCTCCGGCTGTTCCGTTAACCACGATAAGCTGCTCAAAAGGGTCCTCGATGTTCACAATGGAATTGGCGTATACGGCAATAATCTGTTTGCCTCCGTTACGAGCTGAGACGAGAGGATACAGCAGTTCCGGATAGTCCGGGCGGAGTTCTCCTTCCAGGAGAACATCGCGGTGCTCCCTGCAGAATGCGGTCCAGAAGCGGAGCATACTCAGGTGCTGACTCCCGATCTGGTCCAGACGCACGGAAATTTGGGGAACGGAAAATAGAATATGGATCATTTGCATAGCCGCATTCGCAACCGAATCGCGGTGATTAAACATGATCATATCGGAATGAACGGCAGTACGGCCTGATAGTAAACGCAGATCCAGCGTGCGTACCCGATTTTGGATGAAATCGTTAGGGCAGTCGCTGGCGCGGAACATATTGCCGTACTTTCGCATCAGCGGACCAATATAGGTCTGCCGGAATTCGATCAGGATATCCGGCTTGATAGCTCTAAGCCGCTCCATCACATCAGTCATTAAGCGGTCAATAGCCTCCGGTACAGAAACGTCATCCTGTCCTGGATGCCCTGTGCTGCAGGCTGCGTGGTTTGAACTGTCATTCAGCCGGAAGCTGTCAACGAAGTCGAGCTTGAGCCCGTCAATGTTCCAATCCCTTACGGCCTGTTCATAGATCTGAATTAAATATTCTCTTACCTCCGGATAACGCGGGTCGAGTACGCCGGCATTCAGCTTCTCGTCAACGCTCAAGAGCTTGTCGGCAAATCGCCCCCAGGCCTTGCTGTTCCGCCCGATAAAGGGAACGGAATACCAGAGCATAAATTTCATGCCAAGCTGGTGAATGCTGGCGACATGTGCTTTCATGTCCGGAATTTTTGCGCTGCAAACCTCCCAGTCCCCGGTATAGGCATATCCCCGCTGATTATCTTCGGTTTGCCAGCCGTCATCGACAATGATCGTATCGCAGCCGATCTCTTTGGCGAGCCGGGCTTCCCGTTCCAGTTCCTCAGCCATTACTTCCTGATGAAACGAATACCAGGTGGAATACATCGGGTTCCAGGCTGTTTCAGGAACGTGGGCGGGTTGGAAGCCGGGCTGCTGTTCCCACCATTCGGTAACTCCTTTGAGCGCTTCATAGTAAGGAAGATCCCTGCAGTCCATACGAAGAGTGGCTGTATATTCATTCGAGCCCCGATTTGGCACTGGCGTTTCAAACAGCGTGATGGAACAGGTGAAGGAGGAGTCCTCCTCGCGGAGGCCGGCTTTAAGAGTTACCTCATTCAGAGCCTCTGTAAAAGCAAAGGTCAGCCGGTTTCGCCCTTCGTGGCTGAACAAGGAAACGACAGGAGCCAGCGATGTATTGCGGGACTGGAATCCTTCGTTCCAATCGATTTGAAAGGCTTTATTCCGGTCGGTGCCGGGATGCCACATGGAGTGGATATCGATGGCGGGGTAGGACCATTCCAGCCGGCAGACCGGAGGCTGTTCATCGCTCTGAGCGGTCAAATGGACATGAACCAGCCACAAACCTTCCTCAAGAGATTCGATTCTTTGGGAAACGGTAAAAAAGTTATCGGTGTTCTGAAACGATACGGTGGGATAAGAGTGAGTAAGCAAACTTTTCATAATGCCTCCTGATGATATCCATTTATTTTGTTCGTTTAGAGTATATATTTTACGAAACGTATAGTAAACAAAAATGCCGAAAAAACCATAAAAATTATATTTTCATAAAGATAAACGTTATAAAATATTTTGTAAGCGATTCAAAATAGGGGTATTGTCGAGAAATTTGATCTATGTTATATTGAAAACGCAATGATACTTCGATTTGTTTAGTAAACAAAAAGCGGATTTGATTGGCAAATTCTCGGCAACATTATAAAATAACAGTGAGGGGTGTTTCCCAAATATGAAGTGAAAAGGTGATTGATTTTGGCGACTATTCGTGATGTTGCGGGGCTCGCAGGCGTGTCTCCGTCTACAGTATCCCGTGTTTTAAATGGAGATCCGTCTTTGTCGGTATTGGAGGAAACGAGAATCAAAATTCTTTCTGCTGCTGAGCAATTGCAATATAAGGCGGTGCAGCGGAAGCCTGCCGTCAAAGCGGCGCAGTTGAAAGACTATAAAATTGGTCTCGTCACTTTCTGCTCCGAACAATTTGAATCCGAAGATCCGTATTATTTATCCATTCGCATGCAAATCGAGAAGGAGTTCAATCAATTGGGCCTTCATATTACCCGCACGATCCGCTGGGTCAATCACGAGTCTTATGAAAGCTTGTCAGGGCTGGATGGTCTTATCGTTATTGGTAAGTTTGAATTTGATCCCTATAATCTGTTCTTCAACCGGATTCAAAATGTCGTGTTCGTCGATTATTCGCCTGATGAGGACCGATTTGACTCTGTTGTAGTTGATTTTAATAAAGTGACGACCACAGCGCTTGATCATCTGATTGGTTTGGGATATACCCGAATCGGCCTGATCAGCTCACGTGATTTTATTAATCGTTTTGGCTCCGACTCAGGCATTGATTCCATTGACCAGCGGCAGAGCAGTTTTGAAGCTTATATGAAGCAAAAGAATTTATACAGGCCGGAGCATGTCCATATCGGAAGCGACTTCTCCATGTCTACGGGATATCAGCTGATGAAAGCAGCCGTTGAGAAAGGGAATCTGCCGGAGGCTTTCCTTATCGGTTCCGATCCTATGGCTATTGCTGCAGGCAGGGCGCTTAAGGAGGCCGGACTAAAGGTGCCCAAAGATGTGGCATTGGTTGGCATTGACGATATCGAAATGGCGGCTTATATGGATCCCCCGCTTACAACGATCAAGATTTACACCGAACAAATGGGGCAGACCGCCGTTAAAATGCTGCTTGAACGAATCGAGGGGAGAGAGGTGCCTCTCAAAGTGGTTCTTCCGTCCAAACTGATCATTAGAAACAGCTGCGGGGCGGAGCGAAAGTTGAAATCGACGGGCAGTGCATAAGCAATAAACAGCTTGCAACCGATAGAGCGGCTGTTATGACGACAGCCGCATTTCTACCATTAGGGGGAGATTATATATGAGAAAATGGTCTATCCTGGTTTTGTCTTTACTCGTTGTATGGGGTTTGACGGCATGCGGCAGCGGCTCGAATAATGCTTCGAACGATGCAGCTGGCAATGCAAATACCGGTAATCAAAGTGACGCTGGCGGTGCAGGGGCAGGCCCGAAAGGGAATATCACATTTGCCTTTTGGGGAGCTCAGACGGAAGCCGATGCCATCAAGCAGGTGATTGATAATTTCCAAAGCCACAATCCGGACATCAAGGTAGAAAGTCAGTGGATTCAGCAGGATTATTTGACCAAACTCCAAACGATGATCGCTGGCGGCACCACCCCGGATGTCATCTTGGTCTCCGGAGGAGATTTACCTGGATTTGCAAGCGCTTTCCAGGAGTTACAAATCGATCCTTCCGTGTTTAGCTCACAGTCCCTGGTTGATGCAATGTCCATTGACGGCAAAACCTATGCAGCGCCATTTATCATCAAACCGAAGGTTATGGCGATCAACAAAGACTTGTTCGCCAAGAACAACATCGAGCTTCCAAGCAAAACCGAACCGATGACGACGGAGCAATTCGACGAAATCGCCAAAAAGATTACCAGCGGCGAAGGCTCCTCCAAAATTTACGGCTCCGAGCCGCTCTGGATCGGCAACTGGATTTATGCCTTTGGCGGCCAATATTATTCCGATGATTTGAGCAAGTCCACGCTGGATTCGCCGGAGGCCATTCAAGCCGGAGAATATATCGTTTCCACGAAACAGGCCGGCACCGTGCCAAGCGATAACGAGAAACAGGGGCAGGACATGATGAACTGGTTCCTCTCCGGCCGAATCGGCATGTATACCGACTTTGGTCCATGGAGTATTCCGCAAATGGCCGATACTGAAGGTTTTGACTGGGACCTGGTTCCATTCCCAGGCAACGGCGGCTCCAAAGAAGTGGATGGCCTGGCGCTGAGCAAGGACAGCAAAAATCCGGATGCGGCCAAAGCCTTCATTACTTACCTGACGCAAAGTGATGAAGCCCAAAAGATTATTGGCGGAAATAAAAGCGCTTACGGCGTACCTGTGCTCGCAAGTGCCATGGATGCTTTCGAGCAAATCTTCCCGGACAAAAATCTGAACGCGTTTGTTTATGCCGCAGACAATCAACATATCCAGGAAGCGCAAAAACGCACGAACGAAATCAACAACGAGCTGAAAGCCATTGACGACCAGACGCCGATCGGCATCGGCAAGCAGGACGTCAAGGTAGTTTTCCCGCAGGTGGCCGAGAAGATCAACAAAATCCTACAACAATAAAGACAGGAGCGGCCTATGAACGGATTAATCGAAACACTTTACCGGTTTTATGAAAACATGGGGATGCCGGCAGTTCTGCTGCCGCTTCTCCCTTTCCTGACTTTGATCGTGATCCTGTACGCGGTTCTGTTTGCGGTTACGAGATTTTTAGTCAAGAAAAAAGTGATGCGGACCAAAACCGCCAGCTTTTATATGTTTGTGTCGGTGTGGGTCGTAGGTTTCCTTCTGTTTACGCTCGGACCGATGATTTTTTCGCTTTATATCAGCTTTACGCAATGGGAGGTCGTCAATCCGCCGGTGTGGATCGGGACCGATAACTACCGGATGTTGTTTAAGGACAGCATCTTTTACAAATCGCTCGGCGTGACTTTTTACTACACGCTGGTCAGCGTGCCGCTGCAGGTGGCTTTGTCCCTGCTGATCGCCCTGCTGATGAATCTGAAGCTGCGGACGATCTATCTGTTCCGGACCATCTATTATATGCCTACTCTGGTGCAGGGGGTTGCGCAGGTCGTGCTGTTTATTTGGATTTTCAATCCGAACGTAGGTCTGATCAATTCGGTGCTGAGAGTATTCGGCATTGAGGGGCCGGGCTGGCTGACGAGCCCTTCCTGGGCCATGCCGGCGATCATCATCATGAGCTTGTGGACGGTCGGCGGAAATATGATTATTTACCTGGCCGGCTTGACGGATATTCCGCAGAGCCTTTACGAACAAGCGGATATCGACGGCGCCACCGCCTGGCGCAAATTTTGGAACGTTACGCTGCCGCAAATCTCTCCTATTTTGTTCTTTAACACGGTGACCAGTATGATCGGCGCGTTCCAGACGTTTACGCAGGGTTTCCTGACGGCTGGCGGGCCAGATAATTCTTTGCTCTTTTACGCTTATTATTTATACCAAAATGCCTTTATGTGGTTCAAAATGGGCTACGGCTCCGCGCTTGCCTGGGTGCTGTTCGTCATCATCCTGATCTTTACGGCACTGGTCTTCCGCAGCAGCGCATTATGGGTTTATTACGAAAATGAAGTTGGGGGGAGGAAACGTCGTGTTCGCAAGCAAAAAGCGTAGTACCACCGTCAAGCGTATTTTGGCCTATCTCATTCTGATCGCCGGGAGCGTCGCTTTTTTGTATCCGTTTATCTGGATGATCGCAGCGTCTTTGCGCAGTCTGGAGGAAATCGCGAAATCCGGCATGAATGTGTGGCCGCAAAACTGGCGCTGGGATAACTATTCCAAAGCGTTGTCCTCCTTCCCTTTTGGCCGTTATCTGGTCAATTCTATTATCACCACCGTACTGCCGATTATCGGCACGGTATTCTCCTGTTCGCTGGTCGGTTATGCGTTTGCCCGCATGAAGGTAAAAGGCAGCGGCCTGCTGTTTGTGCTGGTGCTGTCGACTATGCTGCTTCCCGGCGAGGTTACGATGATTCCGCAGTTTATCCTATTCAAAAAGCTGGGGATGCTCGATTCCCTGTATCCGCTTATTGTTCCGACCTTTTTCGCCTCGCCGTTTTACATTTTTCTGTTTCGGCAATTTTATTCCCGGCTTCCGGTCGGGCTTGAAGAGGCGGCGATCATTGACGGCAGCGGCTACTTCAAGATTTGGCGCACCATCTTTCTGCCTTTGTCCAAACCGGCGCTTATGGCTGTAGGCGTTATGGTGTTTATGGGCTCCTGGAACAACTTTATGGGACCGCTGATTTATGTCAACAGCGATAAATGGAAAACGCTGACCCTCGGGCTGGCCGGGTTCCAGGGCACCTATTCGACAGCCACCAACCTGCTGATGGCAGCAGCTGTAGTGATTACATTGCCATGTATCGTTTTGTTCTTCACCGCACAAAAAGCATTTATGGAAGGTTTGACCTTCTCCGGTTCTAAAGAGAGCTAAATTACAGACAAGGGAGTGGAGTTTAGTGACAGACATTTTGAAGTTGAAAAAAGAGGCCGGCGTTATCGCTTTTCAATCATCGGACGCCGAGCTGAATGAAGGTTTCGTTTGGGCGAAAAACCAGGCTCTGGCTTACGCCCATTTCGGCGAAGACGCCGTCGGGCCTTGGTATGAAGCGGCCCTGCCCGGACGCGGAGCCTTCTGCATCCGGGACGTCATGCACCACAGCGCCGGAGCGGCAGCGCTTGGCCTTGCGCCGCACACGAAAAACATGCTGCTGCGTTTCGCCGAAAACATCTCGCCTTCGCGCGATTGGTGCACCTATTGGGAAATTACCAAAGATGGCGAACCTGCCAAAGAGGATTACGACAATGACCAGGATTTCTGGTATAACCTGCCGGCCAACTTCGATATCATCGATGCCTGCTGGCGGATGTATCTCTGGACGGGCGACCAGGATTACCTCGACCATCCGGTTCTTCGGGAATTTTTCCGACTGACCTTAACGGAATATACGAATACGTGGGACAAAGACGGGGACGGCATTCTGGATTACAATCCGGCATACGGCCGCCGTGGCCTCGCTACCTATAATGAAGCCGGCATCCAGCCGCTTGCGGGGGGAGACATGATCGGCACGCAAATCGCGGCTTACCGGGCCTATGCCAAGATGGCCGGCCTGCGGGGCCGTGAAGAGGAACAGCAAACCTATGCCGCCAAGGCGCGTGAGCTGGAGCAGGTATACGATCGTCTCTGGTGGAGCGAGGAGCATGGCCGCTTCAGCGGCGCGATGCGTCAGGATCGTTCGTTTGTCACACAATACAACGCTGAAGGCACTTTTCTGCCGCTTTATTTTGGAGTTGTGACAGACCCCGCCAAGCTGGAGCGGTCTTTGCAGGACGTTAATGTAAATCTTGTAGAAAACGTAGAGGGAAAAACCTATCTGCCGGATATTTTTTACCGCTACGGCATGAACGGTGAAGCTTTCCGCGAACTGAAGGAGCTTGTTGATCCTGACCTGCACCGCCGCGAGTATCCGGAAGTATCTTATTGCGCGGTAGGCGCTGTCGTCACCGGCCTGATGGGCATTTCCGGCGACGGAGGCAGCACGCTGTCGACGCTGCCGAAGCTGAACGGTTCGCTGGAATGGGCGGAAGTGAGCGGGGTACCCGTCCTGGGTCGCACGGCCAAAGTCCGTCACCTGAAAGAGGAATCAACGGAACTGACCCTTGAGCAAGGGGAAACGCTCCTTTGGAAGGCATCTTTTCCTGGGAAAGCCGATGTTTTATACCATAACGGCGAGGCGGTTCCCGCCCAGACCGTAACTACGCTGCTTGGCGAAACGTTCTCCTCTGTTACCGTTCAGGTTGCCGAGGGAGAAACGCATACCGTATCCGCCAAGCCGAAGGGCTGAAGCCGATGAAGTTTGATCTGCGCGAACAGTCGTTCAGTACTTATGGCTCTTATTTGGCTTTTTCTTATCCTTTTGATCAAAACAGCCCCTTCAGCCAAAAGGTTTGCCTCCGCATTTTGCATGGGGAATTCGAGCGGCAGGACATGTATCCGCTGCTCCTGGAAGATGAGTCGGGTTCCGAGCTTCCTTACGAAGCGACCGGAACACCGGCCGAATGCACGCTAAACGCCGGAGAACGGCAGCTCCGTTTCTGCTATCAGGATGCCGACAACGTCCATTTTACCGGCAACTGCGGGGTGCAAATCACGAAAGCGGAGCTCGGCGGATACAACCGCGCCGTGTACCGGCGGGAGGATCTGTGGGAGCTGGCAGGGGATACCTCATCTCTCATGGTGATTGTCCGGGCCGGGCGGGTGGTCAATGAGTCCGTGTGGAGTCCGCGAGGGACCGGGGATGACGCGATCCGGCTGCGGATCGTTCCGGATGAGACCGGCCGCGTCGATTTTCAAGTTCAGCGGTTCGATTTGACTTACCGGCCCAAACCGTACCTCCCTTACGAGGATAATCGGGCAGCGAAAGAACAAGCATTTTCGCAATTTTTGGGGCAGATGCCGAAGCTGCCCGAGGTTTACAGGGAAGCAGCTGAGCTGGCTTTGTACATCAACTGGTCTTCGGTCGTGGAGCCGGAAGGGTATGTCAAAGCCCCTGCCATGCTTATGACCAAATCGTATATGAATTTCATCTGGAGCTGGGATTATGCGTTTAACGCGCTGGCGATGTGCCAGGGCTGGGAGCAGCTCGCTTACGACCAGTTTCTGGCGATGGTGCACGTTCAGGACGAAGACGGGGCTTATCCGGACTGCTTTAATGCCCGGAAGCTGATCCGCGGCTTTGTAAAACCGCCGGTTCAAGGATTCATATTGGACCGCATGCTGGAATTTGCAGTTCCCCCGCAGGAGGTTCTGGAAACCTTGTATGGCTCGGTGTCCCGGCTGACCCGCTGGTGGCTTGATTTCCGGACCGGTGAAGACGGCCTGCCGCTGTACCACCACGGGAACGATTCCGGCTGGGATAACGGAACGGCGTTTGCAGCCGGCGTGCCGATCCAATCACCCGATCTTTGCACCTGGCTGATCCTGCAGATGGATTTCCTGAAACGTATGGCGCTCCAGCTCGGAAAGCCGGACGAGGCAGACGAATGGAACGCGAAAGCAGACAGCCTGCTGGCGGCCATGCTGGATGTTCTGGTGGAAGGAGATCGTTTTACGGCGTTAAAAGTGCCGGAAAACATCCGAACCGGCTCGAACAGCCTGCTGCTGTTCGTCCCGCTGCTGCTTGGCGAAAGGCTGCCGGAAGAACTGCGGCGCAGCATGCTGGAGGACCTGCTTTCGCCGGGGCGCTTCCAGACCGCGTTTGGTTTTGCTTCCGAAGCCGTGGACAGCGTTTATTTCGTGGAGGACGGCTACTGGCGGGGCGCTGTTTGGCCGCCGCTCGCCTACATCCTGTCCGAAATTTTGCGGATCAACGGCCGTGAACAGGAAGCGCGGGAAAATGCCCGGACGTTTTGCGACAACTGCGTTCGCGCCGGCTTTGCGGAGAACTACAGCGCTTTGGACGGACACCCGCTTAGGGATAACGGCTATACCTGGACCACCAGCGTGTTTTTGATCTTTGCCCGCGATTATTTAGCTGATTAGATGGGGAGCCTGTGACCTGGACAGCAGTGCTTGAAACAGAGAACTTATACAACAAAGCCTTCAAAATCGCAGCTTGCGATCTTGAAGGCTTATTCTTTTTGCAAGACTTGAAGGCGGGGGGGGGAGGATTAATGAAGATTCCGGGGATCAGCCTCATGTGGATCTGGAGTCAGGGTTGAAAGGGAGTCAGCTTTAGATGAATCAGGTTTAAGCGCCACAGCTCTTTGTTTTAGATCATCAAAATAAGTTCCGTTCTGCAGGCCGTCGACAAATTGCTGCAGCCATTCATAGTAGTTGGCGGCGTGTCGCAGCTTGTGCAGATCTTTTAAACCGGCTTGCCGCTCGGCTTCCGGCGTATCAATATCCAAAATGATTTCGGACAGCTGGGGGCTGACCTCGGAAATAACTTGCCTCATGACATCGATTTCCCGCTGCAGCTTGGTTGTAAAAAAGGACTGGAACGCTTTGAAAAAGTCCGTCTCCGCTACATATAAATCTTTCCGTTCCTCTTTCTCGTCAAGCTTGGACACCATTCTGGATTCCATCAGAGAGCGGACTGCATAACTCATGCTGCTCTTGCTCATGTTCATGTATTCCTGCATTTCCTCGAGCGTCATAGGACGATCTTCAAAAAACATAATGCCGTAAAGCTGCCCATATGAATAATTGGCACCATACAAATCCATCGTTTGGGCAATGGCGTCTATGACTTTTGAACGGAGCTCTTCAGAAGGACTGGAGGGCTCTTTCATTTTTCCGGAGTGATCTTTCTTCACAATTCCACCGCCTTGGGTAAAATGCAGTCACCTGCTACTCCTAAATTTTACACAAAATTGATCTAACTTTCACGTAGAGATAACCCTTGTCTCTAAGAATGAACGTACAATATTTTTTGAACAAACAAGAAATATGGCGTTAAAAAGCTTGTTTAAAGATAATATTCAAAAAATACTGAACAAGAGGAGAAGAGATGAAAAGATTCAGATGGGTAGAAGAGCTGAAAGCACTGCTCTTTACCTTACCGGCTATGGTTCCGTTAGCGTTGTTCTGGTTTTTCCCCCTTGGGTACGTCTTCTACCTAAGTTTTATGGAATGGGATTTTATGAGTCCTGTCAAGACCTTTGTAGGTCTGGGGAATTTCAAGGAGCTGTTCGCGGACCCGGCATTCTATCAATCGCTCAGAGTCACCATTTTGTTTTGCCTGGGCAGTGTCATACCGATTGTGGTCGTGGGACTCGGGCTGGCCCTTCTGCTAAACGGAAAGATCAAAGGCGGCCCGATTTACCGGGTGTTATTGTTCTCGCCATGGGTGACCCCAACGGTTGCTGTTTCGATCGTTTGGTCATGGATTTTTGAACCGGATGTTGGACTGGCCAATACCTTATTGAAGGCTGTGGGGTTCTCCGGAGTACGTTGGCTGGAAGATTCCAACTGGGCATTGGTCGGCATTTTGCTGGTTACGATTTGGAAGTCGGCCGGCTGGGCCATGGTCTTCTATCTGGTTGCGCTCCGGAATGTTCCTAAGGATCTGCTGGAAGCCGCCGGGCTTGATGGGGCAAACCGGGTACGCCGTTTCTGGCATGTAACCCTGCCGCTGATCTCGCCGATTACCTTCTTCCTGGTGATCATGCAGCTGATCCAGTCCATACAAGCATATGATCAGATCAATGTGCTCACCCAAGGCGGACCGGCCGGATCGACCCGGACGCTTCTGTATCTCTATTATCAGTCTGCCTTCGAGTCATTTCAAATCGGCCAAGCTTCCTCAGTAGCTGTCACCTTGGTTGGCGGGTGTATTGTCCTGTCGCTGCTTTCTTTCTGGGTGGGGCGCCGGACCGTGCATTATTCGTAAGTCTGTTAGAAAGGAGTGAGCAAACAACCATGACGGGATACAAAATCTTGGGTAAATCTCTCAATCATTTCATGCTGGCCATTGCTTCGGTGGTTATGGCATTTCCATTCTATTGGATGGCTACCAGCGCCTTAAAAAATAACGATGAAATCTGGCAGTTCCCCCCGACCTTATGGCCGCACCAGCCGAGATGGGAACAATTTGCCGAAGCCTGGCACGCAGCCGCTTTTGACCGTTATATCCTGAACAGCGTCTTTGTGGCCGTTTCTATCGTCATCCTGCAGGTGGTGAACTCGGGAATGATGGCTTATGCGCTGACCCATATGAAGTTCCGGCTGAAGGGTTTTTTTACGGCTATTGTGTTATTGGGATATATGATTCCCGCCACTGCGGTCTACTTGCCTGGATATATCGTATTGAGCAAACTCGGACTGCTGGATTCCTATACCGGGTTAATTTTATCCAACTGCGTAAGTGTCTTTTCGATCTTTCTGATCCGTCAGGCCTTTCTGCAGGTGTCTCATGAATTGATTGAAGCGGGACAGGTAGACGGAGCTTCCCATTTCCGAATCCTGAGTACGATTTTATTTCCACTAACGCGGGCATCTTTCTCCGTACTTGGATTGATTACTTTCATCGAGCAGTACAACAATTATTTCTGGCCGATGCTCATTACCAAAAGCTCTAATCTGCAGCTCGTATCGGCGGGCCTGCGCAGCTTTTTTGTGGAGGGAGGTGCTTACGGGCTGAAGTGGCCGCTCATTATGGCGGCAAGCGCCTTTACCATTATTCCTCTGCTGATTCTGTTTACCTTTACACAGAACACCATCATGCGAAGCGTTAACCTGTCTGCCGGTGCTACCAAAGGTTAAGGGGACTAATCCCCGGCTTCCAGCCAAGCTATTACGTCGGTTTTGCAAAAAAAAAGATTAGTGGAGGGAAAAAAGAGATGAAGTTGAAAAAATCATTGTTGAGTTTGCTGCTGCTGTTATCGGTGTTCTCCCTGGCAGCTTGCGGTTCCCATTCAGGGGCCAACGCCGGACAAGCTGATGCAGCGGGTACAGAGTCAAGCTCGTCCAATACCGGTTCGAACGGAGGGGCATCCACCGAGCCTGCCAAGGAACCCGTTACTATTGAATTCTGGTATGGACTTGGCGGCAAGCTGGGTGAGAATATGCAGACCTTAATCGATAAATTTAACGCTTCCCAGCAGGAAGTGATCGTAAAGCCGGTAGTTCAGGCTGATTATTCCGAGACGGAGCAGAAACTTCAGGCGGCGATTGCCTCAGGTAACGTTCCGGCAGCGGTCTTGTCCTCTAACGTCGACTGGGCGCGTAAAGGATATTACGCCTCGCTGGATGATCTGCTCGCGGCAGATTCTGATTTTAATGCGAGTGATGTCGTACAGACATTCCTTGAGCAAGGCAAGGTAGACGGGAAACAATATTTCCTGCCGATGTACGGGACTACGCAGGTGATGTATTTCCGGAAGGACGCTTTGGAGAAAAACGGAATCAAACCGGAAGAGCTGACGACCTGGGAGAAGCTTGGAGAAGCGGCTGCAAAAATGACGGTCAAAGAAGGAGACAAAACCACCTTCTATGGCTGGGAACCGATGTGGGGCGCGGATAACCTGATAGATGCGGTATACAGCAAAGGTGGTAAGATCATCAGTGATGACGGCAAAACGGTACTGATCGATTCTCCGGAATGGATCGAAACCTGGGATATGTTCCGCAAGTGGATTTTTGAAGACAAAATCATGCGTATCCATTCAGGCGGCCAAGGCTGGGAATATTGGTATAAGACGATTGATGACGTCATGAAAGGACAAGCTGCCGGATATACCGGTTCCAGCGGTGACCAAGGCGATCTTGACTTTAATGTCGTAGCCGCTATGGAACAGCCGGGGTGGGAAGGTGTAGGTCCAGGTAAGCCGGTGGCTCAGGCCATTCTGGCAGGCATTCCGGCAAAAGCCAGTCCGGAGCAGCAGCAGGCAGCGATAAAATGGTTTACGTTCTTCATGAGTCCGGAGAATACGGCGTTCTGGTCGATGAATACCGGATACATTGCTGTGCGTCAGTCTGCGCTTGAGAATCCGGATTTCGTAGCCTATAGTGAACAAAATCCGCAGGCAACGATTCCGCTTAAGCAAGCTACGCATGGTTCCGAACCGTTCCAGGATCCAACCGGCGGAAAAATTGTGGATGCCCTGAAGATTGCGGCGGACAAAGTAGAAATTGGCAATACGCCGGCAGAGAAGGCGCTAAAGGAAGCCAAAGAGACGGCACAGCGTGCGCTTGATGCTTTAAACAAATAAAGAGTGAAATCATATATCTCTCGGAAGGAAACATCCATGCCTAAAGTAAAGGTTGGCGGACAGGTTTATAAGATTCAGGCCGTTCTGCTTGATAAGGACGGCACCATTCTTGATTTTGTGTATACCTGGGCACGATGGGGCGAGCTTTTGCTCGCCCGATTCTCCAGGGAGCTGGAAGCAAGGCAGTTAGAACCTCTGGTGAGCGGGATGTTGGCCGGATGGGGAATTCGGAAAAATGAGCAAGGGGCCGTCAGCGGTTATGACCGCAACGGCCCCCTCTCCATGGGGACCCTTGAGGAGCTTCTAACGCTGCTGGCGTGGGAAGGCTTTCGAAGAGGCCTGTCCTGGGCAGAAGCCAAGAGGCTCGCCGCCCGGTGCCGGTTGGAGGCAGATACTGCGCTTGAACAGGAGAAAGCCGTGCGGCTGCTGCCGGGCGTGCTGGAGTTTCTGGAGAACTGCCGGGAAGCGGGAGTGCCGGTTGGGCTGGTTACCTCCGATGAAACGGCTGCCGCAGTTAAGCATCTGGATTGGCTGGGTATTAGCTGTTATTTCTCGGTGTGCATGGGAGCTGATCAGGTTCAGCAAAGTAAACCCTTCCCGGATATGGTGGAAGAAGCCTGCCGGAGAATGGGTATTCGCCCGGAAACCTCCGTCGTGATCGGCGATACAAACGGAGATATGATGATGGGCAAAGCTGCAGGAGCATTAGCGGTTGGCCTTGATATCAGCGGTAGTCCCAAGGGCATGAGTAGAGGAGAATTCCAGGAGGCTGATTGGGTGATCAGATCCTATTCGGAGCTGGAGTTCCTGAAAGAACAAGTGAGATAAGTGCTGGAAGGTGGAAAAGGTATGGGGTGGTTGTTCTTACTATTGGCCATTGTCCTGGAGCTCTCTGGTACATTGTCCATGAAGCTGTCGAACGGCTTCGCCCGGTGGATTCCTTCCATGCTGATGTTTATTTTCTATGGAGCGAGTTTTACATTTTTGAATTATGCGCTGAAATACATGAAGATCAGCATCGTATACGCAACATGGTCGGGCATCGGAATTGTTTTGATCTCCCTGGCGGGAGTTATCGTGTTTCAAGAGAAACTGCCGTTATCTGCAATGTTATGGATCATTATCATTGTTGTCGGGATAGTAGGTTTAAACATGAGTATTAAAGGAGGCTGATCGATTATGATAGATAGAACGAACCATCCAGCTGGAGCAGACGGAGGACCTCTATTATCCTTTCAGGTCATAACCGATACCCATGTGACGGAAGATCCCGGTCATACCTACAATAAAAATCTGGAACGTGCGCTGCTGGATATTGCCGAACAGGCGCCGGATACGGACGGAATCATGCACGTCGGAGACGTTACCGATCACGGTTCTCCTCTGGAATATGAAGAATGGCAGCGTATTTGGAGACGTCATGCCGGGACGCTGCCCCTTCCTATATCCACCACGGGCAACCATGATGTGGGTCTGGGAATCGGCGTCTGGCCGGACCGTCTGGATAAATTTCTGGCCGCAACGGCTATGCCGGGGCCTTACCATGACCATTGGATCAAGGGGCATCATTTTATTTTTCTGGGAACGGAAAAGGGTTTAATGACCTTTTGCTCTTTATCGGCGGAGCAGCTTGAATGGCTGGACCTAAAGCTGGAAGAGCAGGCTGAAGAGGGGAAGCCGGTTTTTGTATTTCTGCACCAGCCTTTGATGAATACCACCTCGGGCTCTTATGAAGCACAGGAATGGTACGGGGTGACGGAAGATCAAGAGCTGAAGGCCGTATTGGCCAAACATCCGCAAGTTATTCTGTTCACCGGACATACTCACTGGGAGATGGAAGCGCCCAACTGCCATTTCGACGGCGGAAGCGGGCAGCTGCCTCATATGTTAAACGCAGCCTCCGTGGCTTACTTGTGGACGGATGAAGATGAACATAAGGCCGGGAGTCAGGGATTTTTTGTCGAGGTTTATCCGGATCATGTTCGGGTTAAAGGGCGGGATTTTGCCGCGGGCCAGTGGATTGAAGCAGCGCAATACCGTGTTGATACTGGCAGTAAGATAAAGATGTAAAGATAATAATTTAAGGATATAAGCTCCAAAGTACATTTCCCCCCAAAAAACACGCTTGCTTGAAGCACGGCTATCGGCCCAAGCAAGCGTGTTTTGATTTGTTTCTGTCAACTTGTTTCTAACAGAGTTAGAACGACGTGAACTCAATAGTCGGTTATTTCGATATCGCAAGCCGGGTCAGCCAGCTTAGCCACGGCCGCAAGCCTGGTGATTTCGAGCCGGTTGGTGTCGCAGCAGAGCAGGGCTTTGGAGCCTGATTGTGACGGTGGAGAAATTAACCGGGCCTCGCGGTTTAACCTTTGTTTGATTGCTAAAGCGACCTCAGTATGCTGGTGGCAGTAGATGCGCGCCGTTTTGGGGGCGGCGAAGCCTGCCTTTTTGATCATGCAAATATAAACGAAGAGTAGAACGGCTACAACAAAGATGAACCCTATGAATGGTTCGCCGTCCGTTGTCTCCAAAGCTTCGATCGGGGAAAGTTCACCCGGATTCGGGAATGTATCCATGATAAGCCTCCCAGTGGCGGAGCAGGAAGCGGGATCCAGAAACTTCAGGAGCTTATTTATTCAGGAGCTGAATAAATTGAATTGTTCTGGAACTGTATTGAGCTAGGCCTTAGCCGGCTGGTTCATCGCCTAAGGCTGCTTTCTCCTCCGTCCGATTTCGTTTCTCCCATTTGAAGATCCGGTTCAGCAGCTTATAAACATGTTTGCTTTCTTTGGTGAGAAGCGGTCCGAGAATCGCCAGAATCAGCACATACAGAGCCGCAAAGGGCTGGATCAGCGGCAGAAGACCGCCGGCTTTGCCCAAATTGGCGACAATGATTGAGAATTCTCCCCGCGATACGATCGTTAAACCAATATTGGAGGAAGCTTTAGCGGATAGGCCGGCGCTCCGTCCGGCAATCATGCCTGCTATAAAGTTGCCGATTAAAGTCACGATTACCGCTCCAAGCGAATACCACAAGGCGCCTCCCAGGGCGAGAGGGTCGATGGTGAGGCCAAAGCTGAAGAAGAAGATCGCCCCGAAAAAGTCCCGAAACGGAATGATCAGGCGTTCTATTCGGTGGACGTGCTCGGTTTCGGCGAGAATCAGGCCAACCAGCAGCGCACCGATCGCTTCGGCAACGTGAATAGTCTCCGAGAAACCGGCTATGATGAACAGCAAAGCAAAGATAATCAAGGCAAACAGCTCATTGCTGGAAACGTTCAGCCATTTATTCAGCAAAGGCACGGCTTTGCGACCGACAATCAGGAGCGTCAGCATGAAGCCAAGAGCCAACAGGGCCGACAATAACACGCCCCCAAGGGTGGTTGACCCGCTGAGCACCAGACCGGATAAGATAGATATATAAACGGCGAGAAAAACGTCTTCGAACATAATGATCCCCAAGATCATTTCCGTTTCAGGATTTGCCGTTCGTTTCAGGTCAACCAGTACCTTGGCCACAATTGCGCTTGAAGAGATGGTTGTGATCCCGGCGACGACCAACGTTTCCTGAAGAGGGAACCCGGCACCCCAGCCAAACAAAAGTCCAAGCGTAAAGTTTATGACAATGTAAATGGTTCCGCCAACGGCAATGGATTTTCCTGATTTGATCAGCCGTCCTATCGAAAATTCCAATCCTAAATAGAAAAGTAGAAACAATACACCGATTCGGCCCATAAATTCAATCAACGGCGCACTTTCGATAAATCGAAAGTCCAGATGCCAGATTTGACCCGCATGTGGTCCGACAGCCATGCCGATGAGGATGTAGAACGGAACGACCGAAAATTTGAGTTTGCCGGATAGGAAACCCCCAACGGCGATCAAAGCTACAGCCAATCCGATTTCAAATATCAGATGGTCCAAATTAACCGCCTCCGTTCAAGAGGACTTGACGGAGCTGCTTCTGATGCTGGCGTTCGCCCAGGGCAACTAACAGCGTGCCTTCTGTAATGACGACATCTGGACCCGGATTGATGGTTTTCCCTTTTTTAGGGTCGATCAAGGCAATGATGGTTGCACCGCTTTGTTGTCTTACATTTAATTCGCCAATGGAAAGCCCGATGCATTTAAAGCCGCTTTCAATGCGGTACCATTCAATGATCAAATCATCCAGTGCCACTTCAATAGTTTCCAGTGCTTTGGGCTTATAGGTGATCCCGCCCACAATAGCGGAGATATGTCTCGCTTCGTCATCATCAAGCGTAACCATGGATATACTTTCATCGGCATCGTCATGATTAAAATGGTACAGCTCGCGTCTTCCGTCATCATGCACGATAATCACCAGCTTGTCGCCGCTGCGGGTGGCTATCACAAATTTCTTGCCGATACCCGGCAGGTCGGTTTCCTTCAAATTCATCTATATCTTCCTCCAGTTTCAAGTTTATATTCCTCCGGTTCCAGCGTTTATATCTTTAGGTGCAGCATCGAAATTCGAAAAATGGCAGCATGAAGGCAGGCCCGTGAATACCTTCAAAAAAATTGGCTTCAAAATCGGGCTTCATTAAACGGGATACCGGAACATCCGAATAGGTTGTAGAGGAATTTAAACCACAAATCTGGAGGTGAATTTAACAGGGTGGAGCATGATTCGTTTGATACGTCCTGAAATAATGGGGCGGAAGGCCATGAGAGATAAGGCCTGATAAGCGGAGCACAGCAAAGATAGAATGAGCAGGAACATCGCTGCAAAGCGCAGGGTATCTTTGAGGACATGCTGAAGGGACGCGCGGACAACGGGACGGAACTGAACGGAATTCTCCATTTCCTCGGATTCTGTCCTGTCACTGGTTTCCGCAATCGGATGAACCCAGGTGAACGAAGAAACGGCAGCCGCCGCGGCGCTGTGGGAAGGGGTCAGGAAAAGGACAAAGGAGAGCGCTAACAAGCACAGCAGCCTCAGAGGGTTGAAACCCAATCGGCGTTGCCTCATAAGCGCTCTCCTCCTTTGCCTTAAATATTTGTATTAAAAGGATAGCATAGATGAACTTGGCACTACAAATGGGCGGGGAGACTTTGGACACAGCTGGGTTCTTCTAAACCTCCGACCGAGCCATTCGAATGGCCTCTTCGACGAATCCGCCTGACTGCACCAGTAGGGTTCTGGCCTGATCGGGATGAGAGTCGGACTGTATCATGACGATAGCTGCTTTGATATTTCGGCCTGAGGCTTCGTAGGCCTGCTCTATTGTATGGTCATCCGCTCCAGTGGCCAAAGCGATGAGACGTTTGGCCCGGTCAACAAGCTTTAGGTTGGATGGCTGCATATCTACCATCAGGTTGTCGTATACCTTGCCGCTGAGAATCATGGATGAAGTGGTCAACATGTTCAGAATGAGCTTCTGTGCCGTTCCGGCTTTCATTCGGGTCGAGCCGAGGATCGCTTCTGGGCCTACCTCGGCCTCGATCATGATGGTAGCAATCTGCTTCATAACAGAGTTGCGGTTATTGGCAATCCCCACTACGGTGCAGCCGAGCTCGGATGCCTTCTTCATCGCGCCGACCACGTAGGGGGTACGCCCGCTGGCCGATATGCCGACGACCACGTCCAAGGCGGTCACTTTCATCTGCTCTACGTCAATCCTGCCTGCCTCTTCATTATCTTCAGCGCCCTCCACGGCATGCTGGATGGCCTGCTGTCCGCCGGCAATCATCCCGACGATTTGCTCGGGAGGCGTTCCGTAAGTGGGCGGGCATTCTGCCGCATCCAGAATGCCTAAACGCCCGCTTGTTCCGGCTCCATAATAAAGCAGTCTTCCGCCAGCGGCAAAGGCATCCCTAATGGCAACGACAGCTTTTGCAATTTCAGGGATACATTGCTCGATGATTTGGGGAACAAGATGGTCCTCCTGATTGATCAGACGTAACATTTCTTCCGGGGGCTGGCGGTCAATATGTCGAGTATTCGGATTCTGCTGCTCGGTCGCCAGCATATGCAATTGTTCTTTCATTATGGTCCCTCCTTCAATCGTAACGCCAGATTCACGGCTCCATAGACAGGTCGATGCTCGGTTTGGATGATGGAGACAGATCCGCAATGCTTCTCGAGCTGTTCTTTATAAAAGTTCAGGAATAACGAAGAGTGTTTGAAGATCGACCCCGTTACTCCTTGGGGGACACCAGAGAATGAGAGGTCCTGTCTGCGAAGTGCCGCTGTCAAAGCTGCTAAATCTTCAGCGGCCGTGCACAAGATGTGCAAAGCGGCTGTATCCTGTTCTTCGGCGGCTTGGATGCAGGCTTCGGCTAGCTCGGCGATATGTTTCTTCTCGATGTGGGATTGATACATGACGCTTCTAAGCTCCGGCGGAGCAGATAGTCCTAACTTTCTTAAGATGAAAGGGGTAAGCAGGGTTGGAGGTTTTACTCCATCGAAGCTTAACATGACGGCTTGAAGGGAGGAGAGGCCGATTTCATAGCCGCTTCCTTTATCCCCCAACAGATGCCCCCATCCTCCAGTGCGGTGATGCTCTCCCGATGAGGCAATGCCGAAAACGATGGATCCGGTGCCGCTGATAGCCATCACTCCTCGGTTCTTCCCGAAAGCGGCCGCAAGTGCGATTTCGGCATCGTTTGTAACCTGGATTCCAATATCCGTATGGCCTTGTTTCTCAAAGTAATGGCGGACATGGGAGGCAACAACGTTTCTTTCATCCTGTTGCTCGGTGCCCGCTAGTCCAAGGCAGATGCCTATGCAGTCTTTCGGTAAGAGACCGTGTTTTTTATAAATTTCTTCTAACATAAGATGAACGACTTCCAATACCCGCTTTAACCCCACCGCTTTTACGTTGCTGGAGCCCCCGCCAAGGGTTATCAGCGTATCCCCGCTTAGGTCGGCCACTTGTAATTCGGTTTTTGTACCGCCTCCATCTATTCCGATGACGTGTCTCATAGTCCCTCCGCTCCAGATATCACATAAGATGTAATTTACATTCATTTTCAATACATTAATAGAATAAGTCAAAAATCCATTTATGTAAAATAAAATTTCAAAAAAATAATTACTTATCGGGATGAAAAATATTAAGAATCACTATAAAATAAAGGTTTATCAGGGTTATATTATAAAATAGATTCTAATATATATGTTTTTGTGTCGTGCAATTTGTTGTTAATTTTGAAGTAAAATTTTATATTGAAATTTTGTTTTATACTGTTATAATTTTCGGTGTAAAGAAAGTTACCATATCTTTGTTGGAGAGGGGGATTACAAATGACAGGAATCGTTCAGACCGGGGCTGACCAACTGACAAGACTAGGGTCGAAGCTTTTGAATGGAAAAAGGTTCGCTTTATTGACCAATCCGACGGGCATTGATTCCAGCTTCCGGTCAACGATTGATCTTTGCCGAAACGTAAAAGGGGGCCAGCTCACTGCATTTTTTGCTTGTGAGCATGGTTTACGGAATGAGAAACAGGCGGGCGTACTGTTTGAAGATGAAATGGATGCGGAATATGACTTGCCGGTATATAGTCTTTACGGGACAAACCGAAGGCCAACCGCCGAAAGCTTGAAAAATCTGGACGCGATCGTCTATGACATCCAGGATTTGGGTGTCAGGTTCTATACTTATTTGACGACACTTGTTTATGTGATGGAGGCCTGCGCAGATTACGGAGTGGAGCTGTTGGTGCTGGATCGCCCTAATCCTCTCGGAGGGAACCGGGTTGAGGGAGGTATATTGGAGGAAGAGTTTGAATCGATGGTTGGTGCCTGGCGGATGCCGATTCTTACCGGAATGACGATCGGAGAGTTTGCGCGTCTTGTAAACGGCCAAATGGAGAAGCCTTGCCGTTTGGAAGTGATTCCTCTTGAAGGATGGAATCGGTCCATGGAGTTTCCGGATACGGGGCTGCCCTGGATTATGCCGTCTCCGAACATGCCGAGTATGGAAACGGTTCGTATATACGGGGGAAATTGCCTGTTTGAAGGTACCAATCTGTCGGAGGGCCGTGGAACGACCAGACCCTTTGAGATGATCGGAGCCCCGTGGCTGGACCATCGGAAGCTGGCAGAAATGATGGCGGACTTAAACCTCCCGGGGGTGCACTATCATCCGGTAACCTTTACTCCCTCTTTCCATAAATATGCCGGGGAACTTTGCAACGGAATTATGACTTATGTGTCGGATCGTGACAGCTTTAGAGCTGTAGAAAGCGGGCTGTCACTGCTCCATCAGATTTTACGGCTGCATCCGGAGAAGCTGGAGTGGCGAGGCAGGGAAGACGGTAAACTTTTTATTGATATTCTAAGCGGTACCGCCGAGGTCAGGCTGAGAGCAGCCGATCTCGAGGGACTGCGGTCTATCCTGAACGGCTGGCGTGCGGACAGTGAACAGTGGCGGGAGATCCGCCGCCCGTATCTCTTATATGAAGAAGCATGATCCGGGCGAACGGTACGAGGAGTGGGAGGCTCTCGGCACGGCATGGGGGCCGGATTACAGAGAGCGTTTCCGGGGCATTTGGCAGCCGCTTCGAGATGCTGTTCAGGAGGGATTGATTCCGGGAGGTGTAGCGGGCATCCGCTATAAAGAGGGTTGTCTATATTATGCAGTCGGGTTGGCCGAGGCAGGAGAAAAGGAACGTCATACAGGGATTCATACCCTGTATGACTGCGCTTCGCTGACCAAGGTGACGGTCACCCTTCCGCTAATCCTGATGTTGTGGGAGCAGGGAAAGCTGGATTTGGATGACCGGGCCTCCATTTATATTCCCGAGCTGAATAGCCCGGAAAGCAGCCGGATTACGGTACGGCAGCTGCTAAGCCATACGGCAGGGCTGCCGCCTACGTGGAATTTCCACTGCAGCTCCTGGAACCTGGAGCAGATCCTGCATTTCCTGGGGAATAAAGTCGAGTTTAGTGGTCCGGAGACCGTATACAGCGACTTGGGGTTCATTTTGCTGGGAGTTATCGCAGAGAGGCTCTTGGGTACTTCTATCAACGAAGCGGCCCGAATGTATCTTTTTTCTCCACTTGAAATGAAGGAAAGCTGCTTTTGCCCGTCCCCGGACTTAAGGTTTCGAATTGCCTCGACAGAATGGAACGAGAAGCTTGGTGGTTTCTGGACAGGCATCGTACATGATGAGAACGCCCGGGCTCTGGGTGGGATCAGCGGACATGCCGGCTTGTTCGCCACCTGCCCTGATTTGTTGAAGTACGCCCAGCTATGGCTTGAGCCTGAACAAACACAGTTTGAAGGGAAACCGATTTTGTCTCGTTTTGTCATCAACGAAGCACAAAAGAGGCAGGGAAACGGTTTGGATCCGGCAAACCGTGGTCTTGGCTGGGTGCTCAAAGGAAACCGCTATGACGTGTCCGGAAGCCGGCTTTCTGATCTTTCTTTTGGACATACCGGATTTACGGGAACCAGTCTTTATATGGATCCGCAGCGTGGGATGGCCGCAGTGCTTATGACGAATCGTGTTCATTTTGGAAGGCAGCAGGATCTAACAGGGCTTAGAACAACGTTTCATGATGCAGCGGCTGAAGCCGTTGATCATTTGACTAAAGAATGAGGCTAAACCCAATATGGAATGGAGGAATAGGAATGAAAAGAATCAAGTCCATGTCAACTGTCCTGCTAACCTTTGCTACAGCTGTCGCTTTGTCGGCATGCGGAGGAAACAACGGGAGTAATGGCTCTGCGGCATCATCCAATACCGGAGGAGCTGCTTCATCGGATGCTAAAGTCACTGTCAGTATTACGTCCTGGAGGGCGGAAGCCAGCGAGCAGGAATTTTATAAACAGCTCCAGGCAGAACTGAATAAGACCGCGCCGGAAATCGTGATTGACTACAAGCCGGTAAAAGCTACGGAATATAATACTTCTCTTAATGTGGCGCTGAGTACGGATACGGCTGCCGATATCATCCATTTACGCCCGTATGCTGCAGGTACCACTATAGCTGATGCCGATTATCTTGAGCCCATTGACGATTTGAAGGGCCTGGATGTGTTTACACCTGAGCAGCTGAAGGCCGCTCAAGGATCTGACGGCAAGCAATATGGTGTGCCTTACATGCTGAGCTCCACTCAAGTTCTCTACAATAAAGATATTTTTGCGAAATACAATCTGCAGGAGCCTAAAACGTGGGACGAATTCATCAAATTAGCGGATACGCTGAAATCGAACAATGTGACGCCGCTTGCCTTCGGTTCCAAAGAAGGCTGGGTATTGTCCCTGATGCACGGTGCTATTGCTCCGCAGTTTTATGGGCATGACTTTGTTGATAAATTCCTGAAAGGCGAAGCCAAGCTGGACAGCCCGGAATACATCAGTTCCATCGAGGCGTTAAAGAGCCTGCAGCCTTATTTCCCGGCCAACTTTGAAGGTCTCAGCATGGAGGATATCCGGACGATCTTTGCTACAGGCCAGGCTGGCATGGTCATCGACGGACACTTCGAAATTGCTTCGATTCAGGCCTTGAACCCTGAAATCAAGATTGGAGCATTCGCGGTGCCGCCGGTGAAGGAGGGCGATGAGCCGTCTGTCAGCACTTGGGTAGACGGCAGCTTTGCCATAAACAAAAACTCCAAAAACAAAGAAGCTGCCCGCAAAGTCCTGGAATTTATGACGACTAAAGAATACGGAAGTATGATCCTCGGCAGCACGAAATCGCCTTCGCCGATTCCAGGTGTATCAACGGACGACGAACTGGTGAACGCCATCTCGGATCTGGCTTCGAAATACGGCCAGCCCTATTTCGCAGTTACCAATCTGAATTCCGGCAATCCGACTACCAAATCAACCTTGGAAACGGATTTGCAGGGCATGTTCCTCGATGCTATGACGCCGGAGCAAGTGGCCGCCGATGTCCAGAAGAGCGCAGATACCTGGTTTAAGTAAAGTATACGTTTTCGACAAAACGTCTTAATCACTGATCATAACGGCCGGATGTTTAGAGGTTATAGGAACATACGGCCGGGATGATCAACGGGTCATTCGGCAATAAAGAGAAACTTATTTGGTCTGCGAGGTGAACAATTGTGGAAGATACGCCAACAGCCGGCGCCCCTCCGAGAAACGGCACATGGAAAAAACATTTGATTCATTTATTTCCGGTACCTGCAATTCTCTTTTATACCCTGTTTATCGTTTACCCTATTCTTGCGGCTTTCACCTACAGTCTGTTCGAATGGAAGGGACTGGTTATGGGCCGCTTTAATAACTTTGACAACTTTATTCGCCTGTTCACCCAGGAGCCTTATCATACGATGTTTTGGCGGGCGCTCAGGCACAACCTTTATTATTTTGTCGTTGAGATGGTGGTGCAGAACGGCATTGCGTTCGGTCTGGCTTATCTCATTTTCCGGAAAATCAAAGGGGCCTCCTTCTTTAAAGTGGCTTATTTTCTGCCTCGTCTTCTGTCCGTTATTATCGTCGGCTTCTTATGGAAGCTTATCCTGAATCCCAACATGGGCATTTTAAATGCTGTTCTGCGCAAAGTCGGTTTAGAATCGCTCACTACTGCATGGTTGGGAGACCCGGATACGGCGCTGACGGCAGTAGTCCTGATCAACTCCTGGTTTGCGATCGGTTTCTATATGCTGATCTTACTCGCGGGTCTGCAGTCCATTCCGGAAGAAGTGATGGAGGCCGCACGTCTAGACGGTACTACGGGCTTCCGGTTAATTCGTTCGGTCGTTTTGCCCATGATGTTCCAGCCTATGGTGATTGTGATCGTGATGACCTTCATCCAGTCTTTCGAAGCTTTTGAATTGGTATTTGCGATGCAGGGCTCTACGGGAGAGCCGTTTTATTCGACGGACTTACTTGCTGTTTTCTTCTATCGCACCGCTTTTGGCGGTAATTCCGGTGACACGGGTTCACTGGGCATCGGTTCTGCGCTTGCCGTTGTTTTGTTTGCGATTATCGCCATTATTTCCGCCGTCTTTATGAAGTACGTCAATCATAAAGAAACGGCCTGACAGAAAGGGGAGGCACATGAGACTAAGGGTAATGAAAAGAAGTGTTTTATATGTGCTGGCTGTGGGTTATGCAATCGTGTCTTTATTTCCCCTGCTGTTGATGTTGATTTCTTCCTTTAAACCTAACGTGGAGATTTTCACCAAACCGCTCGCCTGGCCCAGCAAATTCTCGGTGGTTTCCTATGATAAATTATTTGTAGAATTGAATTATTCCAAGTATATTTTCAATAGTGCATTCGTAAGTGTGGCAACGTTGGTTATACTGGTCGTGTGCAGCGTGATGGTATCCTTTTATATCGCCCGGTTCCGCTTTAAATGGAATGGTCTGTTGTTTTTCTACTTCCTGCTGGGAATGATGCTGCCGATTAAATTGGGTCTGGTACCACTATTTCTGCTGGTTCGTGATCTAGGCCTGATTAACTCCTATTGGTCTATCATTCTGATTCAGGTCGGGGCGGGTCTGCCGATGGCTGTGTTAATTCTCAGCGGATTTTTTCGAACGCTGCCTTCGGAACTGGAGGAAGCGGGACGTATGGACGGCTGCTCCAGCGGCGGTCTGCTGGTTCGCATTCTCGTGCCGCTGATGAAGCCGGCAATCGGAACGGTGGTCATTATCAATTTTATTGGTGTTTGGAACGACTTCTTTTTCCCGATGATTTTTATTCAGGATGAAGCGAAGAAAACTATACCTTTGGGCATGCTGCAGCTGTTTGGTGAATTTACGACCGACTGGAGCGTGCTGTTTGCAGGCCTGACCTTATCTTCGCTGCCAATGATCATTATTTTCGCCTTGGCCTCCCGGCAATTTATGGACGGGCTTACAGCAGGTGCTGTAAAATAAAGGATACGGATCTTAGAGGCTTATAGAGAACCGAGGATAAGAGAGAGGGAGGAAAACTCCATGAATGGCGGATTAGTGCGGCTTAGGGAGCTCGTGAATACCTTAACGTCTTCCGAGCGCAAAGTAGCCGATTTTATTTTAAACGATCCCCAGCGGATTATTGATATGTCCGTCGCTCAGCTTGCCGAGGAAAGCGGCGGTTCTCAAGCCGCCGTGATCCGGCTGTGCAAATCTGCAGGATTTAAGGGGTATCAGGAGCTGAAGCTCAAAGTGGCCGGAGACTTGCAAACCCAGGGCTTCGCAAACGGCTATCAGGAAATTAAACCGGATAGCACGATCGCCGAGCTGATGGAGACCGTTTCCAATAATAATATGCAGTCTATTGTAGATACGATGAAAATTCTGACGCCTGCTTTAGTGGAAAAAGCAGTGGAGACGTTGGTACAAGCCAAGCAAATCTTCTTCTATGGTGTAGGAGCCTCGAATCTCATTGCCCTGGACGCCCAGCAGAAATTCATGCGCATTAACAAACTTAGTATGGCCTTCATGGATCCCGACCAGCAGCTGATTTCTTCCGTCATGCTGACTAAAGAGGATGTGGTGGTCGGCATTTCTTATTCCGGCGAAACCCAGACGGTTGTGGATTGTCTTAAACATGCGAAAGAGCGGGGAGCAGCAGTCATTTCGATTACCCGTTATGGAAACAACCCAGTCAGCGAACTGGCGGATATTCCACTGTATATCTCTTCAACCGAAATGGAGATCCGCAGCGGAGCTACTTCTTCCCGGATTACCCAGCTTAACCTTATTGATATTCTTTATCTGGCGGTATCCAGCCGGAATTATGAGCAGTCTGTCCGGTATCTTGAATTAACGCGTAAAGTGGTCAAGAAAAACCACAAATAACCCTTAAGATAATAAAACTCCGGTTTACGGTCATACATAGGAATACCAAACCAACAAAAAAAACAAGCGGCTATACCCGGTTCCCCCTTACAAGAACTGGAGTAAAGACGCTTGTTTGTATATAGAGGCGGGTGATCCGCAGGTTTTGAACTGGAAAACTCAGAAATATCTCAAATAAATGTAGACAGTGGACATCAGAACGGTAATGATCATTAACGGAAAGCCGTATTTAATGAACTTCATGAAGCTGATCGGCTCATCTTCTTTGGCAGACATCCCTGCTGCAACCAGGTTTGCGCTGGCACCAATCAAAGTTCCGTTCCCGCCAAGACACGCCCCCAGGGATAAGCTCCACCACAAAGGTTCGATCGGGTGAACGCCAAGTTGGGCCATATCCTGAATCAAAGGAATCATGGTGGCAACAAACGGAATGTTGTCCAGAAAAGCCGAAGCGATGGCGCTGAGCCACAGAATCAGCATACTTCCCGCTAATGCGTCTCCCCCTGTAAGCGAAATGGCGCGGTCTGCCAGTCGGGAGATAACCCCCGTATCCACGAGACCTCCCACCAGAACAAATAATCCGATAAAGAAGAACAGGGTCGGCCATTCAACAGAACGGAAAGCACGTTCCATGATGTGTTCGCCGGTAAGGAGCAGCAGCAGAAAAGCCCCTGCCAGTGCTACAGTTGCGGATTCCAGATGCAAAGCTTGATGCAGGAAGAATCCGATAATCACAAGACCGAGAATGCTTAAGCTTTTGATCAGCAGACTCCGGTCGTGGATGATGCCGTTCAAATTATAATTCATCAGCTGTTTCCGGTTCTCTTCTGTAGTCTTAAGCTGTTTCCTGAAGAGCAGGATAAATAACAGGATACTGACAGCCAGGATGATCAGGATGACCGGGGCCAGATTCAGCAGGAAAGCATTAAAAGTCATCTCTTTCACGGCGCTGCCGATCATAATATTCGGCGGATCACCGATCAGGGTTGCGGTTCCGCCGATATTGGAAGCCATAACCTGGGTGAAGATAAAGGGAAAAGCAGGAACCTTGAGCTGCCGGGTGATGCTGAAGGTTACCGGAACCATGAGCATGATCGTGGTTACGTTATCCAGGAAGGCCGAGCCAAGGGCCGTAATAACCGCCAGCATCCAAAGGATACGGATGGGATGCCCGCCGGCCTTTTTCGCCGTCCAAAGACCAATAAATTTAAACAATCCCGTTTCGGCCGTTGTGTTGACAATAACCATCATGCCGAGCAGCAGGCCCAGGGTGTTGAAATCAATGTGTTCCAGCGCTGATTCCTGGCTCAGGATGCCGAATACAATTAACAGGATGCCGCCTAACATGGCGATGATGGTGCGGTGAATCTTTTCACTGATGATGAGGGCGTAGGTTACTAGAAAGATGGCAATCGCCCACCAAGCTTGTGCGTGCATAACAACCTCCCTTAATAACTTCATAAATTAATAATTCATAATATGAGCTGCGAAAGACGGAATTAAACCCGGTATGGAGAGCTGACAGCCTTAAAAAAGATAAAAAGAGCCCGTCAGTGACAGGCTCCTCCAAGTAAAGCTGCATAATTCTATTGTCCGTAGTTCCATTGGTTCCGTAAGTTCTATTTCCGTAAGTTCCATTGTCCGGAAACACGTTCGCATACACTTATATAAGTATAAATTTTATGTTTGAACCTGTAAACCATTTTGCAGCTAAACTTACGGTCTGAGTCGATCCTCGACTTTGGTCTAGGTTCAAAAACCGCCCCCGGTCTGTTTTGGGAAAAGACGCCGAGGTTTAGAATAGAGTCATAAGGTTAAGGGGAGGCGGTGAACAATATGAGAAACAGCGGATCTAAAGGACTTGCGTTTATACTTATTGTAATTGGGGTGCTGGTCATTACCGGCAAATTTATCCCGCTGCTCAGTCATGTATTTGGATTCTTCTTCGGACTGATTATCGCAGCGGCCATGATTGCGTTAGGTTATTACGGGATTCGCCGGGGCAACGCCGTTTTTGGCTGGATCGTTCTGATCATCGGTGTGTTGGTTCTGCTTTCCAAGCTGGCCTGGCTGATCGTGCCGGCCATTGGCATCGGGATAGTGCTGTACGGTATTTCCGTATTCCGAAACGGCAGAAGGCATGGCTAAGGCCAAGCGGGTTTGCGATCCAGGTTTTCTAAACAGCTTCATTTCAGCAAGTAAATGATTCAGACGCGAAATTAAAAACGAAATGAACCGAATGGATTTTATAAGCACAAAATCCGGAAGGGTTAGGAGGGACAGCTCAGCATGGGCGTATTTCGACGGGTTAGAGACATTACATTGGCTACATTAAACGAACGGCTGGAACAAGCGCAGGATCCGGTGCAGATGATTGACCGGTTTCTGTACGAAACCCGGCAGGAGATTGCAGAAGTAGAGAAGCTGTACCAGCAGTGTTCTACACATACCCGGAATTTAAAAGGACAGGTTGAGCAGGCTAAGGCCATGCGTTCCAAAAGGGAAGAGCAGGCTCTGCTGGCTCTGAAAGCCGGGGAAGAGCATCTGGCCAAAATGGCCTTGCAGGAGAAAATGCTCTATGAAGAAAAGCTGGAGCAATACGAAGAACTATATCTTCAAAGCTCTGATTCCTTACAAGAGCTCGAGCTGCAGCTCGGTGAATTAAAAACCGAGTATCAGACAGTGTACAGCAAACGACAATATTATTATGCGCGGATGGAGACGCTGCGGCTGCAGCAGCGCATGAACCAGCGTATGGGAAGCGACCGGGACGTGCCGAAAATGTTCGGCCGGCTCGAGGACCGGGTTTCGGACATGGAGTGGGAGCAGCGCAGCTTACGCGAGCTTCGCAGAAGCGAAACCTCCGGAGAGAGCGGCCTTTTCAGCACAGCAGGCCTACAGTCTACACTGGAGCGCGAGCTGGAGCGGCTGAAGCAGAAACTGAGCAAGCAGGAAGGAGTGTAAGCACGTGAGCAGAGTATATAGATCCCGCAAAGACCGCTGGATTACTGGATTGTGCGGCGGGCTGGCGGAAAGCTTTGGCATCAGCGCGGGCATTCTGCGTCTGCTTCTCGTGATTGCGATTCCTTTTACAAGCGGAGCCGTTATTCTGCTCTATTTGATCGCATCACTGGTAGTATCGAAGGAACCTTATCAGCCGCATGATCCTTTCTACGGCGGTGGCTGGAATTCGGGTTATAACCCAGGTCCCGGTCCTGGTCCTGAAGCGGGTCCTGGACCAGGCGGATATGGACCGGATCGCCGGTTCTCGCATCAGGAGTTCAAGCGGAACTTCGAAGAGCGGTTCTCTGGACGGCGCGGACCATTTGCGCCGCCTCCGCCAAGATCCTCGCAATTCGGGCATGATACCCGCAGAGGTCCCGAAGGCTATGGCCGGGAGGATGAATCCAATCTGGATTACATGATGGGCGATATTGAGAAGAAAGCGATGCAGAAGGAACTGGAAGAGCTTCGTCAGAAGCTCGCTAAATATGAAACCGGGAAGCAAGAGAAAGGAGACGAATAACAATGGGAGTATTCAAGAGAATTAAGGATATTACAAAAGCGTCTGTTAACGAAATGCTGGACAAAGTGGAAGATCCGATCGTCATGCTCAATCAGTATTTGCGCGATATGGAGGCTGAGATCCGTGAAGCCGAGGTAACGGTGGCGAAGCAGATGGCGAACGAGCGCCGTATGAAGCAGCGTCTGGACGAAGCCGTGCGCATTTCCGCACAGCGTGAAAGCCAGGCTGCGGCTGCCTTGAGCAATGGCCAGGAGGAGATCGCCCGCAAGCTGCTGGAGGAGAAAATTTACTACGACCAGAAGCAGGTCGAATTCCATGATCTGCACACTCAGGCTGAAGTGCATGCCCAGGATCTGAAGCAGCAGCTGCATGACATGAAAGACGAGTTCTACAAGCTGCGCAACAAACGCAATGAGCTGGTATCCCGGGCTCAAATGGCCAAAGCGAAGAAACAAATGTCTTCGATCAGCAGCCTGCATACGATTGAGAGCGGCAGCGCTTCGATGGGCTTCCAGCGTATGGAAGAGAAGATTATGCAGATGGAAGCCGAAGCAGACGTGATGCGTACCCCGTATAACGGCGGCGGCAGCAGCCTCTACAATTCGAATCCCGTGGATGTCGAGAAGCAGATGAAGATCGAGGAACAGCTTAACGCGCTGAAATCGAAGCTTGGCGGCGGCAGCACTTCAGCCAAACCAGCTGCGGATTCTGAGGAATAAGTGATTCAGGAAGCTCGATAAATATGTTATGCTGTACAGGCATGGACGATCTGTCTGCTGCTGCGCTTTAAGCCGGCAGGCAGACCGGGATTCTGTACGGACAGAAGAGCCATACGGCACAGAGGTGCTGCTATGGCTTTTCTACAGTTTAAAAATACAGCTAGAGGAGGTGCGGCATGAGAGACAGAACCCGGATGTGGGCGATAACGCTGATGATGATCGGCATCGCTCTGATTGCTTTTAGATGGATGGGCTTCTTTACGATTGTCGCACTTGTCCTGCTGGTGTATGGCGTGTATAAGATTCGGCAGGGGGACAACGTCAGAACCGGCTATATTCTGCTGACCGTGGGCAGCGGCATTATTTTGCTCGATCATCTGCTGCTGGTGATCACGATATTGGCCATTTCGCTTGGGGTCTTCTACGCCAAGGCTAGAAAGGCCAGACCCGACAGGGACTATATGCAAAAACATAACTTTGTGCAAAGCATTCATTGGGACCGGGATCCGTGGGTCCTGCGAAACATCGGCATGATGCACGTGCTCGGCGAACTGGATGTGGATTTATCGCTGGCCATTGTGGAGGACGGAGACCATATTTTGATGTTTCAAGGAGTTGTCGGCGACCTTGATCTCGTCTTATCTGAGGATTATGGCGTGGAGATCGACGCTTTTGTGTTCTTCGGGCGGATCGGCCTGGGCAGGGAATCGGATACCGGCTTAATGAACCGTATTCATTGGCGTTCCCCGAACTATGAGCAAAGCGAACAAAAGGTGAAAATTATCGTCTCTTACCTGGTAGGGGATGTAGATATACGAATTAACAACTGACAGGAGGGTCTAGATCCGATGAGAAGAAGGAAGCCTGTGAATCTCGTTTCACGCAGCATGCGGGACGGGATTCTCCTGTCTCTATTTCTGCTGGCTGTGATTCTGTACGTTCTTAATACATACGGCTATTTGAATTTGGACAGTTCCTGGAGGCAGGCGGTCATTGCCGGATTGACGCTGGCGGTGGTGCTGGTGGTTGTTGGCGCCGCGTATGGCTTCTATGATGTCTACCGGATCAAACGCCGATTGGATCTGCTCCGCAGCTCCCTGCTGCAATGGGAGAAGGGCAACTTGTCCCGAACGGTGCCCAAGCTTGGTGAGGACGAGGTCGGACAGCTGAGCGAGCAGCTTGAGCGGCTCGGCAAACGTTGGGAGGAGCAGGTAACTTCTCTGCAGAGACTCTCTACCAACAACGCCCAGCTTGCGGAACAGGCCCGGGTATCGGCAATCGTAGAGGAGAGGCAACGGTTGGCGCGTGAGCTGCATGATGCGGTATCCCAGCAGCTGTTTGCGATTTCGATGACGGCGACGGCGGTAAGGCGGACGCTGGAAAAAGATTTCGACAAAGCCCAGCGGCAGGTGGAGCTGATCGAGGAGATGGCTTCGGTCGCCCAGTCGGAAATGCGCGCGCTGCTGCTGCATCTGCGCCCGGTCTATCTGGAGGGCAAGGAGCTGACGCAGGGCGTCGAGGAGCTTGTCCGCGAACTTAAAACCAAAGTGCCAATGGACATTGTGCTGGAGATGGACCGTGACCTCAGTTTGGTCAAAGGGATCGAAAACCATCTGTTCCGGATCATCCAGGAGGCGATGTCCAATACGCTGCGGCATGCGAAAGCCGAGCGAATGGAAATCCGGATTTTTAGACGGGGCGATGCGGTGCGGGTTATTTTGCGGGATAACGGGGTCGGTTTCGAACTGGATGATGCGAAGCAGGCCTCCTACGGCTTGTCCAATATGCAGGAACGTATCCGGGAGATCGGCGGTTCGATTCAGTTTATTACGGCGCCGGGCAAAGGAACGAGAATTGAAATCACGGTCCCGCTGCTGACGGGAATCGAAGAAAGAAAGGATGACGTGCAGGATGGAGCTTGAATCACCGATTAAGGTTTTGCTGGTCGATGACCACGAGATGGTGCGGATTGGTTTGGCCGCGGTGCTGGGCACCGAAGAAGGCATTGAAGTCGTCGGGGAAGCCAGCAGCGGGGAAGAAGGCATCAGACTGGCGACGGAATACAAGCCGGATGTGGTGCTGATGGATCTGGTCATGGACGGCATGGACGGCATTGAGACGACCCGCCAGCTGCTGAAGCTGTATCCGGACTGCAAAGTGATCGTGTTAACCAGTTATTTGGATGATGAGAAAATGTACCCGGTCATCGAAGCCGGCGCTTTCAGTTACCTGCTTAAAACGTCGCGGGCAACGGAAATCGCCGATGCGATCCGGGCCGCTGCCCGGGGACAATCCGTGCTGGAATCCCAGGTTGCATCGAAAATGATGAACCGCTTCCGCCAGCCCAAGCCGGCGGCTCCTGCCCATGAGGAATTGACCGAACGCGAAATGGACGTGCTTCGTCTGCTCGCTCAGGGGAAATCCAATCAGGATATCGCGGATGATCTGATTATCGGCGTCAAAACAGTCAAATTTCACGTCACGAACATTTTGGCGAAGCTTGGAGTAGAGGACCGGACACAGGCCGCGATTTACGCCTACAAGAACGGACTGGCCGAGTAGACAAGAACCCGGGAAATTGCGAAAATCAGGCAATAAATGAGAGAAAAAGAGTAGAGGTAGAGAAGAGAAAGACCCAAAGAAAGACAGAAATCCGCAGCAGAACCAGGCCGTTTGGGGCGTATTTAACCCGGACGGCTTTTTATAAAAATCGGACAATTTTAAAACAAATCGTGCATTGCTCTTATACCAACTGCCATCCTGAATTGTTATGCTGATAATGTAAAAAGACAACTTACGGAGGGGTTAAACGAATGATAAGATGGAAGCGTTCTCTTTCGATCCTGGTCATGGCCGTTCTGGTAGGTGCACTTACGGCCTGCGGCAGTTCCGACAATGCCAAGAACAATGCGTCTGGGAATTCCGGTTCGGGCAGCCAAACGGAGGCGTCTGCGGACACGGGCAGCAGTCCGGTGAAGCTGCGCATTATGTGGTGGGGTTCCCAGGACCGGCATGAAGCTACTCTGGCAGCGCTGGACTTGTATACAAAAAATAATCCGAATGTCACCTTTGAACCTGAATATTCCGGTATGGAAGGGTACCTGGATAAATTGTCTACACAGGCTGCGGCTAAAAATGCGCCGGACATTATCCAGCTTGATCCGGGCTGGGTGCCAGACTGGGCAGGCCGTGGTCAGTTAGCCGAACTGACGTCTTCGGAAGTTGACGTCAGCAAGTTTGATCCAAATCTGCTGGTCGGCGGACAGTCTGACGGCAAACAATACGCGATTCCGATGGGATCGGTTGCCTTCGGCATGATTTTCGACAAAGCCGCTATGGATAAACTGGGCATTCAAAGTCCGGACAATGGCTGGACGTGGGACGATTTCTTCACGCTGGCGAAGGAAAGCAAATCCAAGCTGCCTAGCGGACAATATTTCACGCTGGACTACGCAGGCAACTACTTTATGTATTCCGCGTTCCAGTACAGCAAAGGCAAAGGACCTGTTGTTACCGATGACGGTCATTTCAACATCGACAAGGATACGTTCCTTGAGTGGACGAAGCAGTTTGAAGAGCTGCGTAATGAAGGACTGGTACCGCCAGCAGATGTTAATGCCTCTGACAAAGAGTTCGACCCGCAAATGGACTTGATGGTAGCCGGTAAAATTTTGATGCGCTACGGTTTCTCCAACAACCTGGTTTCCTGGGACAGCTTGAAGCCTGGCGCCTATGCGCTGGTGACGATGCCTCGCTCCGATGAAGCCGGCGGCTGGATTAAACCTTCCATGTTCCTGGGGGTATCCGCCGATTCGAAACAACAGGCAGAAGCCAAGAAATTTGTTAACTGGCTGCTGAACGATCCGGAAGCGGCGAAAGTGCTGAAGACTTCGCGCGGTCTGCCGGTGAACAAAGATAACGCAACGCTGCTCGAATCAACCATGAGTGATCTGGATAAAGCAGGCCTTGCTCTGCTCCGGGCAACTGAACCTGATGGTCAGACCTGGACGGCGGGAGCGGGCGGCTGGACGAACTTCATTGATAAGGACTGGGCGCTTGTCCGCGACGAGCTCAGCTTTAAGAAAGTGACGCCTGAGCAAGCCTTTGATGAACTGAAGGATGCTTCTACAGCTTACGAAAAATAATTTAAAAAACGCCAAAGCCCGGAACAGCTGTGTTCCGGGCCTTGCGTTTGAAGTGAGGTGGACGATTTGGCTCTGCCGATCAAAGAGGTGCTGACCTGGCTGACGACCGAGCAGGCTCAAGGACCGGAGCAAACGGTGGACGGACTGAAAGCGGGTGACGAAACCGCCGTGGTAAACGGGATAGCCGTTGCTTTTATGGCCACTCATTCTGTGATCAGCCAGGCGGCAACGCTGGATGCCAATCTGCTGATTACTCATGAAGGCTTGTACTTCAGTCATCACGATCCGGCTGATTTAGATGATCTAGGCCCTGTATACCGGGAAAAGCACAAGCTGATCGAATCGTCGGGCTTGGCTGTCTTCCGGCTGCACGACTACGTCCATCGCTACCAGCCGGACGGCATCACGGAAGGATTGATTCAGGAGCTGGGCTGGGAGCCGTATATCGTGGATAGGCAGCCCGTGTCGGCGATAGCGGAAATACCGCCGATGCCGCTGGAGGAAGTTGCGAGACAAGTAAAGGAGAAGCTGGACCTTCCGTTTGTCCGGGCCGTTGGCGACCCGGCCATGCCGTGCCGCCGTATCGGTCTGCTGGTCGGGTACCGCGGCGGAGGCGGTCAGGCGATCCCTTTATTCGAGCGGGAGCATTTGGATTTGATCATCGCCGGCGAAGGGCCGGAGTGGGAGACTCCGGAGTATGTCCGTGATGCCTGCAGTCAAGGCAGGCCAAAGGCATTGCTGCTGCTGGGACACGCGCAAAGCGAAGAGCCGGGTATGAAGCTGCTTGCGAAGCGGCTTAAGGAGAAATTCGCGGACGTTCCGGTACATTATATCCCGGGCGATCCTTTATTTAAGTGGATATAGCGAATTTAACAGGATACAATCCGAGGAGGAAGAAGCGATGAGTATACCGGAACAAGTACATGGGGAAGATGGTTATTTGGCTTGGCTGCCTTACCGTAGGCAGGAGACCGCCGAGTGGCTTAAGCGATACAAGGCCTACCGCCAGATTGTTGTAGCTGGAGCTCCCGAGGACGGAGGAGCCGCTGTGATTCATTCAGCTGCTGCCGAGCTTGCTCGGGGGCTGGAAGGCATGTCAGGCCTGTCTGCGGCTGTTGTAAATGCAGGAGAGGTGCCGGACTCGGAAGCATACATACAACTGGCGTTGTTTGGCAGTAATCCGGAGATTGACGGGCTGTTTCCAGAGGCCGTCATAACCGAGATCGGTGCTGAAGGTTTTGCAATCCAAACGGATGCTCATACAGGCCGGATCGTGATAGCGGCTGCAGCGCCTGCGGGCCTGCTCTACGGGGCGTTTCATCTGCTGCGGTTATTCGGAACAGGCCAATCCGTGAACGGCTTGAATATCCGGGAGAACCCGGTCAATCCGCTTCGCATGATCAACCATTGGGATAACATGGACGGCTCGATCGAGCGGGGGTATGCCGGTAAATCGATCTTCTTTGAAAATAACCGCTTCAAAGCGGACAAGGAGCGCATCCGCGATTATGCACGCCTGCTGGCTTCCGTTGGCATTAACGCCGTATCCATCAACAACGTTAATGTCCACAAGCAGGAGACGCTGCTGATTACGGACGAGTTTCTGCCGGACGTGGCCGAGGTTGCTGCGATCTTCCGCGACTTTGCCGTGAAGCTGTTTCTAAGCGTGAACTACGCCGCTCCGCTGGAAATGGGCGAATTGCCTACGGCGGACCCTTTGGACCCGGCTGTCCAGGAATGGTGGCAGCACCGGATAAAAGATGTGTATAGCGCGATTCCGGACTTCGGCGGCTATGTGGTCAAAGCCGATTCGGAGAACCGGCCTGGCCCGTTCACATATGGCCGCGATCATGCCGACGGGGCCAACATGCTGGCCGAAGCGCTTGATCCTTTCGGCGGAATCGTGATTTGGCGCTGCTTTGTCTACAACTGCAAGCAGGACTGGCGGGACCGCAAGACGGACCGGGCAAAAGCGGCATACGATCACTTCAAGCCTTTGGACGGACGGTTTAAGGACAATGTTGTGCTGCAGGTCAAGAACGGCCCGATCGACTTCCAGGTACGTGAGCCAATATCGCCTCTGCTGGGCGCGATGCCGTCTACCCATCAGGTGCTGGAGCTGCAGATTACACAGGAATATACGGGCCAGCAGCGGCATTTGTGTTATCTGGTGCCGCAGTGGAAGGAGATACTGGACTTTGATACTTATCTCAAAGGAGAAGGCTCGACTGTGAAGCGGATTGCCAGTGGAGAGCTGCATGGCAGCCGCCTGGCGGGCATTGCCGCCGTCTCGAATATCGGGGATGACACGAACTGGACCGGCCATCTGCTGGCTCAGGCCAACCTGTACGGCTATGGGCGTTTGATCTGGAATCCCGGGCTGACTTCCCCGGAGATCGCCGAGGAATGGATCAGGCTTACCTTCGGCAACGGCAGCGAGCAGCTAATCCGTACGGTTCAGCAGATGCTGCTGGACTCCTGGGGGATCTACGAATCTTATACGGCGCCGCTAGGCGTAGGGTTTATGGTCAATCCCGATCATCACTACGGCCCGAATGTAGAGGGCTACGAATATTCGATGTGGGGCACTTATCATTTTGCGGATTGGCAGGGCATCGGCGTGGACCGGACGAAAGCGACGGGAACGGGATATACCGGGCAGTATGCAGGCTCTAATTGCGAGCGGTATGAATCGCTGGAGACCTGTCCGGATGAGCTGCTGCTGTTCTTCCATCATGTTCCGTATACCCATAAGCTCCACTCCGGGAAGACGGTGATCCAGCATATTTACGACACCCATTTTGAAGGTGCAGAGCAGGCCGAACGTTTTGCCGCCGAGTGGGAAGCCTTGGCCGGAAGCATAGAAGAAGGGCTGCACCAACAGGTGGCTGAGCGGTTGGCCGAGCAGGCTGAGCACGCCAAGGAATGGCGCGACCGGATCAATACGTATTTCTACCGGAGATGCGGGATTGCCGACGAACAGGGACGGACGATTTATTAATCGAGAGACCTTGGGTTTGGGGCCCAATGCCTTGTGCCGAGTGCTGGAGGTCAGGTGCCGGGTGCTGCCAGGCAAAAGGAGAATAAGCGAAGAAGAGGCGCGGACATCGTGCTTCTTCTTTTTTTCGTTATATTTTGAAAGAATTCAAACATTACCCTCATTTCAACAGCTCTGGCTTGCCTATATATTTAGAGTATAAAACTGACTACAGGAAGTGATTGCACATGAACCGTACCGCAGCCGTAACCTCAGGCACGGCCCCCAAAGTCAAGAAGCCCCGGTCTTTAAACCGCAGCTGGAAGACATCCGTGGCAGGTTATCTGTTCATTTCACCTTGGCTGATCGGCTTCTTAGGGCTGACAGCTTATCCGATGTTCTTATCGCTGTATTACTCCTTTACCGATTATACGCTGCTGGAGCCCATTAATTGGGTCGGAACCCGGAACTACGAACGCATCTTCATGAATGACCCGAAATTCGTCCAATCGGTGGGCGTCACGTTCAAATATGTAATCGCTTCCGTTCCGGTGAAGCTGATTGCTGCACTCCTTGTCGCCATGGTGCTGAACCGTGCTGTAAGAGGGATTACCTTTTACCGGACGGCGATTTATTTCCCTTCGCTGATCGGAGGCAGCATTGCCGTTTCGCTGCTGTGGCGGAATATTTTTGGCGTTGACGGCATCTTTAACAAAATCTTGGCTGTGTTCGGGATCGAAGGCAAAGGCTGGATTACCAGCCCCGATTCGGCGCTGTGGACCCTGATTCTGCTGGCCGCCTGGCAATTCGGCTCGACGATGGTGATTTTCCTGGCCGGTCTGAAGCAAATTCCAAATGACCTGTACGAGGCTTCATCCGTAGACGGCGCCAACCGGTTTGTCCAGTTCTTCCGGATCACCTTGCCGATGCTGTCGCCGATCATGTATTTCAACCTGATTATGGCGGTCATCAATTCCTTTCAAATGTTCACCTCTGCTTTCGTTATCACAAACGGCGGACCTGTGAATTCCACGTATGTGTACGCGCTTTATCTGTATGAACGGGCATTCAGCCGCTACCAGCTCGGTTATTCTTCGGCGCTGGCCTGGATCATGCTGGTCATCATCGTTATCGCGGCTCTCATTATCGCCGGCACTTCGCGTTACTGGGTGTTCTATGAAACGGAGCCGGAAGGGAGGAAGCAGAAATGACCAAACAAGGAAAAGCGATGGTCCGCCACGTTGTTATGATCCTATTCAGCGTCATCATGGTCTATCCGGTCCTTTGGTGGATCGGCGCCGCGTTCAAAACGAATCAGGAGCTGAGCTCGCCGAATATTTTCCCTTCCGCTCCGACTTGGAGCAACTTCACGAAAGGCTGGCATTCGGTTCCCGGTCATTCGTTTACCGATTTCTATCTCAATACCTTTCAGCTCGAAGCCGCCGTTCTCGTTGCGACCCTGATCTCCTGCACGCTTGTGGCGTTCGGGTTCGCGCGAATGGATTTCCCGCTTAAGAATTTCTGGTTCTCGCTGCTGATGCTGACCTTGATGCTGCCGGGCCAGGTGCTGATCATTCCGCAGTACGCGCTGTTTCACCAGCTTGGCTGGGTCAACACTTACCTTCCGTTCATCGTGCCGCATCTGCTGGCCGGCGGAGCGGGCGGAACCTTCTTCGTCTTCCTGCTGATCCAGTTTGTGCGGGGCATCCCCAAAGAGCTCGACGAGTCGGCGAAGATCGACGGCTGTTCGTGGTTCGGGATTTACTGGCGGGTGGTCATGCCTTTGACGAAGCCGGCGATCGTAACCGTAACGATCTTCTGTTTCTTGTGGAACTGGGATGATTTCCTCGGCCACCTGCTGTATCTGAACTCCGTGGACAAATATACGGTCGGGCTTGCGCTGCGCATGATCAACGATTCGCAATCGGCCCAGCAGTGGGGACAACTGCTTGCCATGGCGCTCGTTTCGATCCTGCCGGCTACAATCGTCTTTATGTTCCTTCAAAAGTATTTCGTAGAAGGGATTGCCACAACGGGCATTAAGGGATAAAGTGAACTCGAAATCGGGTTTCTCCAGAGGTAAAGCGGGGGTTCTGACGATCTCCTGCTTTGCCGTTTTCTGCTTATGAACCGCCCGGAAGGAGTGAAGCGGCCTGTGCCTGCATCTGTGACTAATCCCTTTAAGAAATACCGGATCGACCGGCTGTTTTTCCAGAGTTTTGCTCTGGTCATCATCATTTTTATCGCTTTGATCGCCTGGACAGGCTACAGCTTGTCTTCCAAATCGCTGGTCAGAACCACCTCGCATTACCAGCAGCAGCTGCTGGACGAGCTGAACAACGAGATTACGACCCGGATGGTGACCATCGAGCAGATCTCGTTGTCCACGTCGCGCGACAATGAGCTGATTACGTTCCTGCGGGACAATGGGGACGAATATGACCGCTACCGCAGGTATCAGGGCGTCCAGCATGCCTTGGCCAATCTCACTTATTCCATTCCGCTGATCCAGGGCATTGATTTGTATATGGAGCACCCGTTTCAGGGAGACGACAAGAGCTACATCCAGTTTCATGATTTATCCGAGCTGAAGAAGTGGGATTTGTCCCAGTATTTGCAGAAAAATGATTTCGCCTGGTCGGAAGAACACGAAGTGTCCAGCTTCCAGGGCCATGTTCCGGTGCTGAGCTTTGCCCGGAAGATCATGTATGAGAACACCTATCTGGGGGTTCTGGTCATTCATATCAAAGCCAAAGAAATTCAGACGCTGCTGGCCGGCCATTCCGAAGGCAGCAACCGGATTATGACGGACGGGGAAGGACGGCAGCTGCTCAAGATCGGCAACGTGCTGGATCAGAAGGAGCTGGAGGGCTGGATTGATACCAGAAGGGAGGAGTCTTCCGGTTACGTCCATATTCAAAGCGGCCAGAAACAGGAAGACTCTCTGCTGGTCTACTCCAGGCTGCCGAATTCCAACTGGACGCTGATCGAAATCACATCATGGAAACAGATTACGGCGAGCAGCTTCAGGCTGGCGGAAATTATCGGCTTCATCGGCGTAATTGCCATTCTGTTTGTCCTGCTGCTGACCCATTTGCTGAGCCGCCAGTTCACCAAACCGATCAAAAAGCTGGTGACGGCGATGCGGATGTATTCGGTCGGCGGGCAGCAGCCGGAGCTTCCGACCGATTACGAAAATGAATTCGGCTACCTGTTCGCCGGTTACCGCAAGCAGAATGAGCGGATTGAGGAGCTTTACCTGTCCCTGCAGCGCCGCTATGAGCAGCAGCGAAAAGCCGAGATTGAGGCCCTGCAGGCCAATATCAATCCTCATTTTCTATATAATATGCTGGACCAGCTGAACTGGATGGCCATCGAAGCCGGACAGGATGAGCTCAGCCGGATTCTGGAACTGACGGGCCGCATGTTCCGGATCGGCTTGTCCAACGGCGACAGCTTTATTCCGATCAGCGAGGAGCTGGTGCATATTGAAAGTTATCTGGAAATCCAGCAGCTGCGCCGCAGCGGAGGGCTTGATTATACGATTGAAGTTCCCGAGGAGCTGGGCGTCTATTACATGCCTAAGCTGACCCTCCAGCCGTTTGTGGAGAACTCGATTGTACACGGATTCAACAAACAATCCCACGGCCATATCCGGATTCGGATGGAGCATGACAACGAACGGCTGCGGATTGTGATTGAGGATAACGGGACAGGGCTGAAACGGATTCCCCCCGAAACACCGCCTCAAGCGCAGAAGCGGCGGACCGGCGGGTACGGCATCCGCAATGTAAAGGAGCGGATTGACGGTTATTTCGGGAACGGTTATGGTGTCAAGCTGTCCGAGCGTCCGGAGGGGGGGACGAAGGTGGATATCGTGCTGCCTTTGCTGGCTCATCCTCCAAACAAAGAGGAAAGCGCTTCATAATCCCGTGTTATTCTGCAATAGATCGTGTATTCGTCATCTGTTAACCCCAGGGGTTCGTTGCTAGGATAGAGATCGAAAATGCGCCCCCATATACCTTGGTCATCACTGCCGAAATTAAGGGAGGAATGCGTCGTGTGGAGAATCGCGATTGTGGACGATGAACGTCATGTGCTTCAGGGCATGAAGCGGGTCATTCCATGGGATGAACTGCAGGCGGAGTGGGCCTGGGAGGCCTTGAACGGGGCGGATGGACTGGAAATGACCCGTCTCTCGCAGCCGGACGTCATCATTACCGATATTTATATGCCCGAAATGAACGGGCTGGATATGATAGAGCGGATCAGACAGGAAGGTTATAACGGCAAGATTATTATTTTAAGCGGTTATTCGGATTTCGAGCATGCCAGACAGGCGCTGAGGTATCAGGTCAGCGATTACGTCTCCAAGCCGATCAGCGTGCCGACTCTGAAAGCCATATTAACCAAAGTCATCAACGAGCTGTCGGAGGAGGAAGAGAGCCGGTTAAGACGGCTGGAGCTGGAGCAGACGATGGTCCAATACAAACCGTTTATCGAAAAAGAATGGGTCCGTTCTGCCGCAATCGGAACTTTGGAGAGGAACCGGGACGGAGCGGCTTATTTGCCGGAACCGTATACTTACTGGACCGACTGCAGCCATGTTACCCTCGGCATTGATCTGGTGCGCAAGGATTGGGCGCGGACTTTGTCCGTATCCGATTGGAATTTGTTCCGGTTTGCAATCGGGAACATTGCCTGCGAGGTCGCACGTCAAGGGTTCCCGAACATGGAATATACGGAGCTGCACAGCACCCGGGCTTTGCTTGTGCTTCACCCGCCAAGCGGGGCCGGGCAGCAGGAAGGTATGACGCAAAGTCTGAGGGGGCTCGGCATACAGCTGATCGACAGCATCAAAAGCTGTCTCAAGCTGGAGGTCCGCATCGGCATCGGGAGATTCAAAGAAGCTTGGACGGATATTCCTTATTCTACGGACGAAGCTTTCCAGGCTATCGAACTAAAGCAGGAGCGGTTAAGCCCGGGTTATGAGCTGTACAGGTATCCGGCGGAGATCCGGACGGAGCAGCCGGATGCGGCCCCGTTGCTGCCGGCGAAGTTTCTGTACAAACTGGCAGGGGCGGTTAAAGCTTCCCAGGAGCTGGAGGCCGTCCAGCTGATCAGCGAATATATTACCGAGCTTAAAGCCAGCAAAGACTTGATTACGAAGGACTATGTGCAGCTTCTGGGCAGCGAGCTTTGGGGGATCGTGACTTATTCCTTGTACGAGTCGGGACTGGCGGTGGAGGAGCTGTTCTCCGGCGACCAAATCGCCAAGGAGCTGATGAGTCTGTCCGAGCCCGATCAATTGACGGAATGGCTGTCCGGCAAAATCGGCGCCATCATCCACGACCGGCAGTGGAAGGGCAGCAGCAAACACCGGCAAATCGTGGATTTCATGACCCGTTACATCCATGAGCATTATGCGGAGGATGTGACGCTGGCCGATTTGTCCGATATGGTGTACATTTCGCGCAACCACCTGTCGATTATTTTTAAAAATATTACGGGCGAGACCTTCAACACGTATCTGACCCGGGTGCGGATCGAGAAAGCGCGGGAGCTGCTCTTGGAACGGAAGATGCTGGTCTATGAGGTGGCCGAACGGGTCGGCTACAAAAACATCCCGTATTTCAGCACGCTGTTCAAAAAGATTACGGGGCAGAATCCTACTGAACTTATTAAATAACGGAATGAAATTTCGGGTGTTCCTATAGAAGTTCATATAAGAGTTAAAGTTACGCTGCTCCGCGGAAGGGAGGAGATAGATATGATCAAGGTTGGGATTATCGGCACCGGCAAAATTGCAGAGACACATTTGAAAGCGTATGCAGAATTTAGTGAACGCTGCCGGGTTGTAGCGCTTGCCAATCCCGGTATGGACAAAGCGGCGGCTTTGCGGGATCGGTTCGGACTGGACTGCAGGCTGGTTCAGGATTATCGGGAGCTGCTGCGGGACGGGGAACTCGATCTGGTCTCCATCTGCGCGCCGCCGCATTTGCATGCGGAGATCGCGGTGAACTGCCTGGAAGCAGGCGTTCATGTGCTGATCGAGAAGCCGATGGCGATGTCTCTCGCCGAATGCGACCGGATGCTGGAGGCTCAGGCTTCGTCCGGGCGTCTGCTGTCGGTAGTCGGACAGGAACGGTTCGTGGACAAGAACGTGAAGCTGAAAGCGGTGCTGGAATCCGGTCTGATCGGCCGGATTGTGCATGCCCAGGTAGAGTCCTACTGGTGGCGCGGCCGCAGCTATTATGATGTTTGGTGGCGGGGATCCTGGGAGAGAGAAGGCGGAGGCTGTACGCTTAACCATGGGGTACACCATATGGATTTGCTGCAGTGGATGATGGGCATGCCGCGGTCCGTCCAGGCCGTTATGAGCAATACGTCCCATCCCAATTCGGAGCTGGAGGATCTCTCCATAGCGGTCTTTGTTTATGATGGAGGCGCTTTGGCGCAAATGACCAGCTCGGTGGTCCATCACGGAGAGGAACGGCAGATGGTTTTTCAGGGAGAGCGGGCAAGGGTGTCAGCGCCTTGGAAGGTTTATGCGTCCCAGGAGCTGGAGGACGGGTTTCCGGTCCGTCATCCGAAGCTGGAGGAAGAGATCGAGCAGTTCGCCGGCGAGTCAGAGACGCTGAAATATGACGCTCATACCGGACAGGTGGACGATGTTTTGACGGCGATCGAGAACGGTTCGCTCAAAGTGCTGATCGACGGTCATGAAGGCCGGAAGACGCTTGAATTGATTACGGCCGTCTATGAAGCCGCGATAACCGGAGGTCGGGTGGAGCTTCCGCTCAGCCCGGACAGCCGCTTCTATACCCGGGAAGGATTTCTGGCGGCAGTATCTGCCTACCCGTTACCGGAGCGTCCAAAGATGTCCGCTCCAAAGGCGTCCGCAATTCCGGCTAATGCTGAGTCAGGAGGAGAAGCGTAATGGTCAAATTCAGCCTGATTGGCGGCGCCGGGTTCAGGGCCCAATATTTTCTGCGAATTGCTAAAGCTTTGCCGGACCGTTTCCACGTCAGTGGCATGGTCGTGCGGGATGAAGCCAAAGGCAGACAAATGGAGGCCGAATGGGGAACATCCACTTATCGTACATTGGATGAACTGCTGGCGAAGGAAACGCCGGATTTTGTCGTTGTGGCCGTGGGCGGGAGCAGCGGCAGCGAATATTTGCTGAAGCTCGCCGAGCTTGGCGTGCCGGTGCTGGCCGAAACGCCGCCGGCTTCGGATTTGAATGAGCTGGAGGCCTTATTGGATCGGGCTGCTTCCTTAAATGCCCGTATTCAGGTGGCCGAGCAGTACCAGTTCCATCCGGTTCAGCAGGCAAGGCTGGCGCTGCTCCGCTCGGGGAAATTAGGACGAATCACGGAGGCGACCGTTTCAATTTCCCATATGTATCACGGCGTCAGCCTCATCCGGCGTATGCTCGGCAAGTCTTTTGAAGAAGTGAGGATCAAAGCGATGCGTTTTGATTCGGAGTGGGTGCAGGGGCCGAGTCGCAGTGGCCCGCCGCAGGTTGACCAAATCGTCGCTATGCAGCGGGATTTAGCCTGGCTGGATTTCGGGGATGCGCTCGGCATTTATGATTTCACGAAGGATCAGCACCGCTCCTGGATTCGTTCCAATCATTTATCGGTGAGGGGCGAACGCGGCGAAATCTTTGACCAGCGGGTGCTGCTTCAGCCGGAGGACCTGATCCCCCGGCAGCTGGAGCTGAAACGGGTCAACAAAGGCGAATATGAGAATCAGGAAGGGTATTTCCTTCAAGGCATCCTGTGCGGAGAGGAGTGGCTTTATACGAATCCGTTCGCTCCCGCCAGATTATACGATGATGAAATCGCGATTGCGGCCTGTCTGCAGCAAATGGCCGATTATATCAGCGGAGGGCCGGCTTTCTACGGGCTTGAAGAGGCGGCGCAGGACTGTTACCTTGGATGGCAGATCGAACGGGCGATCCGGACGGGCGAGATGGTAACGGCGGTGAAGCCGAGCTGGGGGCGTTCATTGTCCTAAATTCAAAAGTTCAGACCGCCTAGGAGGAGGAACAAGCTCAGGCTGAGAGAAACTGGCGGAAACAAACAGAAACAAACAATCAAGCGGAGAAACAGAGTTAAGCAGAGAAACAGCAGCGAATAAAATAGAGAATAACAAAGAACAATCAGAGAACAATCATAGAACAATCAGAGAGTAACAGAGAACAACAGAGAACAACAGAGAACAACAGAGAACAACAGAGAACAACCATAAAACAGCCAGAGGGCCTTAGGGTTCTCTTTTTTGTATGCTTTTTTCTGATAGAAGATAGAAAGCAATTTTCTTCTGACCAAACAGGAATACAATCTCTTAATCCGGTCAATGCTAGTCTCATAGATTCCTATAAACGGATAAATGAGAGGCAGCAGGAGCGGGGCTCCGGCAGGCCGGTGCGGAGGAGAACAAAACGATGAGAACACGAAATGCCGTTGTACTGATAAGCCTTATGATTTCTTTGGTTACAGCTCTATTATTTGTGGTTGGATTTGGCCCCGGTGCCGGAAAATTGATTCAAGCGGCCGGAAACGCGGCTCAGGCCCCTCAATTAGATCAGGCGGATGCGCAGCTTCAGCAGCTGCTGAAGCTTGCCCGTGAGCAGGTGTCCGGCAAGCTGGACACGGTCGTTAAATGGCAGGGAGCCTGGAATAGTGATCTGCAGGCGGAACCAGCGGCTGAACGGCTGGCGCGACAGCTAGGCCTTTCTGCAGTGGGAACGGAGAACGTTCAAGGCCACGAGGTTTATACGTCAGACGGGTTAAAGGGCGGCGTAATGGGTAAACTTTCCTTGATGGAAGTAAATGGGGCGCTCTATGTCATTTACCGGTTAGATGCCGAGGCATCAGCGGCGGATGAGCTTGAGCAGCAGCAGCATGAGGCCGGTCGGGTTTTGCTGAGTAATGGTGTGGCTGCCGCGTGGAACGGTTCCGTTCAAGGCTTGGCGCCGCTTCCTGGGGAACAGGCAGCAACAGCGACTTCATCTGCGGACGGATCGTCCAAAGACGCTTCTGTCATGCTGAGCAGCATGGAGAAGGAGGCGGGGGAGCTTCAAGCGAGCCCAATTGATTCATTTGAAGATGGGACTACGGTTTCCCGAACTTATGAAGTGCCTTCCTTCGGGATTACCACGCTGATTAATGGCCGCAAGGCCGGGCTGCAAATGGCCTCGCATACCGATACGGTGACGGGTCTGCAGCAGGTTTCATATGGTTCGCCGATGCTGACAATTGAGTACTGAGGCGGCGTTCTTTTTCCAAGAAGGAAGAGGATGGAATTGGAAATTCAGATATGCTAAAATACATCACGTAAATCCGGTTGGATGAGCATATCAATGTTTATGGTAAGGCGGCGAATCGATTTCAGTGATGAAAGAGATTCAGGCATCAATTCATTTTCTAATCCACTATAGAAAGAATGAGGAGCCATGGCTGATAATCAAAATGTTGAAGCGCTGCAAACGCCGGGAACAGCCTTTTTTATCTTTGGGGCCACCGGGGATTTGGCGCACCGCAAGCTTTATCCTGCAATTTATTCACTGTACCGCGAAGGGAAAATAGCCGAGGATTTTGCGGTTATTGGCGTAGCACGCCGTCCCCGCACTCCTGAACAGTTCAGGAACGATCTGCGGGAATCCATTACGGAGTTCTGCCGGTACAAAATCAAAGACGAGGAAGAATGGAACCGTTTTGCCGAGCATTTTGAGTACAAATCGCTGGATATTAACAATTTGGACGGTTATGTGGAACTCAAGCAGCATACGGAAGCACTGGAGCAAAAGTTTAACATTCCGGGCAACCGCTTGTTCTATCTCGCGCTGGCACCGGAACTGTTCAGCAGCGTATCGCTGAATCTGAAGAAAGGCGGTATGCTGGACAGCGAGGGCTGGCATCGTCTCGTGATTGAGAAGCCGTTTGGTTATGATCTGCCTTCGGCCGAGAAGCTCAACGCGGAATTAAATGAAGTGTTTAAGGAAGAAGAAATTTACCGTATTGACCATTATCTTGGCAAAGAGATGGTTCAGAATATTGAAGTGATCCGTTTCGCGAATGCGTTCTTTGAGCCGCTGTGGAACAACAAACATATTGCGAACGTGCAGATTACGCTCAGCGAAACGGTAGGCGTCGAGGAACGGGGCGGATATTACGATCATGCAGGGGCGCTGCGCGACATGGGGCAGAACCATATGCTGCAGATGCTCACGATGATTGCGATGGAACCGCCAAGCCGGCTGCTGGCCGAGGACATCCGCGACGAGAAGGTTAAGGTGCTGCGCTCGCTTCGCCATTATAATACGAACGAAGAAGTTGGCGAGAACGTCGTGCGCGCCCAATATACAGCCGGGGAGAAAGGCGGCAAGAAGCTGCCGGGTTACCGGGAGGAAGACAAGGTGGACCCGAATTCCAATACGGAAACGTATTTTGCTGCCCGGCTGTTCGTCGATAATTTCCGCTGGGCCGGTGTGCCGTTCTATATTCGGACGGGCAAACGCCTGCCGGTGAAGACAACGGAAGTGGTTGTGGAATTCAAGAACATGCCGAATAACGTTTATTTGGGGCAAAAGCATTCGCTCGAGCCGAACCTGCTGGTGATCCGGGTCAACCCGATGGAAGGCATTTATATCAAAATCAATGCCAAAAATCCGGGCACGGAGTCCGAGATCAAGCCAACGGCGATGGAATTCTGCCAAAGCTGCCTGGTCGGCATTAACTCGCCGGAAGCTTATGAACGGCTGCTTCATGATGCGGCTAACGGCGATTCGACGTATTTTACCCGCTGGGATGAAGTGGCGACCGCCTGGTCGTTTATCGATAAAATCGCGAAGTCCTGGAAAGAAGGGACGCCTAAGCTGGAAACTTATCCGGCCGGTACTTGGGGACCGCAGGCTACCCATGAGCTGCTGGCTAAGGACGGCTTCAAATGGTGGCCGGTGAACGGTCAGGAGGAAGACAACGTCATTTGGCTGAAGCCGGTGGAATAAGGCGCTTAAGATTATTGGCAAGATAACTGATAACTGGCAAGATAGCAGGAAGAGAACAGGAAAAGGAATATGAACCTGATGCTGAACATCCTCATACGCTTAACGTATGGGGATGTTTTTCGCCTGCATGGGTATCCCGGATGGCAGCAAATGCTGTCCTGTCTTGGCTCGTAAATTGTGATACAATAGATATACATGTGCGTTCGCAATACTTGAGGAATGAAGGGAACCGTGAAGAAATGAACAAAGCTTTGAATGTGCTGCAGCAAGAGGTGGACAAACGCCGTACGTTTGCCATCATCTCTCACCCGGATGCGGGTAAAACGACCCTTACGGAAAAACTGCTGCTGTTCGGCGGAGCCATCCGTCTGGCGGGTTCGGTTAAAGCAAGAAAAGCCAGCAAACACGCAACCAGTGACTGGATGGAAATCGAGAAGCAGCGGGGGATCTCCGTTACGTCTTCGGTGATGCAGTTTGATTATAAAGGACATCGGATCAACATTCTGGATACGCCGGGTCACCAGGACTTCAGTGAGGACACTTACCGGACTTTGACGGCTGCGGACAGCGCGGTCATGCTTATTGACGTGGCAAAAGGCGTCGAGCCTCAAACGATCAAGCTGTTCCAGGTGTGCGCGAAACGCGGCATTCCGATCTTTACGTTTATTAACAAACTCGACCGTGAAGGCCGCAGCCCCTTTGAACTGATGGAAGAGCTGGAGAACGTGCTCGGCATCCGCTCCGTGCCAATGAACTGGCCGATCGGCATGGGCCGTGAGCTTTCCGGCGTCTACGACCGGATGAAGAATCAGGTCGAATTGTTCCAGGGCGATGATCACTCCACGATTCAGGTTAAGAAAGTGGATGGATACGAAGATAAGGTAATCGGTGAAATTGCGGGCGAATACCTGCACGATCAGCTGTGCCAGGATTTGGAGCTGCTGGACGTGGCGGGCGATCCGTTTGATTATGACAAGGTTATGCGCGGTGAATTGACGCCCGTCTTCTTCGGCAGTGCGGTCAACAACTTCGGCGTGCAGACGTTCCTGGAGAACTTCCTGGAGCTGGCGCCCAAACCGGAGCCGCGCAGAAGTACGGCCGGTTTGGTAGAGCCGACGGACGAGAAGTTCAGCGGCTACGTCTTCAAGATTCAGGCTAACATGAACCCGGCGCACCGCGACCGGATCGCATTCCTGCGGATCGTGTCCGGCAAGTTCGAGCGGGGCATGACGGTCAAACATGTCCGCGCGGGCAAGGACATCAAGCTGGCCCAGCCGCAGCAGTTTCTGGCGCAGGACCGTGACATCGTGAATGAAGCCTATCCGGGCGACATTATCGGTTTGTTTGATCCGGGCATCTTCCGGATCGGTGACTCTTTGAGCGAAAAAAGCGAGATCGTCTTTGACGAGCTGCCGACGTTTTCGCCGGAGATTTTTGCCAAGGTCAGCATCAAAAACGCGCTGAAATCGAAGCAGTTCCAGAAAGGGATCGACCAGCTGACGGAGGAAGGCATGATTCAGGTGTTCCGGACGGTCAGCTTCGACGATATTCTGCTTGGCGTAGTCGGCCAGCTGCAGTTCGAGGTGTTCGAATACCGGATGAAAGGCGAATACGGCGTGGACGTGCAGCTTCAGCGCATGCCTTACCAGTTCGCCCGCTGGATCGTAATGGATAAAGTGGACCCTTCGAAATTCCGGATTAACTCGGTGCTTGTGAAGGACAAGAAAGAGAACTATGTGGTTCTGTTCGAAAACGAATACGCCATGCGCACGGCAATGGAGAAACTTCCGGAAGCGAAGTTCCTGGAAACCGCGCCTTGATGATAAACAACAAAATCCCTCGTTCCGGTTTAAGGCCGGAAGAGGGATTTGTTGTTTTACTTCGATGCGGAAGAAGCTTTTAACGCGCTGTCCAAAACGGCGACAAGTTCGTCTTGTTTGGCTTTGTCGATTTTCTGCCAGATCAGCTCGAAAGCTACGCCAAGGCCGGGCAGGGCCGCTTCCTGGGCATGAATAGATCCTTCAATCATCGAACGCAGACCTTGAAGATCGTTGCCGTGCATTTTATGCATGACCGCTTCTCTCAAGCTCATCATAATAGCCATGATGACATCCTCCTCATGGTTCGAAGTAAAGCTTTCAGCCTAACTTCAGGGGTTAGCAAGGCTTAAAGCTGTGCTGCTTCTCAAGCTGTCCCGAGTGCGCAAGCGGGGGTGGCGCTTGATTTTACACACAGGCAGCATTTTTAATGTACCCTCAAGGAGTCCTGGAAATACAAGCAACGTTTGGATTGTGTTAAGATAGAGGAAAGTATACGTGTGTTAATTCAAACAACAGGTGAGGTAAAAATGTCAAAAAAACAGTTTGCCGTTATCGGTATGGGGCGGTTTGGAATAAGCGTGGCCAAGTCGTTAAGCCAAATGGGATTTGATGTGCTGGCCATTGATTCGGATGAAAATAGAACGCAAGCCATAGCGAACCTGGTTACGCATGCGGTCTCCGCAGATTCCACGGATGAGGAAGCGCTGCGGGCGCTGGGGATTCGTAACTTTGACGTCGTGGTTGTTGCTATTGGACAGGATATACAGTCGAGTATTTTGACAACGTTAATTCTGAAAGATCTGGGCGGACCCGTTATTGTTGCTAAAGCGCAAAATGAGCTGCACGGCAAGGTTCTGTCCAAGATCGGTGCAGATAAAGTCATCCATCCGGAGCGGGATATGGGCCTTCGGGTTGCCCATCATTTGACTTCCCCGAACATTATCGATTACATCGAAATTTCCGAAGAATACAGCATCTTGGAGCTGAAGGCGACGCCTTCCATGATCGGCAAGAACCTGATCGAGCTGAATGTCCGGGCCAAATACCGCTGTAATGTCATGGCGATCAAAAAAGAAGGCGGCAAACAGATGAACATTTCCCCGGATGCCAATGATCGTTTGAACAGCGACGATATTTTGGTAGTTGTCGGGCAGAAGGATGATCTGGTGAAGCTGGAACTGGCGATGACCCAAGGGAAATAGTCGGGAGCTACAGAATCGACTGTAACGACTGAACGACTGTAAAGACCGTAGAAACCGTAATATAAGCAAACATCCGTTTTGCCTGCATGAATGCAGGCGGACTGCTAATAATATCAGAAACAGGAGTCGTGAACTGAACGATGCAAATTGAATCGACCCAGAACAGCCGGGTGAAGGAATGGAGCTCGCTGCTGGAGAAAAAACACCGCGATAAACACCGCAAATTTATCGTTGAAGGTGTTCATTTGGTTCAGGAGGCGCTGAAAGCGCACGCTGACATAGAGTGCGTAGCCTTCTCGCTGGAGCGCGGAATTCCATCCGAGCTGGCGCGCGCGGCAGCCGATTCGCTGGGCGTCGAATGGATCGGCGTCTCGGAGGCGGTCATCGCTAAATGTACGGACACCAAAACGCCGCAGCCTGTCTTTGCCGTGATCCGCAAGGAGAACGTCCCGCCGGCCCGGCTGTTTGAGCAGCCGGACAGCCTGGTTGTCGTGCTGGACGGCGTGCAGGACCCCGGCAACGTCGGGACGATTATCCGCAGCGCAGACGCTGTCGGCGCGGCCGGCGTAGTCATCGGGCGCGGCAGCGCCGATGTGTACGGACCCAAGGTCATTCGATCGACGATGGGTTCGCTTTTTCACCTTCCGATTGTGGAGGGGGATTTGAAAGAGCTGCTCCCGCAGGCGAAAGAGCGGGGCGTACGCATCGCCGGGACAAGCCTGCAGTCTGCGCGCAGCTGTTATGAATATGATTTTACCGGAGCCAAGTGGCTCGTGTTCGGCAGTGAAGGCGGGGGACTGTCCAAGGACACGCTGGCGCTGCTGGATGATGCGGTCATCATCCCGATGAAAGGCCGGGCCGAATCGCTGAACGTGGCGATGGCTGCGTCGGTGTTGCTGTTCGAGGCTTCGCGGCAGCGGGATTTTAAGGGATAAAGCACTACCGTGGATTCGAACTAACCGCCGAACTTGACTGTTGTTTGTTTCAAAAAAGACTGAAAATGGGTTGGCTTATGCCGGTCATTTTTCAGTCTTTTTTGTTTGTGAATCTACTAAATTTTCAATAAGCAAAAAATCTTAAATTCTAAGAAAAACAGAGCATTTGAAAGTTGTCGACGGAGACGCTTGTCAACCGGCGAGGGCAAGCTTACCGCTCGTAAAACGCAGCTTCAGAAATGGCCAATTTTCGAACTTTATCTCTTTATCTAGGGGGTGTATTCTGAGGACAATTCATCCAGAAAAGAGGTGAAACAAATGGAAGAATTCATGAGAAATTTCGAGGCCAAACATAAAGTAGAGGTTCTGCGTGATGAATCTTTATATTGGGATCCAGATAAGTCGGTTTATGTCTGGAATCCGCTTGTTGTTCAAGTAGACGTTCCACAACTCAGATCCTTTGTGGGAAGATGGGGGCGAAGTGGGAAGTTCGGGCCTGTAAGCTACCTTGTTAATGGAAAGGGTAAAATTGAGTTCAGAGGAGGATACGGGAAAGATATGGATCCCATGTTATAAAAAAGTTAAGGCAGCTATGGCTGAAGCAATCAAACGACTGCCAGAGAACCCCATTATGGTCTGGTGATCCATGACCTAATTCTCCAATTGCATTACCGCAAAAGGACAAAATATAGGGAGAAGAACCCTGGTGGTTCTTCTCCCTATATTTTTCTTCTATTTCCTCTCCGGGTCAGCTTTCCTCCACCTTGCTCCCCAGCGGTTTTCTCTCCGTCAGGTAATAAAGCAAAGCGATGACCGGCAGGATCATGCCGATTAAGGCCGCTAACTTCCATCCGCCGTGCGAATAAGCCCAGCCGCCCACGGATGAGCCGATGGCTCCACCAATGAAGAAGATCGACATGAACAAACCGTTCAACCGGCCTCTGGCCTCGCTGCCGATGGAGAAAATGGCCCGTTGTCCGAGCACCAGGTTGCCGGAAACCGCCATGTCCAGCGTGATGGCAGCAATGACAAGCAGCAGCAGAGCGACAAAGGAATGACCCTGTACCAGAATTGCCAACAGGAAAGACAATACGGCTACAATTAAAGCGACAGCGGTTAAGACACGGGACATCCCTCTGTCGGCTAACCGGCCGCAAATCGGAGCGGCGACCGCTCCGCCGACACCGGCGAGTGCAAACCAGGCAATGCCCTGCTGCGAAATGCCGAATTCATCAGCCAAATGCAGCGGAACAACCGTCCAGAAGAGACTGAACGAACCGAACAGGCAGGCTTGGTAGAAAGCGCGCCGGCGCAAAATCGGCGTATTCTTGAAAAGCGTGCCCAAAGAGACAACAAGCTGCCCGTAACTCAACGAATGGGTTGGCAGGCGTTTTGGCAGCACCCGTGCCAGCACAAGGGCAAGCACCGCTACCAGAACAGCAGAGATCGCAAAGATAGCCTGCCACCCCAGCAGGCTGGCAACAAAGCTGGCGACCGGGCGGGCAAACATGATGCCGAGCAGCAGTCCGCTCATGACATTGCCGACAACCCGGCCTCTTTGCTCGTCAGAAGACAGGTATGTGGCATAAGGCACCAGAATCTGAGCAACAACTGAACCTAAGCCAATCACCAGCGAGGCGGCCAGAAACAACCCCGAGTTGCGGACAAAGGTGGCTACAAGCAGCGCCGCCACGACGATCACCAACGACCCGACGGATAAGCTCCGGTTCTCCAATATGTCGCTAAGCGGGACGATAAACAAAAGTCCAAGCACATAACCGATCTGCGTGATGGTCACGATCAGTCCTGCCGCTGAAGCGGAAAGTCCTGTAGCTTCACTGATTGGACCCACCAGAGTCTGCGCATAATAAAGGTTAGCGACGATAATTCCGCACGAGACGGCCAATAAAAAAGACAGCCAGCCGGGAATGTTTTTGTGCTGTTGTACTGAAGCGTTCATAAGAAAAAGGCCTCCTTAAATGTATTAATCCCTGTACGTAATCGGGAAAAACGTTTATTAATTAAATAATGAACGTATAGTTTATTAATTCGTGACTTCATCATATACTGAACGACGCGTATTGTAAATAGTTTTTTTATTGTTTAGTATAATAACTAACTGCATTTATTTATTCGTACGGTGGGTTTGTTAAGGAGGAGAATGGATTTGACAGGAAAAAGAGGACGTCCGCGCAGTATAGAAACCGAAAAATCCATCTTGCAGGCTTCCTTCGAGTTGCTGCTGGAAATGGGATTTGCTTCGGTAACGATTGAAAAAATCGCCGAACGGGCAGGGGTCAGCAAAGCGACGATCTATAAATGGTGGCCGAATAAAGCGGCTGTGGTCATGGACGGATTTCTGTCGGGCGTATCCAAAAGATTGCCTGTACCCGACACAGGTTCCGTATACGAGGATCTACTGAAGCATGCGGCTTATGTCGTTTCGTTTCTGACCAGCATCGAAGGAAAGGTTCTGTCCGAAATCATCGGCGAAGGCCAGTCCGATCCGACGCTGGCTGAGGCTTATCAAACGCGGTATTTTGCCCCTCGGCGTGCAGAAGCCAAACAAATAATTGCGCGGGGGATCGAACGGGGGGAACTGAACAAGGAGATCGACATGGATTTGTTTATTGACCTGATCTACGGGCCGTTTTTCTATCGGCTGATCATGACGGGCGGCGAATTAAACGAAGCTTATGTCCATCAGATTGTGAATGCGGCCTTTTATGGGATCCGGACCAAAACCCCTTAGACAATAACATAGTGTTCCCTCTTTAACGAAAAAAGGCAGGAATCCTGGACTGGCCAGTGATCTCTGCCTTTTTCGTATTAGAAGCTGCCCTGCTGCTCTTTCTTATATTCATTCGGCGAGCAGCCGACGGCCTGCTTAAACAGCTTGGAGAAATACGAATAGTTCCCGTATCCGACCTTGTTGGCTACCGCGTATACCGACAGGGAAGTAGTCTCCAGCAGCTGCTTGGCGGCGGCAATACGGACCTGGATCACATAGCTGCCCAAGGAAATGCCCGTTTCTTTCTTAAACAATCTCGCCAGGTAATCGGGGTTCAGGTAAACGATTTCGGCAAGATCATTGCGCGACAGCTCATCTCCATAGTGGCTCAGGATATGCTGTTTGATCTCCTCGACTACGGACGTGGCCCGTTCCGTAAAGTCCCGGTACTCCATCGCGGTAGTGACCAAATCCTGAACGAAAGCTTCCATGTCCTCAATCGAATTAAGGGATTGGGCCAGCAGCTGCTCGTGCGTTTTGCCGGTGTACAGCTTGTGGGCCTGAATGCCTTTCATTTTCAGAAAAGAATAAACGAGCTGCACCAGATCCAGCCGGAACAAACTGAGCACGGACACGTTCAGCATGCGGTGGCTGAGCCTTCCCCTTAAGTAACGGGAGGTTTCGGCCAGCAGAACTTCAGGCTGGTTGCGGTTCAGCAGCTCCTCCCAGTGGGCCAGATCAGGCGCGGCATATTCGGCTGGCTCCCGGGCAAGCTCCAAATAATCCTGCACATCGTATATTTCGTTCCGGGCTTGTACCATTTCGCTGTCCATGGTTAACAGCTGCCGGATGCAGAGGCTGACGCCTTCCATCTGCGAGGGCAGCGCAATCGTGCAGCAGGCCTCGCATTTGAGATAAGGGCGGGCCTTCTGGAGGAAAGAGGCGCATAACTCCCGCAGCAGGTCCTGCTCCGGAGCCCCCTTCCATTTCAGCATGGCCATCCAGTGGTCGTCCTTGTATTCAAGCATCGTGTCCACGGAAAAAGACGGCTGCTGAAACAGCTCATAAAACACATTTTGCAGCGCGAAATCGAACAACCCTTTCTCCTGGCTGCCCATGCTCCCGTTATGCGGGAACAGATGGAACATCAGGGGCTGCACCTTATCATCCAGCCGGTAATCGAGGTTCTGTTCCCGGATGGACTCGGCAAGTACGGCCGGTTTAATCAGGGAAGAGGAGCTGTCGCTAATGAGCTTCCTCCAGAAATGCTCCAGCATTTTGGACTGGTTGCGCTGCCAGTATTGGCCTTCCTGGATCGCCCGCTGGGCGCTCTGCTGCTCCTTCACGCGCTGAACCGCCTTCTGGATGATCAGCATCAGCTTATCGAATTCAATAGGCTTCAGGAAATATTCAAAGCTTTGCAGCTCGATCGCTTTCTGGGCGTAATTGAAATCGGCGTAATTGGTCAGCAGGATGGCCTGCACACTGTAGTTCATTTCCCGAATCCAGGCGAGCAGCTCCAGACCGCTGCCCTGCGGCATCTCGATGTCGGATATCAGGATATGAACCGGATGCTGCTGTAAAATTTCCCGAGCCTGGGCGACATTATGCGCCGTATAGACCTGTTCAATATTCAGGGAGCGCCAGTTGATCTTGCGCTCCAGCGCGGTCACGACAAAATAGTCGTCGTCCACGATCAGCGCGCGGAGGGCGGGATAAGGAGCCGGAAAGGCAGAAGAGGACAAAGGGACAGTGTCCGATTGTGTGTCCGGTCCGTTTCTGTCGCTCTCGTTCCGGCGATCGACCTCGTTTGCATGGCTGTCCTTTTTTATGCCACCGGCTTCGCTCCTTCCGTCCCCCCGGACCATTATTGTCGTTCCAGCCGGATTTGCATCCGCGGGAAAAGCGTTCATAACATACACTCCTTTTATTCCGGCGGGTAAACCGGAAGATCAATCGTCACGCAGGCCCCGCCGGTTGCCAGATTCGAGAAGGTGACGGAAGCCTGCTGCCGGTAAAGGGACTCCAGCCTTTGCAGCGTGTTCATAATGCCGATATGCGTGCCTTTGGACTGATCCAGCGGGCGTCCTTGACGCAGCGCCTCCAGAACGTCCGGCGGGAAGCCGGGGCCGTTGTCGGCAATCTGAATGAGGTTCCGCGGCGGCGCAGAAGCCGGGTACTCCTGTTCCTTAACCGGCGGATCAGCTGCTGCCTTGCGCTGGAGCTTCAATATAATTTGGGCCTCGCGGGTCCGGGATACACCGTATTTGACCGCATTTTCGATAAAGGTTTGCAGCACCAGCGGCGGAATCAGGCCGGCGTCCGTCTGGGCGCCAGTATCATTTCCACGCTTGCCTTGGTCCGCGCCCTTGCCCTCGTTCTCGCTTTCGCCAGTGTCCTCAACAGTGTCCCTTTCAATCCGGAAAGAGAGGGCGTTCTGATAACGGTGCCTTTGAATGTCGAGATACGTCCTGACATGGTCGATCTCATCCTCAAGCCGCACGAAATTTTCCCCGTTCTGAAAAATATACCGAAAATATTTGGACGTCGACATCGCCATATTTTCAATCTCCTCATACATCTGCATCTGCGCCATGCTGTAGATGCTGGTCAGGCAGTTCAGGAAGAAATGCGGGTTGATCTGCAGCTTCATGTAATCCAGCTGGATGCGCTGCTTCTCAAGCTCCCGTTCATACAGGTCAATCTTGAACTTCTTGATCTGGCCCACCAGATGCTGGAACTGGGTGTTGGCTTTCTCCAGCTCAATAATTTTGCTGCTCTCCATGTCGATCGTCTCCCCATCCTCCGTCCAGAAGGACAGATTATAGGAGAAGCGTTTGATCGGGGTCAGCACCTTGCGTCTGAAGTACATCAGGATAAAAGCCAGATTGCCGGCAATGATCAAGGCCAGCAGCAGGATCAGCAGCTGGGCGATGACGATCTTCTCGAAGGTGCCAAATTGAATGACCAGCTTCACGTGGAAGGTGGCATTCGTAAATTCGCCGTCCACCGTCGTCCGGGTCTGAATCAGATTCAGGAAGGAAGGCGGCGACTGGCTGGCCTGGGCTTCTTCAGGAGTCAGCCGGGTTCCATTATTCAGAATGGGGCTGGTCAGGCTGGTTCCATCTTCGGCGACAAACGAAGCCAGGCCGTCTTCGCCAAGGTTGATCTGCCGCAGCGGCGAGATCAGGTTATCGGCCGAGATGAGCGCGATCATGTAGCTGTCCTGATAAGGAGCGATGCTGATCATGTAATATTTTCCCCGTACCATCACCGGCGTCCATTTGGAATAAAACCGTTCATAAATCTCGTTGTCCTGCACATTGGAGCTCAGCAAATCGGACGTAATCTGCTCTTTCAGATCCTGGTAATCGCCGTAAGGAATACTGATCGGCGCGTAGTTCAGGAAATAATCCTGATTCTTCAAATACAAGAAAAAGTTATACTCCTGGCCATAATTCCTCTGCAGCTCCGTAAACCGCTTATGCAGGCTTTCGCCTGCCTTAAAAAACTCCCAGCTGTTCAGCGGATAGCCGGTCATGGTCGTCACGCTTTCGTCGTTGGCCAGCGTCCATCCCATATAGTGGCTGATGTAGGCGAAATCGTGGTTGATCCGGTTGATGTACAGATCTGCCGTGTCCTGCAGATAGCGGGTGGACTGCTGCTTGACGATGGATATGGTAGCAAGGCTGATGACGAAATCGAGCACCAGCACGATAAACGAGATCAGAAACATGATTTTGACGTAATGACGGATCGGATATTGTTTGTTCGCTTTTTCGGCAGCCATAGGTTCAGTTATCCGCATCCTTTCGTGGGGCGCATTATGAATGCGCTTTAAATTCATTATAAAAAGGTTTGCAGGATTCGACTATAAACTTTTCCGGCCTGGAAGGCGCAAAGTCCGGATAGTGCAATGGAAAGTCTGGATAACGTCAGGGAAAACGGTCCGCAGCCCTACTCTTCCGGCGCTGCCGATAGCAACCGGACCCGAGAAGTCCGGATAACGGCTTCACAAGGTCCGGTAAAGCGGGACGCACCGCCTATATACTGAAGGTGTTCCCGAACGGATGACTCATCCAGGCACGGAACACCGGTGATTTTCCCCGGGTCACATTTAAATAAAGAAAAAGGAGGGGATGTCATGAGAGCCGGTCAACCTGCAGTCTCAGGACAAAAATGGGGACAGATCCGAAGAAATTGGGGCTTGTATTTGCTGCTGCTTCCCGCTGTGGTGCTGTCGCTGCTGTTCGCTTACAAGCCGATGTACGGCGTGCTGATTGCTTTTAAGGATTACAGTCCGGCGCTGGGCATCGGGGGCAGCCCGTGGGCAGGGTTCAAATATTTTGATAAGTTTTTTCATTCGTACCAGTTCTCGACTACCATTAAAAATACGCTGATTATCAGCGTGTACAGCTTAGTTACGTTTCCAATTCCGATTCTGCTGGCGCTGATGGTTAACCAGATGCGGGGCAATCGGTTTAAGAGGTTTTTCCAGACAGTGTCGTATATGCCGCATTTCATCTCCACGGTGGTTATGGTCGGCCTGATGCTGATTCTGCTGTCGCCAAGCAGCGGTCTTCTTGGAAGCGTATACCGCTTGTTCGGCGCTGAAGCGCCCGATCTGATGGGTTCCTCCGGCTGGTTCAGCAGCTTGTATGTCTGGTCGGACGTGTGGCAGCATGTCGGCTGGGACAGCATCATTTATATCGCGGCTTTGTCTGCGGTAGATCCAAGCTTGTACGAAGCCGCAACCGTGGACGGTGCAAGCCGGTGGCACAAGGTAAGATATATCGATATTCCGATGCTGATGCCTACGGCCATCACGCTGCTCATTCTGCGGGTGGGCGGACTGCTGGGTGTAGGGTTTGAGAAGGTCTACCTGATGCAAAATGACCTCAACATCACGTCCAGCGAGATTCTGTCGACATACGTGTATAAGATTGGCCTGCTGAGCAGCCAATACAGCTTCTCCTCGGCGATCAACCTGTTTAATACGGTTATTAACTTTATTTTGCTGATCCTGGTCAACCAGATTTCCAAAAAGTTCAGCGAAAACAGCCTGTGGTAGAAAGGAGGAATGAAGGATGGCGATGTTGGAGGCAGAACTTAACAAGAAGGCGGGTTCCGAACAGCTCAATCACAAGAAAACCAAAAACCCGAAAATCAAAAACAACCGTTCCTCGGATACGGTTATGGAAGTGCTGCTGTACATCTTTGCGGTATTGTTCCTGATTATCCTGATCTACCCGCTGTATTTCATTATTATTGCATCCTTCAGCGATCCGTCTTCGGTGGCGAACGGCCAGGTGTGGTTTTATCCGAAAGGGTTTACACTGGATGGATATACCGAGCTGTTGAAGCATAAAAACATCTGGGTCGGCTATCGCAACACGATTCTGTATACGATCGTCGGCACGGCGATTGGACTTGCGGTCAACATCGCGGCGGCCTACGCCTTATCGCGCAAAGATCTGGTGGGCCGGAAGTTTTTGTCCTTGTTTTTTATCTTTACGATGTTCTTCAGCGGCGGGTTGATTCCAACGTTCCTGACCGTCCGCGATTTTCACATGTACGATACATTCCTCGTGATGGTGCTTCCTTTTTCGGTGATTGTCTACGATATTATCGTGGCCCGGACTTTTTTTCAGACGAGTATTCCGGGGGATTTGTGGGAAGCGGCGCAGATCGACGGCTGCGGCAACCTGCGGTATTTCTTCCAAGTCGTCCTGCCGCTCTCGAAAGCGATTATTGCGGTGCTTGGCTTATGGATTGCGGTCGGCTATTGGAACTCATATTTTAACGCTTTGATTTATTTGAAAAATCCCAATCTGTATCCGCTGCAGCTCATCCTGCGCAACATTCTGATCACCAATCAGATGCAGTCAGGCATGGGCACGGGCGAAGCGGCGCAAATTGCGTTACGTCTGGCCAGCATGATGAAATATTCGGTTATCATCGTGGCAACAGTGCCGATTCTGTGTGTCTATCCGTTCATCCAGAAGTATTTCAACCAGGGGGTGATGATCGGCGCTGTGAAGGAATAAAGGCAGGTTCTATAAACTAGAATGGGGGATTTCATATGGGCAAATGGTTAAACAAAAAGTCCGGCAAAATGCTCGGCGCAGTTGTGCTGGCAACATCGCTGGTCGTAGGGCTCGCCGGCTGCGGCGGCTCGAACAACGCGAACAACACGGCGGCCAGCGCAACCGACAGCTTCAATAAAGAAGGGCTGCCGATCGTTAATGAGCCGGTTACCTTGAAAGTGCTGACGATGCGCTGGGGCAATATGGGCGATACGTTTACGCAAAATCAGTGGCTGAAGGATCTTGAGAAGAACACCAACGTCAAAATCGAATGGCAGGTCGTTTCCTCAAACGACTGGGCCGAGCAGAAATCGATCATGCTGGCGAGCGGAACGCTGCCGGACATCATCCTTGGCGACCAGACGTTCTCCGATTCCGATATCGTTAACAACCTGAGCTACTTCCGTCCGCTGGACGATTATATCGACCAGTACATGCCGAACCTGAAAGCGGCTATGGCGGAAACGCCGGAGCTGAAGAAAATCAGCACGTTCCCGGACGGCAAAATCTATTCGCTGCCAACCCGGCTGCCATCCCGTCCAAAAACGAAAAACCAGCCGGTCATCAACAAAACCTGGCTCGACAAGCTGGGACTGCAGGTGCCGGACAATACCGACGACCTGTACAACGTTCTGAAAGCGTTTAAAACCCAGGATCCAAACGGCAACGGCAAAGCGGACGAAATTCCGTACACCGAAACCGGCCTGGGCATGGACTTCCTGAATCCGTTCGGCATTACCGACATCAATGCGAACAACATGATGATCAAGGACGGCAAGCCGGTGTATTATCCGATTACCGACGAATATAAAGAAGCGCTGAAATACGCCAACAAGCTGTATGCGGAAGGCTTGCTGGACAAAGAGCTGTTCACTCAGGACGCCAGCATGACCTCGGCGAAGCAGCAGAATGCAGACGCACCGATCGTCGGTTTCACGAACCAATGGACGCCTGACGCCGTATTTGGCAAATGGAGCGACCAATACGTAACGATCCCGCCGATCGCCGGACCGGACGGCAAACGCTACAACCCGGGCGATCCGAACGGCATGAGCTTTAACCGCAACGAGCTGCTGATCACCACGTCCTGCAAATATCCGGAAGTCGCTGCACGCTGGGCTGACCAGTTCTACACGAACGAAGCCAGCATCCAGAATTTCTGGGGCGCCATCGGCACGGTCATCAAGAAAAATGATGACGGCACGTATTCCCTGATGGACCCGCCGGCCGGCACAAGCGCGGACGCTTGGTATTGGGATCAATCCCTGCGTGACTTCGGACCTAAATACGTAAGCCCATCCTTCGAGCAAAACATCAAGCTGAGCGAAAAAACCGGTGACGGCCTGAAGCTTCAGCTCGACAAACTCGGCAGCGACTACGTAACAACACCATATCCGAATGTTATGTACACCGCTGATGAATTTAAAGAGCTGCCGACGTTGACCACGGACATCGATACTTATGTGTCCACGATGCGTGCGGTTTGGGTCACCAAAGGCGGCATTGACGAAGGCTGGGATGCCTACGTGAAGAAGCTGAACGACATGGGGCTGGACCAGCTGATGAAGATCCGCACCGACGCTTATGACCGGTATATGAGCGTGAAGTAACGTTTATCAAAGCCGTTCCGCGGCGTGTCTGCGGGGCGGCTTTGTCTTAGCTATGAAGCTAAACCTAGTAGAGAAAATATGATTTTTTTCCATAGAGAGGAGTTAGAGAGATGAATCCAATCATACAAACCAAACAAGAAGCAGGGCTGCCGGAGCATTTGAAGCTTGAGGTTCAGCCGGCTGCCGATCAGGAGGCGGTCGTGGCCGATGAACATTACCGGTTTACGGTGCTGACGCCGCAGCTGATCCGCATGGAATACAGCGAAAGCGGCCGGTTTGAAGACCGGGCGACGCAGACGGTGGTGAACCGTTTATATCCGGTGCCAGAATTTGAGGTCATCGATCAGGAGCACCGGCTGCAGATCATGACGAAGTATTTGCGGGTCGAATACGACAAAGGACCGTTTACACGCCACGGCCTGAGTATTCAGGTCCGGAACGGGGATGGGCATCTGCTGAGCGTCTGGCGTTACGGGGATGCTGAGCTTAATTGGGATGGAACGGGGGCTAATCTAGGCGGTACTGCGCGTACGCTGGATAATGCCGACGGGGCCATTCCACTGGAGCCGGGATTGCTGTCGCGTTCCGGTTACTCGGTGATCGACGACAGCCGCTCTCTTGTGCTGAAGGAGGACGGGCAGGTAGAGCCGCGGGAAGCAGCAGGAGCAGCCGGGCTGGACCTCTATCTGTTTGGTTATGGGCATGAATATTTAGCCTGCTTAAGAGATTTCTATCATTTGTGCGGCCGAACACCGCTGCTCCCGCGCTATGCGCTTGGCAACTGGTGGAGCCGGTATTACCGCTATACGGAGGACGAATACAAAGTTTTATTCGAGCGGTTCGGGCAGGAGCAGATTCCTTTCTCCGTGGCCGTGCTGGACATGGACTGGCATCTCGTCGAGATTGACCCGCAGTACGGCAGCGGATGGACGGGGTATACGTGGAACCGGGAGCTGTTCCCTGATCCGAAGGGCCTGCTGGAATGGCTGCATCAGAACGGACAACGTGTAACATTGAACGTGCACCCGGCCGACGGGGTAAGAGCGTTTGAGGAGCCTTATCTGGCGATGGCCGCCGACCTTGGCGTGGATATTGAACAAGGCGAAGCTGTCGAATTCGATATCACCGACCCTAAATTTCTGCAGGCGTATTTCAAATACCTGCACCATCCGCTGGAGGAGGAAGGGGTGGATTTCTGGTGGATCGACTGGCAGCAGGGCGGAGTTACCAAGGTGCCGGGCCTGGATCCGCTGTGGATGCTGAACCATTATCATTTTCTGGATAGCGGGCGCCGCGGCAGCCGAAAAATAACCTTCTCCCGTTACGCAGGCCTCGGCAGTCACCGGTATCCGGTCGGTTTCTCCGGGGATACAATCGTGACATGGGAATCGCTGGACTTCCAGCCGTATTTCACGGCTACAGCCTCTAATGCCGGTTACGGCTGGTGGAGCCACGATATCGGCGGGCATATGCTCGGTTATCTCGACGACGAGCTGGCGGCTCGTTGGGTGCAGTTCGGCGTGTTCTCGCCGATTCTGCGCCTGCACAGCTCGGCCAGTCCTTTTAACAGCAAGGAGCCTTGGCGTTTCAATCCTATCGCGGAACAAGTGATGAAGCAGCATCTGCGCCTGCGCCACCGTCTGCTGCCTTACCTCTACACGATGAACCGTTACGCCAGCCGCGACGGTCTTCCGCTGGTGCAGCCGATGTATTATCGGCATGCGAAACAACACGAGGCTTACGAAGTGCCTAACCAATATTACTTCGGTACCGAGCTGATCGCCTGCCTGGTTACCCGGCCGATGCACCGGGAGATCGGCGTGGCCGAAGTTAAAGCCTGGCTGCCGGAAGGGCGCTGGATTGACTTCTTTAAGGGCCGGGTCTATGACGGTGGCAGGAAGCTTTCGCTGTACCGGGATTTGGAGCATATCCCGGTATTGGCGAAGGCGGGCGCTATCGTGCCTATGGCCGATTTCCCCGAGTTCACCCATTCAACCGAAAATCCGGCGCAGCTGGAGGTCCGCATTTTTGCGGGAGCTGACGGGCGGTTTGAGCTATGGGAGGATGCCGGAGACACGGCGGAGGATCGGGATGAGAACTGGTGCCGGACGGAAATGGTATGGACGTGGGAAGCTGCGGAAGACGGGCAAGGCAGCTCCTTGACGATTCTGCCGGCCGAAGGGAACCTGAGTGTTGTTCCTGAACGACGCAGCTGGAAGCTGGTGTTCTGCGGGGTAGCGGAGACTGAGGTTAAGGTATTGCTAAATGAGGTTAAGGGAGCCTGCGCTGGCGGTGTTAGCGAGACTAATGGAGCCGCGGAATCTTCCAATGGAGCTAAGGAATCTGCCAGAGTTATTGATTCCAGTTATGACGAGCAAACTCATACGCTGACGGTCATGGTGCCGGAGGTATCCGTGAATGAATCTTTGACGGTTCGTTTGGCAGATGCCCGTTTGGCGGAGAACCGAGTGGTGGATGAGGTATTTGCACTTCTGGATCGTGCTCAGATACGCTTCCAGCTGAAGGAGCAGATTTATAAGCTTGTGAAGGAGACGCCAGCTCCTTCCCTGGCGTTGCCGTCTTTAGCTGCGATGGAGCTGGAGCTGGCGCTGTATGGAGCTTTGTGTGAGATTTTGTGTGCGAGGTATTGAATTGAAGTGAAGGCTTACTAGTGCCCTAAGTGAAAGGCGTCCTTCTAAGTGAATCGGGAGGGCGCTTTTTTTTATGTGCGCCCGGCATGGGCGATAACTCGGCGGTGGAAGTCCGCTACAGGCTTGGCAGTAGGAACTGTTAGCTGAAGGCAAGGGTGTCCGTCGTGAGACGGAATCTGAAGGAAGCCGGAGGCAAAACCTCGGTCTGACGAACAGAAATCACATACAAGGCATGGTGGGACGGACGAGCTTGCATATCAAAGCGAAGTCCAATACTGCCCGAGTCACATCATGTAAATGTGGCAGATAGATGAGGGGAAAGTTATCGCTCTTACCTGGGGAGATCTCACGGACGTGGAGTAGGAAAAAAATCCCAAAGACGGCGTAAAGCTTGCTGTGAGAAGTCAGCAGAAGCCATAGTACCGGAATCGATAGGATGACCGTAGAGGCCGCGCTAGGGTGGTTGCAAGAAAATAGAGAAGAACTGCTAGGTCGCATCCGGGAAGGAACGTATAAACCGAGTCCGGTAAGACGCAAAGAAATCCCCAAACCAGATGGAAGTGGCGTACGCAAACTGGGGATCCCCACTGTGGTAGACCGAGTCATCCAGCAAGCGATAGCTCAGCAATTAGGGCCGATCTTCGAGCCGTTGTTCTCGGAAGGAAGCTATGGCTATCGACCAGGGCGAAGTGCCCAGCAAGCCATCCGAAGAGTGAAGAGCTATGCGGAACAAGGATATAGCTATGCGGTAGAGATTGACCTCTCGAAATACTTCGATACGTTAAACCATGAGTTACTGATGAAGCTTCTGTGACAACAGATTCGGGATAAGCGAGTAACCGACCTCATTAAGAAGTACTTGAAAAGCGGAGTCCTGGAAAACGAAATATGCCGGGAAACGGAAGAAGGCTCTCCGCAAGGAGGGCCTCTATCCCCGCTTCTGGCGAACATCTACTTGAACGAATTTAACCAAGAGATGAAAAGCCGAGGAGTGAACGTGATCCGATATGCAGATGACATCGTGGTGCTAGCGAAAAGTAAACGGGCAGGCACCCGGTTACTTGAGACGAGCCGAAAGTATCTAGAGAACAAGTTAAGACTCCAGATGAACACGAAGAAGAGCAAAGTGGTGAGCGTGGTTGCGCAGAAGCATTTCAAATTTCTGGGTTTTGCCCTAGGGAAGAGCGGAAGCGGCATGTATATCCGCACACATCGGGATGCCCTAGCCAAAGCAAAGAAGAAACTGAAAGAGTTAACAAAGATATTGGCTGAGTTTTATGTTTTTTACTTAAAATCTAAATTTTAACAAAAAAAGATATTTAAATATATTAAAGTTAATATTATCCTATTTATGAAATGTATTTTAAAAATATGGAGAAGAAAGGAAGTTGAGAGATGAAAGCTGTACTAAAATTACCAGTAATGCTCGTTTTGCTGGTAACAGTATTTTCTGACAGTTCCATGTCGGTTCTTGCTGAAGGGAAAGATGCAGTATCTGATGATACAGAAGTAACAAGAATATTTTTGGTTGAAAATGGTCAACAAAAAGAGCTGAGTAAAGAGGAGTATAATCTTCTTCTTCGCCAAAATGAGCAAAAACTACAATCCATAGAGTCACAGAAAAATAGTCTGAAATCTGAGATTTTCAATCCACAGGTTTCAAAAAATGAAAATAATAATACAATAACTCCATTTGCACTACAAGATTACAGTTATTATTTAGAATCAGGCCGTGCATTCGGTGTTTACAATTATAATTTAACTAGAAGGATTTCTGTTGCTGTTTATAATGAAACCTCTAATGAGGTTACAAGAACAATTACTTTCTCGGCTTCTCAAGGATATTCTGCCAATGTCTCTTTTTCAACTTCTTATGGTGAAGATGCCTTTAGTGCTAGCACTTCTCTTGGAGCTTCATGGAGCAAGACTATTACAAATTCTGACTCGATTTCACAAAGAATTCCTCCCAAAAGATATTCTTGGATGGAATTCACGCCATATATGGATAACTCATGGGGAACTATGCATGAAGAAGTTTGGAACTTTGATGGATTTTCTAATGTAAACCTGGTAAACAAAACATATTTTCTTGATCTTTATGCTGCAAGACCAGGGAATGCTGGATTACCAGATGGCATCTACACAGTAAAGGAAGGTAGCACTCCGCCTGCCTGATCATTGAGGTTAGAAAGGCTTTTCGGGGTATTAAAGGCTGTCCCAAATATATAGTTGGTTGTTTTGTGAGATACATCATCTCAAAGAAGGGATTTTGAGTGGCCACGTCGAATCTAACATTTAGTATGGAGTTCGACGTGACTCTTTGTTCGTATTGTTGTGTTACAGTAATGATTCCTCTTATAGGAGTTTTCATTTCTTTCGAAAGAAAAAATCCCTTTTTTTTAGGGAGAACTAACTAGGAGAGCTTAATGAAAAAACGTGGTGCAGGAATATCACTATTGGGCATTGCGGCGGTGCTATTTATTTTTAGAAATAGCGTGCATCTGCTTGTGGCAGCAATCATGGGAAGGAAAGATGGGGTTATTGGTGAGGGGATGTTTGACTACGCTTTAAGTGTTACCAAAACCTATTCTGTTCTTCCAGAAATAATAGCTTTGATCTTAGGAGTCATTTATTTAATTTGGGCAGAAATAAAAAAAGAATAGTAGTGCTGCTTTTTTATTAGTTGACAAATTAGTGCTTTTTATCGAGTGTATGTTTGCATCATTTTTATTTAAACTATAAAGTCCTTGTAATTATTTCTACCTCTAAACTCCCAATTGCTGGAGACAAGGGACGAAGAGTACGGAGACGCTCTGATAAAAGCTTTACTTGAACCGCATGCGTATGTGCGAATGGAAATTGAATAATGTGTTTTTAAAAGCCGATTTTTGCATGGATTCTTCGTGCAGAGATCGGCTTTTTTGCATGTGCGCCCGGCATGGGCGATAACTCGGCGGTGGAAGTCCGCTACAGGCTTGGCAGTAGGAACTGTTAGCTGAAGGCAAGGGTGTCCGTCGTGAGACGGAATCTGAAGGAAGCCGGAGGCAAAACCTCGGTCTGACGAACAGAAATCACATACAAGGCATGGTGGGACGGACGAGCTTGCATATCAAAGCGAAGTCCAATACTGCCCGAGTCACATCATGTAAATGTGGCAGATAGATGAGGGGAAAGTTATCGCCCTTACCTGGGGAGATCTCACGGACGTGGAGTAGGAAAAAAAATCCGAAAGACGGCGTAAAGCTTGCTGTGAGAAGTCAGCAGAAGCCATAGTACCGGAATCGATGGAATGACCGTAGAGGCTGCGCTAGGGTGGTTGCAAGAAAATAGAGAAGAGCTGCTAGGTCGCATCCGGGAAGGAACGTATAAACCGAGTCCGGTAAGACGCAAAGAAATCCCCAAACCAGATGGAAGTGGCGTACGCAAACTGGGGATCCCCACTGTGGTAGACCGAGTCATCCAGCAAGCGATAGCTCAGCAATTAGGGCCGATCTTCGAGCCGTTGTTCTCGGAAGGAAGCTATGGCTATCGACCAGGGCGAAGTGCCCAGCAAGCCATCCTAAGAGTGAAGAGCTATGCGGAACAAGGATATAGCTATGCGGTAGAGATTGACCTCTCGAAATACTTCGATACGTTAAACCATGAGAAACTTTTTACATAGAAGAAAAGACACAATAAGAATGATTGTACGCAGATGTAAATAAAGGTAAAATATAACTGCTGTTGATGGCAGGTGATATTAAAAGGAAGGGGGAGACACGTTGAATCATTTTGGTGAACCTAATAGCTTTTTCGATTTCTTTCAAGAGATCCCCTTATTTGCCCGGATCTTTATAGGATTACTTTTCTTTATAGTAATTGGCGGGTTTGTCTTCATCATCATAAAAGGTCTATCTACCTGGATTTCAAATAATGCTTTGGCAATAGTACAGAAGAAATGTAACGTTATCGATAAGAGAACAGAAGTATGGGGAGGTTCTGGAGATTCAAGTACCAGTACAAATTATTACATCACCTTTGAATTTGAAGACCATACTCGAATAGAGCTATATGTGAGAGACAAAGATTTTGGATTGATTTCAATAGGCGATCAAGGGGAACTCCGGTATCAAGGAACTAGATTTAAAGAATTTATACGATCGCAGCAGAATTCTTTGTAGACCTTTTAAGGGGAGGGAGCCAATGAGGAAGCTAAAATTCAATCTTCTAGTAATTATTATAGTATCATCTTTCAGTTTATACGGATGCAACAGTAATTTAAGCAAAGATCGAGTAGAAGATGGTCTTGTAATGAGTGGACTGACTACAAGTTACGGTGGAGAATTAGATCTTACAGTGGTTTCTTATAGCTTTAACATTTGGAACAAAACGGGGCGAAGTATAACCCTTAAATCAGTTGAACCTATTCTACAGGAAGATCTTATTAGTAGACTAGACAGAACTCCCCTTATAAACGAAGTGAATAAAACCATCACTGGCGGTTCGGAAGAGCTAATTAAAGGTTCATTTAACGTAGATACCCAAGGTTTGGACAAAGAGGGGATTTTAGCCCTCAACCTGGATTTGAAGAGGTTCAAAATCATTACTGAGCAGGAATTAGGAGTTGAAATACGGGAGTGACTAGCAAGTAAATTACCTGATGAAGGGAATTCACAGATGCGGATCCCAATGCCTGAAACCTTGGAAAAGCTTGTGCTGCTGGATAGAGAATTGAGCACAACCTACGGCCGGACAATAGATGATTATATAGGTTTGTATATAAATTTTGATGATGAACATAGATATTCTTGTACTCCGGATGACTCTATCCTATTTGGAAGAACCGGTGTAGATGGGGATCACTTTGCTTTTTATACGTCAAGAGGTTCGATTGTAGACTTGGAAGAAGCGCCTATACTTTTTATACAGCCTATGCGCTTTGGATATGAAGTCAATTTAGCTGCAAGGAACCTTAAGGATTTGTTATCCCTATTCATTAGCATTAAAGAGCTTTATGTTCTGGAGCGCTTTAGGTTTTATAAAAGTAAGTCAGACTTTATAAAGGATTATAATGCTTATTACGTGGACCAGATCTATCCCAGAGAAAACGAGCTTAATTTTATAGTTAGGTTGCTACAAGAAAGAATTAAAGGGATTAAAGAGATAGAGGATGTATATGAATATATTACTGAATTGAGGAAGCAAATCATTTTATGAATTTATAAGTGACAGGATATTGATAAATGGAGAAGACCAGACTCACACGACCCGGCCGAGGACAGAACAATCTAAGCGGGGTCATTTTTCGTGAATATATTAAAGTTAATCGAAATTCAGGTCATTAACTATTTATTTAATCAATCTGAAGATGGGCGGTATTTTTATGGCTATTTTACTTTGGATCATTTTCACTTTTATCAGCTGCTTCATTTTGTATGTAGTTATAAAAACAGCTATTAATCATTCGGTGTTAGCCACTACTGAAAGTGAAATTCGAAACCTCCAAAGGCAGCATCATGAATTAATAAAGCAGCTGGAACTTTTGAGGAAAACCATTGCTGATCAGAATAAAGGCAATAACGTGGATAAGAAGGTTTGAAATTTTAAAACGAACTACATAGGAAAGATGATGAATCCATGAATAAGAGTGAAAACACTCAAGAAGTATTTATTGCTCCGTGATTTTTGGAAAGTGTTTTGTGAGCTATTGTTATTAATATTTTATGCATTTAAGATTTATATAAGGGTTTAGACCAAACTGTTAAACCAATTTGTATCGACTAAAGCTAAGGCAAATGATCATTCGCAGGGGGAACAACATGGAGATATTTTTCCGTTATAACTGGATGGTAAGGGAACAATGGTACGCATGGTGTGAAGAGGTATCGTATGATGAACTGATTCGGCAGCGAACAGGCGGTGTTGGGAATATTCTGCAGACTTTGTTCCATATCGCGGATGTTGAGTGGAGCTGGATTCGATTACTGCAAGGGAAGGAAGACTTCCAGGAAGATTTTGAGGAATATAAAACACTAGAAAAAGTAAGAGGTTTAGATTCCCAATTCCGCACAGAGGTACAGAAGTTTGTTGAATCTTGGGACGACAGTATGGAGAACCGTCCACTTTATGACCTTCAGTCTGATGGAACGCTGGCTATAGACACTTGGGGTGAAGTCATGCTCCATATCATCGCCCATCAAATCCACCACATGGGACAATTATCGGTTTGGTCAAGAGAAATAGGCAAGAAGCCTGTATCTGCAAACGTTATTGGTAAAGGTCTCATGAAACCTGATCTACCTTAACGGGCAGCTCCGGATCGAGTCGGCAACTACTTACGTTAGAAACACCAAGTCCCCCTAGAGGGGGACTCAATTGAGTTTACGTAAAGATCTTGATAAACCCGTGATTTTCTGGCGGGACGAACTTAGCGGACCGATGCAACGATGATCATGACCGTCTCCCCTTCTGAAATTCCCGAGGGCCGGACCGAGTAAGCATCCAACGCTGCCGGGACAACGGCAGTTTCGGCATAGTGTACGTCAAAAGGCGGAAATGCGCCGGTTTTGCTGGAAATCGTAATCTGCCCGCCATCCACAAGGTTCAGCATTTGTACGCTGTCCTTGCAGGCAATCTCAATCGACTCTGAAAAGGTGTAGCGGAAAGTATCGATGAATTGCCGGGTGTGCAGACCTGTTCTCTCTACTTTATGGTGCCCTGATTCCTCCAGCACCTCTTCTTGATGAATGAGATTCTTTTTTACCCAAGGAGTATCCCAATCCCATTGTATATTCTTTAACCCGTGCTCCAGATGGGTGGGGCGGGGGAGACCATCCAGGCCCATGCGGCCCCAATCCCAAAGTTTAAAAGTAAAAATATAAGGGGTGGCGCTAATTTCCAGCACCATGGTATTCTTGCCCGAGCAGTGGATAGTGCCAGCAGGAATAAGCACGTGATCATGTTTTTTGACCGGGATTTTGTTCACATACTCCTCTGCCGGGAAGAGCGCCTCGCCGCTTTTCGCGCGGTACAGGTCGCTCGCCATGCGTTTGCTGTCCACATTCTCTTTCAGTCCTAGATAAACACAGGCATCTCCGTCTTCAGCGGCGTCCAAGATATAGTAGCTCTCATCTTGGGTATAGTGCATCCCGAAGGTCTGCCCAATGTATTCGGTCAGCGGATGGACCTGGAGGGACAAATTCCCGCCCTCTATCGTGTCCAGCAAATCAAACCGGATCGGGAATTCTGCTCCGAACCTGGCATGAACCCGCTCACCCAGCAAATGGCGGGGGCAGAACAACACCAGGTCAATGGCCGGAATCTCCAAGGTAACCTGTCCGAAACGAAACTGGAGGCTGTTCTCTTCCGGAACACCATCAAAACTCCAGGCATAGTTCGGCGGTCCCTCGGGCAGCCCGAAATTCTCCTTCATCCACTGCCCGCCCCATACACCCGGATCGAAATAAGGCTTCAGACGGAATGGCCGCGAAGCGGCCGTTTTGAGAGCGGACCGGAAGGCGTTCCCGGAAACCATGTTTGGATGGCCCGGTGAGGTGGTTTCGATCAGATAATCCAAGCTCCCCAGCAGCTCGCTTTTATGACGGTCCGCAATACGCCATTCTACAAAGAAACCACGTTTGTATTTTTCCAAGATTGGCGCATCGGGATTGTCGGCCAGCCAGTTCGTCATTCCCCGGCGATAGCGCAGCTGGATTTCCCAACGGGGCAAATCGAGGTATACCAGCATATCCCCTTTGGTCACGAGAGATGCACCAGTCCCATAGAGAAATATGGGGCCATCGGATCGTTCGATTTCTGTCCGCAACGCATCCAGAGAGGCGGGGTCAAAGCAGTTTTCCAACCTGCCATAGAACATGACACCGAAAACGGGGTCTTGCGGCAGGCTGAGTGCAAGCAGCTGTTCCAGCTGCTGCGGCGGCAACAGGCAGGTTTCACAGTCCACCATCAGCGCCGGAGACAAAAGCGCCAGCTCCTTAGCTACTTCCTCCTTGTCTGTACCGGGATAAAGATCAAAAACAAATACCCGGCAATGATCCATATGCCGCCCTAATTCTTTCCGGATGGCTTCCCACCCTGAAAAAGCATGGTTATCCCAGCCTTGGATGTCCAATGCCGGCTCCAATTCATAGTTGTGGTATTTCCCGTATTTCATATCTATAGTGCTCCTTATTTGTTAAATATAGAATGCGAGCAGGCCCTCGTTATAAGCTTCGCAAATGCGCATAGCGGCTTCAGTTGTCTGCTGCTCCTGGGTGGAAAGCGTAAAAGCAAATTCATAGAAGCCGCCCAAGTCCACTTTGAAGTTAGTCTCCCAGTAGTTGTTCATTGCCCAAGCAAAGGTTTCCCCGCGGTTCAGTTCCCAATTGTTGCCGTCACAAAGCTGGATAGGTTTGGCTTCAAGGGGGCCAAACGTCATCAAAGGCGTGTCTTTGACGGCTACCACGACCTGCCGTTTACCAGCCTGCATCACGAGTCCGTTTTGAATCAAATAGAATTCCATATTGCTTCCCGGCAGCTGATCAATTCCCGGGCGAATCATGCACCCGGTTTTGTCCACATATTTCACCTCATCGTCGCCCGCGGTGAACGGCAGCGATACATAAAGGTTTTCCGGCTCCCACACACTATCTTTGTGGACGCGCACCATGGCTTCGATTTTATTGATTTCCCGGTACAGCTTGAGGAACACCATGTAGAACCGCGTGCCCTCCAGGCTGTAGTCGAGCTGCAGAGAGACAAACAATGGCCCGCTCTCGACAATCTGGATATTGGTCAGGCGAGACTCATATCGTCTGGTTGCCGGGGACTTGCGGTTGCGTCCCATTCGCCGGCGTTCCTCTGTAGGGGTGGTACGAATATCGGTAACCTCGTAGATTCCGGTAAAAGGGGCGTAAGCGGCATCCTGCCGGACTAGATTCTTCCCGCTCGTACGGTCTATGATCGAGGTAATCCCCCGTTTTTGATCGAACTCTACCCGGTAGTGCTTGGTCTCCACGCAGGCAACATCTTCCCGCAGCGAACCGGGCTGCAGTACATCTGAAATTCCCTCCGCGCCAATATGCGCATGGCTTTGGGAGGTTTGATTAGAATACCGGCCAGTCGTACGTATCCCGACACAGCGTTCCTCTTTGGGCCCCAGGCCGATCGGGATTTCGATCTCGTAGGCTCGGGCGATTCTCTTTGCCTGGTGTTTGATGACTTCATCGGTCGCCAAATCATAAACTTCAATTGGAACATCAAGGCTATAGTTCAACCCATCCACATACTCCCAAAACTCAATATAGATTTTAGCGGTAGTCTTTAGCGGAATGTCGTGTGGATTCAGGATCCGAAAGTGCTGCGGCCGGTCCTGCCGGATGGCCACCTCACCTTTTTTCGCTAAAATCCTGTCCAGATTGTCCGCTGTCTCAGTATGGCCATTAATGGCGTATGCTGATTTCTTTTGCTCCAGCTCCCCCACCAAGGTTTCCCAAGGTTCCGATACGGAGGAGGAGTAGCCCCAGGTGTGCTCGCTATAGAGGATGAGATTTTCCGCCGCTTTCTGCATCAATCCGGCATCACCAAGAGTGGAGTTTGGATCCAGCTTTTTGCAGAGGTTGTACTTCCGCTGGCCGTCCCGAAACACCTTGACAACCGCCGGTGTGGAGCCGACTCCGTCTGCCCACCAATCGTTCCAATCCCCCTCGTAAACCGGGATGTTCTCCCATGCCGCTTCCAGATGATCAAAGAACTGGTCCAGTGTGGCCATGTGAACTTCCAGTGTGTCGGCGTACTTCCGGTTCAGCCAAGCAACCCGATCGGCGATCTTTAGGTTTGGCGGAGCATTGTCGGTAATCGCCCCTGAAATCATGAAGGGAACAAAATCGCCAGGGTAGCCTTCATCCTCCAGATTCCGCAGGTAGCGCTCCAGCCGTTCCTCCAGGATAGCCTGCTCGACTTGCTCCGTATCCTCGGGGCTGGTGGTCATGATCTGATTCCCTCTAAGCTTCTTGCCCACTTCATCGTGAATCATATAGGTGGAAGCCGCATGGGGTGAAAAGCAAAGCTCGTTGCCAAAGTGGTAATGCTCGCCGTTCCATACCAGCACCTTCTTTCCGGACGGACCCTGCCAGTAAAAAGGAGTTTGTTTTTTATTTAAGGGGAACATTCCATGATGGGGATGGAGGCAGGAAAACAGGCGCTCCACGCCGCACTCCCGCAGCACATCGGCATATCCCCAGGCAAACCCGTTGATATCGGCGCTCATGCCGCTGCGGACTGGATAACCGATCTGCTCACCATAGGTCTTGGCTTGAATCGTACAATCGTATAGGATATCTCGACTGACTAGCTCAGTTAAATTCAAATAATTTCCTGAAAGTCCGATCCGTCCTTCTCGTACATATTTTTCAAAGTCCGCAATATAGTCCGAAGGCGCATGATCATAAAAGTTTTTGACCTGCCAGTGATTTTCACACTGCCAAACAAAGCCTTTGCGATCCTCGTTGCCGGTTCGGTCAACCTCCCTCAGAATATCCACGGCCTGCTTTATAAAATCGTAATGATAATGGATAATTTTATCCTGGCGCTCGGTGTAGCCAATATCGGTGTGAGAGTGGTGAATGAGGAACACCTTCCATTTTTTCGACAGCTTCATACAATCAACTCCGTTCCTTATAGTTACTTGCTCTGGTATGCATGCCCGGCTTCAAAGTGTTTGTTGAGCAGGAAAAACAGCAGTAGGGTAGGGATAGATGCTGCCACGCAGGCCAGAAGAATAACCGGCACATTTGCTTTGTCCATAAGGGTAATTGCAGCCATTACCGGACGGATTTCCCGGGATTTAGTGAAGGTCAGTCCAAACATGAGCTCGTTCCACACCCAGTTGAATTGGGTAAGGAACACAACAGCCAGCGGGGCAGTAGACATGGGAACAAAGATGTGCCCCAAAATTTGAAAGCTGTTGCAGCCGTCGATTTTTGCCGATTCGCAGATTTCCTTTGATATGCCAAGATAATAATTTCGCAGTACAAACATGCAGAAGGGCACACAGATTGCGGTATAGAACAAGATCATCCCCAATTGGGTATCGTAGAGGTTCGTAGCCGTTAATCCTTTGTAAACCGGAATCAAAAAGATCTGGAAAGGGAATATGGTCCCGCTGTAGATAAATAGGAACCAGACCATGGGCCGTTTGATCTTGAGATGGGAGATGGCATAGGCTGCCAGGGTGGCAATGATCACTGCTGCCCCGGCCGAGACCGTAGCATACAGGAGGCTGTTGAGCATTCCCTTGACTATGCCGAAGGTGCCGGCGATTCCCTTTAGATTTTCGGCGAGGCTTATTCCATGTGGCAGATCCCAGAAGTTGCTCAGGTTATATTCCTGCTTTTTCTTTAAGGTCCCGAAAACGGCGAAAACGGCCGGGAATATCCATAAAATAGATAGAATAATCAGAACTGCGTTTACGACTATTCTTCCATGGCTTGCTTGTTTCATATTGAGGGCTCTCCTTTCGCGCTTCGTTCAGGCAGTCTGGTCGGTGTCGCCGAAGGTGTTGCGGATATTGAAATAGGAGACGATCAGGATGATAACGGTAAGTACCACAGCTACTGCCGCACCCACACCGAACTTGCCGTGTATAAAGGACTCCTGGTACATCGTTAGCGCCAAGGTTTCGGAGGTTCGGTAAGGGCCGCCTTTGGTCATGACCCAGATCGAGTCGAACACCTTAAAACTATTCACAAGAGACATCAGCAGCACAACGACCGTGGTAGGCTTGAGAAGCGGCAGAATCACCTTGTTATAAAGCTGAATCGTCCGCGCACCTTCAATCTTGGCAGCCTCAATGGGGGAATCGGGAATGGTGGCCAGCCCGGTGATGAATAGAATGGTGTTCAAGCCTACGCCTTGCCACGTTCCCATCAAAATCATGATAAATGTATTTACATAAGGGATGGCCAGCCAATCCCGAACCAAACTCTCAAAGCCGAGCAAACCGAACAACTGAGGAATGCCGTATTTGGAGAGAATGGCCACCATGATAATGCCCCCTATGGTGCTAGACAGGGCAGTAGGATAGTAGAAAATATTTTTAAACCCGCCGACCCAGGAGCTGTTGGTAATCAAAATGGCCAACAGCAGCGGAAGCGCCAGCGTGAATAAAAGGGAAAACACAACCCAGATAACGGTGTTCATTAATGATATTTTAAAATTTGCATCCCGGAACAGATAAAGGTAGTTTTCCAATCCCACAAACCGCATGGTTGAAAATCCGTCGTATTCATAAAAGCTGAGACGAATGGTATACACAATGGACGTGACAAAGAAGACGGCAACCAGTAAAACCGCGGGCAGCAGGTAGAGATAATTAGTCCAGGCGAAATTGATCTTCTTCAAAGGAACCCCCCTCCCTAAAGTTTTGTGAGCGTTACTTCCAGAATGGGCTTCGGACAAAACTCGCTTCGGAAGCCTACGCTTAGTTTTGTAAGCGTTACTTCCAGAATGGGCTTCGAGCAAAACTCACTTCGGAAGCATGCGCTTAGTTTTGTGAGCGTTACTTCTTGAATGAGCATCGAACAAAACTCGCTTCGGAAGCTTACGCTTAGGCTGTAAAGCCGTTTGTATTTTGTGAGCCGGTAAGACAAGAGGGCAGCAGATAGACTGCTCTCTTGTCCGCCGGTCATTCGGAATTTAGCCGAAGACTTTGTCCGCCTTGGCCTGAATGGCATTCAGCACATCGTCAATATCCGCGCCGCTGTACATAAAGCGAGAGAGTTCATCAAGGGCGGTATTGCGTAAATCCTCGGGAGTATTCTCATAAAAGCGGAGCATGAGCTGGTAATGGGCAGAATCTCCAGTCATGTCCAAAATATGCCGAATGGTCTGGTTGTCCACGGATATCGTACTTATGTTGGCAATGCCGTGGTCGTTGACCATCACAGTTTGGGTGGCAGGTTTGTAGAAGCTGCGCAGAGCGGCAAGAGCCTGCTCCTTAGAAGCGCTAGCCTCAGTGACCACAATAGGTGAGGCTTCAAAGAAGATGGTACCCTTCCCGCCATTCATGCTGGGAAGGACAAAGGCGTCAATATCGGTTCCGGGCTCCATGCCGTAATCGCTCTGTAAATCGGTTACGGTAGGGCTGTCCTCCAACATCATGGCGACGACGCCTGTAGCAAACTCTTTATGGAGGTCGCTGTAGACAATGGGTTCTCCAAAATAACCTTTATCAAACATCTCTCTCCAGATCGCCATCACTTTCTTCACAGCATCGTCTGTATAGGGTTTGGTGCCATCACAGAGATCTGAATAAAGCTGAGGATCATAGGCCGCAATCAACTGCTGGAACCAAATGAAGCTGGCCCAAGAATCATTTTTCAAGCCGATGGGGGTGACGCCGCTGGCCTTGATCTTCTCGCAAGCATCCAGAAATTCGTCGAATGTGGTGGGAACAGCCACGCCGGCAGCCTCAAAGACTTTCACATTATAAAGTAAGGACGTGTAGCGGAGACTGTAAGGAGCGGCGTAGACCTTTCCGTCCACCGTGAAGGCTTCCTTGACATCAGCGGAAACTCCGTCGGCTATGTAGTTATCCCACTCCGCAGACAGATCAGCCAGCTTGCCGTTTTTGGCCAGAGTCTCCAATTGGGGGCCGCTCCACCAGGTAAACAGGCCCGGAGCACCGGGATCGTCAATCGTTTGCTGTATAGAAGTCTGATAGGCCGCTACATCAGGATAATTGGTGAACACGACATCGATCCCCGAATCCTTCTTCCAGGCTTCGGACAAGCGAGCAGCCTTTTCAGCATCACCCAGTTTATCCAGCCAAAATTCTACTTTTCCGCTGGTCTGGGCAGGCGTATTCCCGGTTTTAGCCGAATTTTCGGCGTTTCCGGCGGTATTGCCTCCACCGCATGCGGCAAGGATACCCGTCATAAGGAAAACGGCAAGAATTAGGGACAGCGTTTTTTTGCCAGACATTGAATCATCCTCCTTAAAGTTTTGTGAGCCCAAGCTTCCTGAATTGACTTCGAACAAAACTGGCTTCGGAAGCATGGGCTTAGTTTTGTGAGCCCAAGCTTCCTGAATTGACTTCGAACAAAACTGGCTTCGGAAGCATGAGCATATGGTTAATTTCAATCAGCGTTAAATTCCTTGGCTCACGGCAGTTGCCTGATACCCTTTCAAGTAAGCCGCGCCAATGATTCCGGCATCATTGTTCAGTTTGGCGATCGTAATTTGCGGCAGCGGCACCTGCTTGCAGTACACTCCCTTTTTGACATTGGCAATGATGGGCAATAACAGATAGTCGCCTTCGCTGCTGATTCCGCCGCCAATCACAATCATCTGGGGTTGAAAAACATTAATAAGGTCGATGATCCCCTCCGACACAAAATAGTAGTATTGGTCCAGCAGCTTTAAGGCAGTCGGATCGTTTTGCCTGGCGGCATCAAAGATGTTTTTTCCGTTGAATTGGCCGGAGCGTTTCTTGACCTCAGCCAGAAGGGAATCCGGAAATTGCTCTGCCATCTCCTCAGCCATACGAACCAGCGCAGTGATGGAGGCATAGGATTCCCAGCATCCTTTTCGCCCGCAGGTGCAGGGCATCCCCCCGGACACAATGACCATATGTCCGATTGCATTGGCCGCCGAGTTAAATCCGCTATGGATGCGTCCCCCGAGTATAATTCCCCCGCCAACGCCAGTGCCCAGCGTAACTGTAATCGATGAACTTGTCCCTTGGGACGCTCCACAAAGATACTCTCCCAATGCAGCGCAATTGGCGTCGTTGTCCACATAGATTTCCTTTGGCACATATTTCTGCAGTGTCTTTACAAGCGGTACGTTCTCCCAGGCAATATTATTGGAATAAATAACTTCACCCTTTTGCTGATCCAATATTCCCGGGCAGCCAAGACCAATCGCTTCAACATCATCGAGCCGGTATCCGGTTTGGTCCAGAACAGAATAAACCGAATTCGCGACATCATGCAGCACATCTGTATATGGCCGTCCACCCCCTGTATCAAAGCTTACTTTTGAAAGAATGGTTTTGTTCTCTCCTACCAGTGCACAGGATACCTTAGTACCGCCAATATCTACTCCTATCCGCATAGCAACATCCATCACTCCATTCGAATCCCCGTAAGTTCATTCCGGATCGCTTGGCCTATAGCTGCGATTACGTAAAGAAATAACATTTAGTAATTATTTCTTACTAATCGGATTATAAAACCGCTTACATAACGGTGTCAACCTAATATTTATTGTTTTTAAACCTCAAAATTTTCGCCTTATATGTAGATTTAATTCGAATAATTACAGTTAATAATTTAAATTTACTATTAGTTTATTTAGTGGTATAAAATGCTGTTATACTGGTAAAAGATTCGTAGTTTTACCAAATTCAGAGTTCATGTGATATAATACGAATCATATACTTTCAAGATGTAACCGGATAAATATTATGAATACATATGGAGATGGCATCAATGCGGGGCGTAAATCATCAGAATATGACCGAAACCAATAAGTTTCTCATCTTAAAAACCATCGCAACATGCGGCCCAATATCCAGGATTGAGTTGAGCAAACAAACCCAGCTTAGCAAAATGACCATCACTTCGCTGATTGCTGATTTTTTGCAGGAGGGGATCGTACGCGAATGCGGAACTACCACATCAACCGCCGGACGGCGCCCGACATTATTGGAAGTGGTCCCCGATAGTTTGTTGACCCTGGGCATTAGCGTAGGACGGGACTCTTTGCAAGTCGGAATTATAAACCTGACCGGTGCCATTGTTCTTCATAACCAGGTTCCGATCGGGCAATTTACCACCGAGGACAGCTTTATAAACGGCTTGCTGGCCATGTGCGAAGTCATACTGCAAAATGTACCCTTTGAGAAGGTGTGGGGCATTGGAATTGCAAGTATTGGTCCAATCAATATGGCGGAGGGAGTCATCGTTGATCCCCCTGATTTTAACATTGACATGATCCATATTGTTCCCCGGCTGAAGGAACGGTGGAATCTCCCTGTTTATATTGAGAACGATATGGCAGTGTCTGCGCTTGCAGAGATGTATTACGGAGGCGGACAGCTGTATAACAATTTTGTATACGTGGGTGTAACAGCCGGTATCGGCGGGGGAGTCATTATCAATCAGCGCCTGTACAGCGGCACGAACGGGCTGGCTTCAATTATCGGTCATATGATTGTGCTGACCGATGGTGAATTATGCGCATGCGGACAGCGCGGCTGCTTGGAGGCCATGAGCAGTGTACGCGCAACCCTCAATTGGGCTCATAAGAACGGCGCGCCGCACGATATGGATTGGATGCAGCTGCTGATAAAGGCAGAAGCCGGTGACCCGGTCTGCTCCGCAGCATTGGAACGGATGAACCGATATCTTGTGAGCGGCCTGATCAACATTGTACATCTATATGACCCGGAGTGTATTTTTATCGGAGGCGACCTGTGGTTTGCAAAAGACCATCTGTTCCAGTATTTTGAGCAGGAGGTAAATAGCCGGATGATCGCTGCGGGCAATCGCCGTAAAGTCCGGATTGCACGTTCAAAGTTCCCTGGAAACGCGTTTTTTATCGGCACCGCCGCCCTCGTCATGGAAAACAACCTTGAGTACCGCAGAGTCAATGGAAACGGATGATGCAACGGGTAAATCTGGCCGTGGTATGCCGGAACATTAAAAAAGATCTCCAATATCCTGGCCAAAAGGGCAAGATAAGGCGATCTTTTTCTTTTACTCTATTGAGTTGAAGTAATGGAGGAGAGGTTGAAGAAAATGATCTATTTTGAAACTTCCAGATTGCGTTTCCAAGATTGGAAGGAGACCGATATAGAACCTTTCAGCCGACTTAATGCAGATGAGGAAGTTATGAAGTATTTTCCCAAAACTTTATCTGTGGAGGAAACAAATCTGTTTTATAAAACGATAAAATCTGAGTTTCAAGAATGCGGCTTTGGGCTGTACGCTGTTGAAGTAAAGGAAAACAATGAATTTATAGGATTCATAGGATTTCACAGGGCAGCCTTTGAAGCTGATTTTACGCCTTGCATCGAGATTGGTTGGCGATTAAAAAAGGAGGCCTGGGGGCAAGGTTATGCGACCGAGGGAGCAGCTGCTTGCCTGGACTACGGGTTTAACACATTAGGTTTGGACGAAGTTTATAGTTTTACAGCCGATATCAATCAGCCTTCCAAAAATGTGATGTTGAAAATCGGCATGAGCTTCGTTAAAATGTTCCGTCATCCAAGGATCGATGGAAGTAATCCATTGAGTGAACATGTTCTTTTTCGTGTAAGAAAAGCTGAGGGGTTGCAGTAAGAAGACTTATTAGATAGGTAAATTCCTGGCAGAAAGAAAGCACGAGCTAATTTGGGATTGATTAGTTGTCGATAGAAAAACATCGGTGCGAATGTGAAGCGAACATGATTTTCCAGGGGGATTCGCACCAAAATAAATTACATTATTTGTATATACATGAATTGCATTTCCATTAATCTATCTCTTATACTTTGATTGAAAGAAAATTCATGCTTATTCATGGCTTTTTTACATCAATATTTGTAAAAAGCGCGTCGCACCCTACGCGGGTGCGTGGATTGAAATGCCTATTGAACTCGGATTGCGAAAAAATACTCTTGTAAATCAACTTTATTACAGGTCTAAGAAATTCTCTTAGGACCTGTTTTTTTATGCCTATATAAAGGCCTTTAGTTGCCGAATACTAAATCACTTCAAAAAAAGTAATAAACAATAGAAAGTTGTAGAATTTTGGAAAGGAAAATAAGATCCTGTGCAGAAATATTTATATAGTTCTTTGGGAGCGCTCATCACCTCGATTAGATATGTCGTTTGAACTATTTTTGTTTATAGAGGAGGCGGAGTATGAAATTTATAGCTCATATACGTGAAAGTGACGGAGAGAATCAGCTGCTTAAGGCACATTTGCTGGAAGTAAAAGCTCTTGCAGAATCTTATGGGGCAAAGATCGGGGTTGCCCATATTAGCGGTCTTGCCGGTCTACTTCACGATATGGGGAAATTTACGAAGGCCTTTGTAGATTATCTCATTGAAGCGGTTGCTCATCCCGAGGCTCCTCCTAAGCGGGGCAGCATTGACCATTCTACAGCAGGTGGCAGACTTCTTTATAACGAGTTTCATACAGGGCGGATTGACCGGGAAAGAGGGATATTAGCTGAAGTCGTAGGTAACGCGATTATCTCGCACCATTCTTATTTGCATGATTATTTGAATCCAGATTTGGAGTCTCCCTATTTGCGGCGGGTCAGGGACAAAGAGGATATTATCGACTATGACCGAAGTGTAGCCTTGTTCTTTGAACAGGTAATGAACAAAGAAGAGTTCCAGGCGTATGTTGACAAGGCCGTGCTGGAACTGCGACGGTTTTTATCTATTCCTTCGTCTTTCAGTCCGGAAGCTAAATATATGTTTTTAACGAAGTTTGTTTTTAGCTCTCTGATTGATGGGGATCGTACTAATACGCGGCGGTTCGAGGATCAAGTCAGTGCTGAAGAAGAGAGTAACCCTCCTGCTAAGGAACTGTTTCAAAGTTATTATGATAAACTGATGGCCGAAGTCCAGACACTGGCTAGCAGACCTGGTTCCAATTCTTCTATTAACCGTTTAAGAAGCGAAATGTCGGAACAGTGCGACAAGTTTGCAGACAAGTCGTCAGGCATTTATACCCTATCTATCCCGACTGGAGGCGGAAAAACGTTAGCCAGTCTCCGCTATGCCCTCAAACACGCTGCTAACAATGGGAAAAAACATATTATTTATGTGCTTCCCTACACCACCATTATTGAACAAAACGCAGCTGAAGTGCGCCGGATTTTGCAAGATGAAGTCCATATTCTAGAGCATCATTCCAATGTGGCCGAAGAGATCGACAAGGACGATGAACTAGAGGATGGGTTTGTGAACACAAGCCAAAAGCTGAAACTGGCCAAAGATAACTGGGATTCACCAGTAATTTTCACGACAATGGTGCAGTTTTTAAACGTGTTTTTCGCCAAAGGCAGCAGAAACATTCGAAGATTGCATAACTTGAGCGAGGCAGTCATTATTTTTGACGAGGTTCAGAAGGTTCCCGTGTCTTGCGTCTCTTTATTTAATGAAGCTTTGAACTTTCTAAAGGACTACGGTCATTCCAGCATTGTTCTATGCACAGCAACTCAGCCTGCATTGGATTTTGTCGAGCATGAATTGCACATTAACCCGGATGCGGAGATGATTCAGAATTTGGATCAGGTGATTGCGGAATTTAAACGTGTAGAGATCCGGGATGAAACTCTAAACGGGACTTATACGAATCAAGAACTAACAGATTTTATAAGAAACAAACTGGATGAGAAAAGGAATCTGTTAATCATTTTGAATACGAAAATGGTGGTTAAGGATTTGTACCAACGACTCCTAATTGAGCTACCGGACATGCCCGTCTACCACTTGAGCACCTCCATGTGCGCAGCTCATAGAAAGCAGATTCTAAACCAGATTCGAGTCCACTTGAAAAATAAAGAGAAGATCGTCTGTATCAGCACGCCGCTCATCGAAGCCGGGGTCGATGTCAGCTTTGAATGCGTCATTCGATCTTTGGCCGGACTGGATTCCATTGCCCAGGCGGCCGGAAGATGCAACCGGCATGGTGAAGATGCGCTACAGCAGGTATATGTGATTGACCATGCGGAAGAAAACCTGAAGCATCTGGATGAGATCCGCATAGGCAAAGATATTACAAAGCGTATGCTTGTTGACTTGCAGCGAGATGCGGACAGCCATGGAGGTCATCTGCTGTCAGTCCAAGCGATGACTTTTTATTTTCAAAAATTTTATACCGATGTCCAAGCGCAATTAAATTTTCCGGTTTCAAAGCTAGATGTCGATATGACAGAACTTCTCTTTGCCGGATATCCACAGAATAACTATTTTCAGAACTACTGCCTTAATTATCAAAAGAGACCGCCTCTCTTTCTAGTTAACAGCTACCGTACGGCAGCTGAACATTTTCAAGTGATCGAAGACCTTACTACATCGGTTATTGTCCCTTATGAAGAAGGGAATGAGATCATTGCTGAATTAAACGGAGCAGAGCGTATTGAGGACTTCGGCAGATTAATGCGTAAAGCACAGCAATATACGATCAATCTCTATCCCCATGAGCTTCAAGCTCTTGACCGCAGCGGAGGTTTGGAAAGATGCTTCGACGGACAGATTTTGGTGCTGAAAGATGGAGCGTACAACGAGGAGTATGGACTGGATTTGGAAAATGAGAGCTGGGCTGGATTGCAGATGTTTTAATAAGTTTTCTTTTAAAGGAGGTGATTATAAATGATCCGAAACAGCGTGGAATTCTCCGTATATGGTGATTACGCCTTATTTACTGACCCGCTGACGAAGCTTGGCGGTGAGAAGTTGAGTTACCAGGTTCCAACCTTTCAGGCGATAAAGGGAATCGTCGAGAGTATTTACTGGAAACCTACTATCCTTTTTATTATCGATGAGATCCGGGTCATGAACGCAATCCGCATGGAGTCTAAAGGGGTTCGTCCTATCGATTACAGCGGCGGGAATACGCTTGCGAATTATACCTATTTGAAAGACGTGCATTATCAAGTGAGATGTCACTTTGAGTTCAATATGAATCGCCCGGATATGGAATTTGACCGCAACGAAAATAAGCATCACAACATCCTTAAGCGGAGTGTCCAGGCCGGCGGGCGCAGGGATATTTTCCTCGGTACACGGGAGTGTCAAGGGTACGTAGAACCTTGCGTATTTGGTGAGGGCGAGAGCTTTTACGACAAATACGGTGAGATTCATCTGGGGACGATGGTACACGGCATCAATTATCCGGACGAAACCGGCAGGAACCAAATGGAGGTCCGGCTGTGGCAGCCGGTGATGAAGGATGGAGTTATTACGTTTCCAAGACCGGAGGAATGTACGCAGGTTCGCGTGATTTCCGAAATGAAACCTAAGTTGTTCAACGAGTCGAATGTGGAGTCGGCAGAACAATTGTTAGCCAGTTGGGGAGAGGAGGAGAACCGATGAGCTGGCTGCTTAGCCTGTATGAAACCTATGAATCCAACCTGGACCACGTTGGCGAGACGGCGCTTAGAAATGAACGAGAATATACGCTTTTGCCTGTCTCGCATACCACGCAGAATGCCCACATTGAAGTCCTGGTTACAGAGAATGGAGAGTTCCATTCAGCGAAAGTCATTGGCAAAAGTGATGCAAGCACCTTGATTCCCTGCACGGAGAAATCGGCAAGCCGGGCGGGAGCCGTAATTTCGCCTTATCCACTGCATGACAAGCTGAGTTATGTCGCTGGTGATTTTGTAGCCTATGGCGGCCAGGTCAAAGGAGAAGAGCCTTTTGAAACTTACATACACGAATTGCAAAATTGGGCGGAATCTCCTTATGGACATCCTAAAGTAATCGCGATTTATCGTTATCTTCGGCAAAGGACGTTGATTCGAGATTTAGTAAGTTTGAGTTCAACCCCTGTCCTGGCTGTAGATGAGAACAATCGTTTAATCGAGAAATGGGATAAAAAGTACGAAACGCTTTATCCAGAGAAGCCGACTATTTTTGGTGTTGTAGCTGGGGACCAGACAAGTGCTTTTGTGCGTTTTAACGTCTATTCACCAACTCGCCAGCTTGACGATGTTTGGAAGGATAAGGAAGTTTATGATTCTTTTATCGCTTACTATGGGGAGCGGCTTGGCGATGAAGATCTTTGTTATGTGACGGGGAAAAAGCTTCCCAGTACCGACCGGCATGCGAACAAAATTCGCAATGCGGCTGACAAAGCCAAGCTCATCTCGGCAAACGATGATACGGGCTTTACGTTTCGCGGACGTTTTGTGCAGAGCCATGATGCGGCTAGCATCAGCTATGAAGTATCGCAGAAAGCACATAATGCCTTAAAATGGCTGATTAACCGTCAGGGCAAAACGATTGATGACCGGGTATTCCTGGTTTGGGGCAACGATTCACTCTATATCCCTGATCCGGCAGAGGATACCTTTGCACTTGATCCGGAAGCGATGCCGGAAGTAGCTCGTATGTCCAACACGAACGAAGCTTTGGCCCGTGAAGTCTCCAAGGCCTTAGATGGGTACAAAAATAAGCTGGGAGACAAGACTAAGGATCATTTTCAACCGGAAGTTAACATTTTGGTCTTGGATTCTGCAACAACGGGTCGTATGGCGGTCTTGTATTTCAGGAATATGAACAAGGAGCTGTATTTGGACAAGCTCGCTGAGTGGCACACCTCCTGTGCTTGGCTGCATCGTTACCGGAAAAATGCACAAGGCGATTTTGTTGCTTTCTTTGGAGCTCCAGCCACCCGGGACATTGCTTTTGCGGCTTATGGGCCTCGAGCAGGCGACAAGATTGTTAAAGGGCTGATGGAGCGTATGCTTCCTTGTATTGTAGATGGTACAAGAATTCCTCAGGATATTATTAACAGTGTCATCAACCGGGCCTCCAACCCTGTTGCCCTGGAGAACTGGGAATGGGAGAAAACGCTTAGTATTGCCTGCGCTTTAATCAATAAACATTTATCGGATAAAAAGGAGGGGATCGGCTTGGCGCTGGATGAAAATAACGACGACCGCAGCTACTTGTTTGGACGTATGCTGGCTGTGGCAGATGTGCTGGAAAGACGTGCGCTTGGTAAAGAGGAGAAAAGGGCTACTAACGCTATACGGTATATGAATGCTTTTTCCAAGCATCCGGAGCGCACTTGGCGAGTTATTCAAGAAAGCTTGCAGCCTTATCAAGCCCGTTTGGGAGCAGCAGCTACCTACTGGACAAAAATCATCGATGAAATCGGATTTAAGTTTAAGCCGGAGGATTTTAACAACAAACCGTTAACTGGTAAATATCTGCTGGGCTTTTACAGTCAGAGACACGCTCTATATCAAGGCAAAAATCGTGACGATGCCGCTGAAGCGGAAGAAACCCATATTGAGGAGTGATTGGAATGAGTAGTTTGGATCATAAAATTGATTTTGCTGTTGTTCTGTCGGTGACCAGTGCAAATCCTAACGGCGACCCGTTAAACGGGAACCGTCCAAGACAAAATTATGACGGCTACGGAGAAATTTCCGATGTAGCACTCAAACGGAAGATCCGGAATCGGCTGCAGGATATGGGCGAAGCTATTTTTGTACAATCCAACGATCGCAAGACGGATGAATACGGCAGTTTGCGAGAACGTGCAGCGGGCAACTCCAAACTTAGTGAAATCCTGAAACCTAAGTCAGTATCAGGTGATGAATTTGCCAAAGTTGCTTGTCAGGAATGGATCGACGTTCGCAGCTTTGGACAAGTGTTTGCTTTTAAAGGGACTAGCAGCGGGAGCGGCGTTTCCGTTGGCGTAAGAGGTCCGGTATCCATTCATACCGCTCGAAGTGTGGACCCGATTGATATTACCAGCATGCAAATCACCAAAAGCGTGAATTCAGAGCCAGGCTCAGACCGGGGTTCGGATACAATGGGGATGAAGCATCGCGTTGATTTTGGTTTGTATGTTTTTTATGGCAGCATCAACACGCAGCTTGCGGAGAAAACCGGCTTTACCAACGAAGATGCAGATAAAGTCAAAGAGGCGCTCCTGACCTTGTTTGAGAATGACTTATCTTCGGCTAGACCTGAAGGCAGCATGGAAGTGCATAAGGTGTACTGGTGGGAGCATGACTCCAAATTGGGGCAATATTCATCGGCTAAAGTACACCGTTCGCTGCAAATCAGATCCAAAAAGGAAGAACCAAGAGAATTTGAGGACTATGCTGTCGAGGTCTATGAACTTGATGGGTTAAAGGTCGAAGTTCTGGATGGACGCTAATCACGACGATGATTATTTGATGCTGTCTGGTATTCAACACTTCCAATTCTGCAAAAGACAGTGGGCACTCATCCATATCGAGCAGCAGTGGGAAGAGAATGTGCGTACGATTGAAGGACAGCATCTTCACCGCAAAGCGGACCAGCCGTTTGTCAGAGAGAAACGCGGGGATAAGCTCGTTGTTCGAGCATTACCCGTTAAGTCCGACGAATTGAAAATGACAGGCATCTGCGACGTGGTTGAGTTTACTCAGGATGATGATGGCGTTGAAATTAGCGGAGCGGAAGGAAAATACAAGGCTTGTCCTGTGGAATATAAACGGGGCAAGCCCAAAAAAAATGAAGCGGACCTGTTACAGCTTGCAGCGCAGGCGATTTGTCTGGAGGAAATGCTGCTTTGTCCTGTTCCGGTTGGCTTCATGTTCTACAATGAGATCAAACATCGGGTTGAGGTGCCGTTAACGGTTGAACTAAAGGATCGGGTAAGAAGCATTTTGTTAGAAATGCGAGATTATTATGACAGAAGGTACACGCCTAAAGTCAAAACAGGATCTTTTTGCAACAGCTGTTCTTTGAAATCGGTATGCCTGCCGGAGGTTTTGAACAAGCGTTCGGTCAAAAGCTATATCGAAGGGAAAATGAAGGAATGAAGAAGCTGCTGAACACTTTGTTCATTAATCAGCCGGACGTTTATTTATCGCTGGATGGCGACAATATTGTTCTTTTGAAAGAGCAGGAGAAGCTGGGACGGCTGCCGCTGCATAACCTCGAATCTATTGTTTCTTTTGGTTACACGGGAGCCAGTCCGGCTCTTATGGGATATTGTGCAGAACGGAATATTTCTATTGTCTTTATGACGATAAATGGGAGATTTCTGGCGAGAGTAATTGGAGCAAGCAGGGGAAATGTAGTTCTAAGGAAAAAGCAGTATGCCATCTCAGAGGATGAGGCCTTATCGGCCAGGGTGGCTCGCAATTTTATATTAGGTAAAGTGTATAACCATAAATGGATGCTTGAGCGAATGACCCGGGATTATCCTCTGCGCATTGATGTGGCTCAATTTAAGGAGACTTCACTCCACTTGTCCGGGTTGATGCTGGGTATCCGCGAATGCGAGGAACTGGAACGGTTAAGAGGGCTGGAAGGGCAAGCAGCGGTCAGCTATAATAAATTTCTCGATTCCATGATTCTGCAGCAGAAAGAGGATTTTTTCTTCCATACCCGTTCTCGCAGACCGCCTTTGGATAACGTCAATGCTATGCTGTCTCTGGCTTATACTTTACTCGCAAATGATATGGCTTCCGCACTCGAAGGTGTGGGGCTTGATGCTTATGTAGGTTTTATGCACCGTGACCGCCCGGGACGAGCTTCCTTGGCCTTGGATGTTATGGAGGAGCTGCGGGGTATTTATGCCGATCGGTTTGTTTTGTCGCTGATCAATAAAAAGGTATTGAACTCAGGAGATTTTATACGTAAAGAAAACGGAGCCGTCCTCTTGACGGAAGAAGGCCGTAAAAAGTTTCTGACTGCTTGGCAAAGCCGAAAACAGGACAAGATCACCCATCCTTATTTGGGAGAAAATATTTCCTGGGGACTTGTACCGCATGTTCAAGCCCTGCTGCTGGCGCGTTATTTGCGCGGCGATCTGGATGAATATCCTCCATTTTTGTGGAAGTAGGTGTTGGACGATGATGGTAGTCATTACTTATGATGTTAGAACCGTTGACTCCTCAGGACAAAGAAGACTGCGGCAGGTGGCTAAAGTATGCCAAAATTATGGCCAGCGCGTGCAAAATTCTGTGTTCGAATGCATCGTAGATGCTGCAGAATGGGCAGCGCTTAAACTCAGGTTAATTGAGTTGATTGATCCAGAGCAAGACAGCCTGCGATTTTATCAGCTTGGGAACCAATACAAAAATAAAGTAGAACATGTAGGAATCAAGACTTCGCTTGATTTGGAAGGACCCCTGATTTTATAGTGCGAATGTGAAGCGAACATGATTTCCCTGGGGGATTCGCACCAAGAAAAACATGATTAATTTCATTTTATGGTAAAAATAAACAAATATCTTATGGGAAAAGATTGATTTTGGAACAAGTTGAGTTCAAAAATGCGATTTTTACCCTTAATTTGTTAAGAATCGCTGTCGCACCCTATGTGGGTGCGTGGATTGAAATTCGTGTCAAGGCCGCATTATCCACGCTTTCGTACGTCGCACCCTATGTGGGTGCGTGGATTGAAATCAACCGGTTGTCGCCCGTTAAATTGCCGTACGCACGTCGCACCCTATGTGGGTGCGTGGATTGAAATGATCGCGTTAATCGTATCTAAAACGTTGTCATCGTCGCACCCTATGTGGGTGCGTGGATTGAAATATTTTCACTTGGAACGGCGCGTTCGAGAATGTAGTCGCACCCTATGTGGGTGCGTGGATTGAAATCACTTTTGCTGCGTCAATCTGCGCCTGGATATCGGGTCGCACCCTATGTGGGTGCGTGGATTGAAATGGTTATTCCTACGCCGTAGCCCTCCGCGATATAGGGTCGCACCCTATGTGGGTGCGTGGATTGAAATTTGACTGTCCGCTACGTCCAAAATCTCAATAACGTGTCGCACCCTATGTGGGTGCGTGGATTGAAATATCGAATATGATAATTGAGCCGTGAACGTCAGCGTCGCACCCTATGTGGGTGCGTGGATTGAAATCCAACATAAAAAAAGCTCTTATACTTGGAGACAATGTCGCACCCTATGTGGGTGCGTGGATTGAAATTTTATCCGAGTCATTGAAGCGTTGATTCCGCGTCCGTCGCACCCTATGTGGGTGCGTGGATTGAAATAAACAACGGCTATACATCGGAGTTGGAAATGGCGTCGCACCCTATGTGGGTGCGTGGATTGAAATTGCAGGCTGACCGCATCCAGGTCAGCCACCACAATGTCGCACCCTATGTGGGTGCGTGGATTGAAATCGTACTAAACAGGCCGATGGTTATTATTTACTTCCGGGTCGCACCCTATGTGGGTGCGTGGATTGAAATTGGAATGCGTATCCTCGAAAAATAGGAAAAGTCGAGTCGCACCCTATGTGGGTGCGTGGATTGAAATCGGAATACGATTCAAACTAGCAATGGCCAGTGGGTAAGTCGCACCCTATGTGGGTGCGTGGATTGAAATCCTGTAAACACGCCGGTGAGAAAGTCCATCACGCCTCGTCGCACCTTACGTAGGTGCGTGGATTGAAATCGGACGACGCAGTGTACGAATACGCGAACGAATGTCGCACCTCACGTAGGTGCGTGGATTGAAATGCATAAAACCTAATAGATTCCAGCTGCACCCACGTAGTCGCACCTCACGCAGGTGCGTGGATCGATTAGCTCCATGGATTATCTTCAAACTGCCCTGGTTCACCTCATGTGCGTACATAGGGATTTGAAGTATTACTTTTTAACTTCTTTCCAGGCAATCAGCAATTCATATTATTAATTATAGCTTTACGCAGTTATGGCCTTTACGCAGCTACATCAGCTTAAAATGGAGTAAGCCCCATTTAATAAAGCAAGTAGGGCTGAAGATAAGAGACTTAGCGGAGATCATCAAATTGAACTTGCTGGAAGCAGTGGAGGCCTTATTTCAAAGGGGAAGCGCTTTCCATATTCCCATTCAGGGAATCTCTTTTCACATCGTTTCTTTCTTTATCACTAGCGGGATTATCGACAGGGTTTAAACGATCGACGATTGGATCAGATGGTTTAGCTTGGGATGAAGAATCGTTTAAGACAGTGCTATAACGCATACGAGCAGCATGGATGCAATTGCTAATATAACAACTCCTTTTCTTTTCCCTCCTTTTAAATAAATGGTCACTCTGATCACAGCGAAATTATACTTTTAATCCAATTAATGAAATTCTAAGTTGATAGTTCACCTGCCAATCCCATTTCCCCCATCGCAAACTCCCGCGGACTGCACGAATGAACCTCCCGAAATACCTTGCAGAAATAAGACAAGCTTTGATACCCCAGCATTTCCGCAATTTCGGATTCTGAATATTCCCCGTCGCGGAGCATGTTTTTGGCTTCGTTCATTTTCATTTCCCTTACAAAATGCGTCAGCGAAACCCCGGTCTCTTTCTTAAAAAGCGAGGAAAGGTAGCTGGGATGAACGCCGATTGCGGCCGCGACGTCCTGCAGCCGGCAGGTCTCGTACAGATGCTGCCGGATATACCGGACCGCTTTCTGGATCGGCAGGCTGTATTTCTTTTCGCTGCCCAGACGGACCTGTTCGACGTAATGCTGCGAAATCTCCAGAATCATATCCTTCCAGTTCTGAATATCCGCCCGGTTTTCAATTTCATTGATATAGTAATCGCTCAGCGCATAACAGCGTTCATCGTCGGCGCCCAAGTCCGCCGCATAACGGCAGGTGACGGCGACAAAACAGATCAGGTGGTTTTTGATGGCGCGCAAGGGCTGCTGGGCAAGTGGGAATTCCGACCAGGAATACTCAAACTGCGTATCGATGCCTTTAAGAAAGGCGTTAAAGGCTTTATTTTCTTCGGCCCGTGAATAATGCCCGTACCCGGACATCAGCATCTGTTTCATGGCAAGCTCGGCTTGTCGTCTGCTCATCCTTATTTACCTCCTTGAAATCGTGTTATAAACCTTAAAATATTACAACTATTATGCGGCACGATTGCTAATATGGCAATATAACCGCTTACAATTACGGCGGCGGGTCACTTTGACGGGCTGCCGGAAGTTAAATTTTTCAGGAAAAGGGGATTGGACATGAGCGTATTTAAGGAGAATTTTTTATGGGGCGGTTCCGTCTCGAGCATGCAGACAGAGGGAGCCTGGAACGAAGGCGGGAAAGGGCTGACCACTTATGATGTACAGGAAAAAACCAAATCAGGCTCCGACTGGAAGGTCGCGATTGATTTCTACCATCGATATAAAGAAGACATCGCTTTGTTCGCCGGCATGGGTTTCAACTCATACCGTTTCTCGCTGAGCTGGGCTCGCATTTTGCCGGACGGGGAAGGCGAAGTGAATGAGGAAGGGCTTCAATTTTATGAAAATGTGATCGACGAGCTCTTGAAATACAACATTGAGCCGGTCGTTTGTTTGCACCATTTTGATATGCCGCTTGCTTTGATGCAGAAATACGGCGGATGGGTGGGAAGAGAAACCCTCGAAGGCTTCAAAAAATACGCCCAAACCGTCATTCAGCGTTTCGGCAAACGCGTGAAATATTACCTTCCATTTAACGAGCAGAATGCCGCTGCTTTGATGCAAACCTATTATCTGCCGGAATCGATGTCCAAAGAGGAGAAAAACAGACAGCAGGCCATTTGTATGCATCACATCTTCCTTGCTTCTGCATCCGTTGTGCATCTGGCCCGCGAATATGCACCTCATGCCCAGGTAGGCGGGATGGTGAACTTTATGCCGGTCTACCCGGCTACCTGCAAGCCGGAGGATGTACTGGCGGCGGAACGCGGCAACCGGAACTATAACTATCAGACGCTGGATATCCTGGCCTACGGCGAATACCCGGCGGATCTTCTGGCCGAATGGGAACGGACGGGAAGCACGCCGCCATTCACACAGGAGGATCTGGATTACCTCAAACAAGGCAAAATGGATTTTCTCTCTCACAGCTATTATCAGTCTGCCACCATTAAAGCCGGATTGAACACGGACGGAGCTTCCATCCTGATGAGTTTGTTCCAGGTACCGGTCAAAAATGAATATCTCGAGGTCACCGAGTGGGGTTGGGCCATTGATCCGGTCGGTCTCCGGCTGACGGTCAAAGAAATTCATGAACGTTACCGCCTCCCGGTGTTCACGATTGAATGCGGAATAGGCGTAGATGAAGAGCTGAATCAAGACCTGACGGTTGAAGACGATTACCGGATCGATTATTTCCGCGAACATCTGAATCAGCTTAAGCTGGCCGTGGCCGAAGATGGCGTGGATCTGATGGGCTTCCTGACCTGGGGACCGATCGATATTTTGAGCTCCCAGGGCGAAATGAAGAAACGTTACGGGTTTATTTACGTGAATCGTACGGACACGGATCTGAAGGATCTTAAACGTTATAAGAAAAAAAGCTACGACTGGTTTAAACAAGTGATTTCCACCAACGGGGAAGTTCTCTAAACAGCAAGCTAAAGGCGGTAAACGAGATGAACAAATTGGTTTTTGACATAGGAGCTACAAATACGAAATTTGCATTGATGACGACGGAAGGAGAGGTTCTCGCCAAGGAGAAAGTGCCGACGGTCTACGACTCGGCGGGAGCCTTTTTTGCCAATCTGGAACAAATAGTCGCGAAATACCGCGGCAGCGGCGACGCCATCGCGATCAGCACCAACGGGCGAATGGACGCGGGCGGAGACATCTACCGCGCCTACATCCCGCAAATTTTGCAGGGCGTCAACCTGAAGCAGGAAATGGAAGCTCGAAGCGGGCTTCCTGTTACGGTACTGAACGACGGCTTTTCCGCCGCGCTGGGCGAATGGTGGAAAGGCTCGGGACAGGGAGCCAATAACCTGCTGGTGCTGGTGCTGGGCAGCGGCCTGGGCGGCGGTCTGATTTTGAACGGGAAGCTGTATGAGGGGAGCAAACGGAACGCGGCTATGGTTTTTGGCATGCTGGGCGCGTACGGAGGCGGCAAAGCCGAGCTGACGAGTGCCACCACTTCTTTTGCTCTTCTGCTATACCAGTTATCCGCCATGAAACAAATCCCGATTCAGGAGATGACGGGCCAACGTTTTTTTGAATTTGCCGCGGAAGGAGACCCGGCCGTTCTCGGTATGCTTGAGCTTTACTGCGAAGGGATTGCCGCCCTGATCTTCAATTCGGCGCTGCTGCTGGACTTGGAAATGACGGTGATCACCGGCGGTTTATGCGAGCAGGAGCTGGTGATGGCGACCATCCGGCGCAAGCTGGATGAAATCACCGGGCGGGTATTGGAGGGCGAACCGGGCCGCTTTTTCGAAATGACCGGCGGCGACCGTGACGATTACCGGATTCCGGTGAACAAAGGCGCGTTGTCCCTGGATGCCAATGTTTATGGGGCCCTGTACCACCATCTGCACACAACCTGATGATTGAATGCATGTTTAGGGGGAGCATATATGGACAAAGAGGTTCTGCAAAATAACAACGTCTCATCCGACCAGTTGAAAACCGGAAGATTGCTGGGGTATGGCATAGGCGATCTGGGATACAGCTTGGTCTGGATTTTGACCAGCACATTTTTATCCTATTATTATACGGATTCGGTCGGTATCGCAGCGGGAGCGGTCGGTACTCTGCTGCTGCTGACCCGCGTTCTGGACGGCATCAGCGACATCGCCATGGGGATCGTCATTGACCGGACGAAATCCAAACACGGCAAGGCGCGGCCCTGGATCTTCAGGATGGCCCTTCCGCTCGGGATCTCGACCGTTCTGCTGTTCTCCGTGCCTTCCGGTTTGAGCACGGGAGGCAAGATCGTTTTTGCCGCCGCAACTTATGTATTGATGAACTTGATTTATACCGCAGCGAATATTCCTTATAACACGCTTCTTGCGTTAATCACGCAGAACCAGTATTCCAGGTCGCTGGCCAATATTTTCCGGATGTTTTTTGCGATCGGGGCTTCGATCATTGCTTCATCGGCGACCATCCCGCTAGTCAAAGCTTTCGGCGGCGGACAATCTGCTTGGGCGACGGTGGCCGTCCTGTACAGCATCGTTATGATTGTTATTTTGTTTTTCCTGTTCCGCTACACGAAAGAAGTGGTGGGCAATGCCGGCGAGGTCAAAGACAACGTCCCTTTGAAAGTAGGGATCAAAGCGCTGTTTTCCAATAAATATTGGCTGCTCATGCTGCTGATCGGCGTATTTACCTATATCGGATCAGGCCTGCAGGGGGCGGGCATCTATTATGCGCAGTATATTTTAGGCAACTCCAGTTATTTAGGGATCATTAGCACGGCGGGACTGCTTCCGGTCTTGATCGGCATGCTGTTTATCGCCCCACTGATTAAGAAGTTCGGCAAACGGAATATCGCGATTTTCGGTGGCTTGCTCGGTTTGGTCGGCAATATTATCAAACTCACCAATCCAAATAGCCTGACCTGCTTTATAATTGGCAGTGTTGTAAGCGGTTTCGGAGGGGTGCCGCTGACCGCGGTACTTTATGCGATGGTTAACGATACCGTTGAATACGGGGAATGGAAATCCGGAGTCCGCACAGAGGGACTGGTGAACAGCGCCGCGAGCTTCGGCATTAAGGTCGGCACCGGTCTCGGCACAGCCATGCTGGGGTGGCTGCTTCAGCTGGGAGGGTATGTCGGCGGGGCGGCAACGCAGTCCCATTTGGCGAATTCCATGATCTTGGCCTTGAATATCTATATCCCGATGGTGATCGGGATCATCACCTTGATCTTCCTTTGGATGTATAAGCTGGACAAAAAATACCCGGTCATTCTGGAGGACTTGAAGCAGCGGAAATCTTCGATTAGTTAAGCAGGGATATAGAACGAGTATATGGAGCGTTATCTGATATGGATCGGTAGTTATCTATGAAGAGGTAAAAAGATTAGACGTGACCGGTTAATAGATCGCTGTAAACGATCGCCGGTCACGTCTTTATTTTTTCGAAAACGGCCTGTGCCTCGGGCAGCCCAGCCTCACTCGCGCCCGAATGGTACGCTCAAAAAAATCCGAAATGGATGGTTACGCCGCCCGGGTTTGGCGATATATTCGAAGGGAATACCCCCCCATCTTAAAATATCCGGCGCCTTGCCGGTCAGTTTTGAAATCGATTTCGGAAGGGCGCTGACTCCTGCTGGGGTATGCCTTGTTTAAAGCGTATTTGCAGACTGCAAAACACTATTCATTTTACCAAGGAGGAACAAGCATGATGGAAAATCTGCACAATGAAATCAAGCTCATCGCCAAAGACATTCACAACATGGAGTGGGATGAGCTGGTCAAGGAAAATACCGACATCAGAATGTACGAGAAGAAATTGCTCAACGATCCTGACACGGGCATGCTCATTAACTATTGCTATTATCCGCAAGGTTTTATCACCCCATGGCATATCCATGACAAAATGTCTCACGGCATGTATGTCCTGGAAGGGACGCTTTATACCAGCCAAGGTTCTTTTGGACCGGGAAGTTTTGTCTGGTTCCCCGAAGGGATCGTGGCCGAGCATGGAGCCGCTGCCGAAGGCGGGGCTACGGTATTGTTTATCACTAATGCACCGTTTAACATTACGTACCTGGATCAAGAATAGAAATCAACAGCTGCCCTATTAAAAAAATCGCCCAGAAGAAGAAGGTTGACAGCTCCTTACTTGCCATGTAATATATGAAAAGTTGTTGCTTGAACTTTATGCTGCGAAAAACGCAAGCTATTCTATATTCCTTTCGTATAACCTCGCAGGCCGATTCGTGTACACAGGGCGAGGGTTTCTACAGGAAGCCTTAACTTCCTAACTACGAAGCTATGAAAAGAGCTTAACGCTCCTTTCAGGCTGCGGGGTTAGGATTTTTTGCGTTTTGGATTCTTATTACCAGGGGGTTATCGAATCTATGAAATATTATATTGCCGTTCTCGCGGGAGCGATGAGTTACGGCATTTTATCTACGATAGTGGTGCTCGCTTACGGGCAGGGCTATGATTTGGGGGAAGTGGTGGGAAGTCAGCTTTTGACCGGGTTTATTCTGTCTTGGCTGCTTGCTTTCTTCACGAAATTCAGACAGGGCCGCAAGGCTTGCGAAGCGGGACGGCGTAATGGGCAAGGCGAAGAACAGGCCCAACAACGTCAACGTCAAGGTAAAAACGCAGGCCAAGCAGAGGTCTTGGCCGCAGCTGCCGGGGGGTTCCAGCAGCTGACCTGGAAGCAGCGCCTGCTGCTGATGGCGGCCGGTACGCCGACCGTCATTACCGGGCTGGTGTATTACCATTCGCTGCGGTACATTCCGGCCTCGCTGGCGATCCTGCTGCTGTTCCAGTTTACCTGGATCAGCGTATTGATTCAGGCTGTGCTCAAACGCCAGCGGCCTAATAAGGTCACGCTGCTGACGCTGCTGGTGCTGTTCGGCGGTACACTGCTCGCCGCAGGTTTCCTGGAGCAGGGGCTGAGCGAGTTTAATATTTGGGGCATCGCGTTTGGTCTGATGTCAGCGGTAAGCTACTCGCTGTTTGTCCTGTTTAGCGGCAGGGCCGTTCCTGCCGCACATCCGGCTTACCGGAGCGCCTGGATGGTAACGGGCGGCTTCGTCCTTTTGTGTATCCTGTTCCCGCCAACGTTTCTCTTCAACGGATTGATCTGGAGCGAGCTGCTCGTGTTTGGCCTGCTGCTCGGCTTCTTCGGGGCTTTCCTGCCGCCCGTGCTGTTTGCAGTCGGCGTCCCTCATACCGGCGGGGATATGGCCGGCATTCTCGGGGCGGCGGAGCTGCCGGTAGCGGTGCTGATGTCCTCGATTGTGCTGGGCGAGCATGTAAGTGTCCTGCAATGGGTTGGAGTGGTCATTGTTCTTATCGGCGTGGTTCTGCCGGAGTTGTATAAATACCGGTTGACCCGCTCCAGGATCAGTTATTCTTAACAAGCCGCTGGCACCGGAGATTTTTCAATCATTCATCCTATTCATTCATTTATTCCATAATTGATTCATTGAAGCATTCCTTAACCGGAATGCTTTTTTTCTTCCCAAAATTCCTCTTGTCCTCTCCTGTTTGATACAAAAAGTTCATTTTATTACCGAATTATTGATTTTGTTAACCGGTTTAAAGTAGTATTATGGTCATAGAAGTATTTTGACCTAGAAATGATAAGCAGCAGACGTCGAGTTCAAGAGGAGTGCAAAGTCATGTTAGAGCTAAGTTTTGACGATCCCGAACAGCTGGTGACGGTGGCGCATGCTTTATCGACGCGTTCGCGCGTGGATATTCTGCGTTTGCTGGTGTCCCAAAACCTTAATGTCATTGAGATTTCCGAGCTGCTCAAGCTTCCGGTGTCCACGGTGGCCAACAACATCCGGGTGCTGGAGGCCGCCAAATTGATCAATACCGAACTTCTCCCGGCTTCAAGGGGAGCGATGAAGGTGTGCAGCCGGAATTATGACGATATTCATATCGCGTTAAATCAGGAGAAATCGATTCCCAAAGGCGACATTAGGGTCTATGAGGTGGATGTGCCGATCGGCCATTACAGTGACTGCGAGGTGGTGCCGACCTGCGGCATGGCCAATGCCGAGGGGATGATCATCCGCGAGGACGAGCCGGCGAGTTTCTATCATCCAAAACATATCAGCGCCCAGATCATGTGGTTCCGCAAAGGTTATGTGGAATATTTGCTGCCGATGGAGATTCCTGCCGGATCGCGCATCGAGGCGCTGGAGCTGTCGATGGAGATGTGCTCCGAGGCCCCTAATTACGACAATAACTGGCCGTCTGACATTTCCGTCTGGATCAACGGCATCGAGATCGGCATGTGGACCTGCCCGGGCGACTTCGGCGACCGCAGAGGCAAGCTAAATCCATCCTGGTGGCTGGACTGGTCCACCCAATACGGCCTGCTCAAGACCTGGAAGGTCGACCGGGAGAAGACGACGCTGGACATGGAGAAGGTTTCTTCCGTTAACCTCAGCCAGCTGAATCTGGATCAGAGCCCGAAGGTCCGTTTAAGAATCGGCATCAAGCCGGATGCGGTCCATCAGGGCGGGATCAATTTGTTCGGCAGGCAGTTCGGCGATTACGAGCAAAATCTGGTCATGAAGGTGCATTTTGTGCCCGAGGAAGAAGAAGGAGCCCAGGCCTAAGCAGCTTATTAGCTTGCTCGTAAGCTGTTCATAAGCTGACAAAATCTCTTTATAAAAGGCTGTTAGTTGCAGGATTACTGTAGCTAACCGCCTTTTTTAATCTTTATAATTACAAAATAATTGTTTGAAAGCGTTGACATAGGACTTAACAGGGCCTATAATCGCCTTAAAGATACAAAAATTATGTAATAAAACAGAATTGATGTTTGTATCTTTCACTTTTAAATTAAAGGGGAGACACGAATGAAGAAGAGAAGTTTCGGTTTTATGTTGCTGACGCTGCTGCTATCGTTTTCCGTTGTTTTGAGCGCCTGCGGAAATAGCGGCGGGGGAGGCAATGCGAGCAGCGGCGGGAACGAATCCAGTTCCAATTCCGGCAATGGCAGCAACGCGGCTTCCGGCAATGCAGGTGACGCTTCGGACAGCGGCGGAGAGAAGGTAACTTTATCTTTCTGGACTTTGTTCGACGGCGGCGACGGCGACAACATGCAGGCTCTCGTCGATGAATTCAACAAAACCCACCCGAACATTCAGGTTAAAAATACGAAGTTGGTATATGCAGAATATTACACCAAGCTGATTACCGCCGTAGGCAACGGCAACGGCCCCGACATCGGGATCTCCCATGCTTCGCGGCTGCCTGACTTGATCGATCAAGGCGTCGCTACAGATTTGAACGCCGCAGCTGAAGCTGCCGGCGTGGATTGGAGCACGTTCAACCAGAACCTGCTCAGCGCGGATACGGTGGACGGCGTGCATTATGCCGTGCCGATCGATACCCACCCGTTCATTATGTACTACAATAAAGCGCTGCTGAAGCAAGCGGGCTTGCTGGGGGATGACGGCAAACCGGTTATGGAACAATCGGAAGACGGATTCATGAACTTTTTGAAGACGCTTAAAGAGAAGCTGCCTAGCAAGATTACACCTTTCGCGTTGTCTAACGCAAATGACGACCCTTACCGTTTCTGGTGGGCTTTGTATTCCCAACAAGGCGGCAACGACGTTATTTCCGATGATTTGAAATCTGCGGATATCGATAAGGATAAAGGCATAAAAGCAGCTGACTTTATTCAGAAATTATATACCCAAGGATACATCAAGAAAAACGATCCGGATTTCTACAAAAATTTCCAAAGCGGCACTGCAGCTATCATGATGACCGGCGTATGGGCAACAGGTACTTGGGAATCCACGAAAGGCTTAGAATTCGGAGCGATGCCGATTCCGAAGATTTTTGATCAGGAAGCCACTTGGGGCGATTCGCATACCATCATTCTGCCGACGACTTCGAAAGAAGATCCGGCTAAACGGAAAGCGGCCATGGTATTTGCCAACTGGGTAGCCGATAACGGCCAAATCTGGGCCAAAGCGGGACATATCCCTTCCAAACCGTCCGTATTCGAAAAACCGGAGTTTAAAGCTATGCCTTACCGCAGTGATTATGTTTCCGTTGCCGATACCGTTAAATTCAGCAAACAATCCACGAAAACGCAACAGATTCGCGACAATGTTTCCTACAAATACTTGAACGAAGTATGGGCAAACAAAATGACGCCGGCGGATGCGATGGACAAAATGCAAACCGATATCCAAAAAGTCTTGAACGACTAAACGACAATAGAAACGATCACAAGCCTGGCGGAACCTTTGCGCGGGCTTGTGATCTTATTGAACGGGGGAAAGGCAAATGAAAATGAAAAAGCTTAGAGCGGATGTCCTTGCCCTGTTATTCCTCCTTCCTTTCTTAATTGTTTATTGTCTGTTTACCATTTGGCCCATGGTTAAAGGGGTTCAAATGACCTTTTACAAATGGACTTTAATCAAGAAGATGGGGTATATCGGCTGGGATAACTACAGGAACGTCATACACGATAAAGAAGTTTGGCAGGCATTGTGGCATTCGGCGATCTTTGTTGTCCTGTCAACGCCGACCATGATCGTGCTCGGCATCCTGCTTGCTCTTATTGCCAACCGGAAATCGGTTTTGCAAAAGTTTTACCGCAGCATATTTTTCATCCCCAGCATATTGTCCGTTGCGGTTGCTTCTTATCTCGGCTTGTTTGTTTTCCAGCCCTATACGGGGCTGGTGAATTCAGCACTTCATCTTGTTCATATCTTGCCGGAAAACACGGAAATCTTCTGGCTCACCGAAACGGGCTTAGCATGGATTACGGTTACGCTCGTTACATTGTGGTGGACTGTCGGATTCAACTTCATTCTTTATTTGTCGGCTATGCAGGAAATTCCGGATGAGGTTTACGAAGCGTCCAAACTGGACGGAGCAAACGACAACCAGATTTTCTGGCGGATTACGATTCCTTATTTGGCGCCGATCACCAAGATGATCACTATGCTGCAGATTATCGCGTCCTTTAAAGTGTTTATGCAAATTTACATTATTACCGGGGGCGGTCCTTTGGACAAAACCCGGCCGATCATCCAGCTCATCTACCAAACGGGCTTCAAGAAGAACAATCTCGGTTATGCGGCCACCATGTCTTATGTATTGTTTATCGTTCTTCTGGTGCTATCCGCGCTGCAGTATTGGATCAATAACCGGAAAAGGGGAGATCTCTGATGAAATGGCTGTATCGCATCGTTTCGGTGGCAATGGCCTTTTTATTCGCCATCCCGCTTATCTGGATGCTGGTTGTATCCATCAAACAAGAAGGCATGAAGATCATTACTGTGCTGGACTGGTTCAAACCTCCATTCTCCTTTGCGGTTTATCATGAAATCCTTACGGGAACGAAGTTGACCAACTGGATGGGCAACAGCATTTTGGTGGCGGTTATCGTCATGGTTCTGACGGTAATTATCGCCGCTATGGCCGGTTTTGCCTTGTCCAAAATCCCGTTCCGCTACAAGACGTTTATGTTCTTCCTGGTGCTTGCGGGGCTTCTCATTCCGGGCGAAGCAACGATTATCCCGCTTTACCAGGTTGCTAAAGATATGCATTTGCTGAATTCCTATCGCGGAATTATTATCCCGGCGCTGGCTTCGCCGATAGCGGTAATCGTGCTCAAAAGCTTTTTTGACGGCATTCCGAACGATTTGCTGGAGAGCATTCAAATGGACGGCGGAGGGATTTGGAAAATATTCACGCGCATCGTTCTGCCGCTGACGCGTCCGGCGCTGGCTTCCATGGCGATTTTGACCTTTATCGGCTCCTGGAACAACTTCCTCTGGCCGTTCCTGTCGATTACGAACGACAACCTGTTTACGCTGCCGATGGGGATTCCGACGCTGATGAGCCAATATTCGGAGGATTACGTGAAACCGATGGTTGTCAACGCGATCGCTTCGGTGCCGATCATCGTATTGTTCGTGATCTTCGAGAAGCAAATCGTCAAAGGGATCAGCATGTCGGGGATCAAAGGATAAGCGACCTTGGGACGAAGCGGAGGAATGCGGATGTTTACAAACAAATGGTGGGCCGGACTTCTGGTCCTTGCTTTAAGCACCGGCATCGCAGGCTGCGGAACGGGTAACGAAAAGGCAATTGACCCAGGCGAACATACTTACGCCAACCCGGTGTCGCTGGACGGCGAGTGGGAACAGTACGGCCTCGGAGACCCTTTCGTATTCTCCTTTAACGGTTATTATTATCTGTATGTCAGCACAAGGGATACCGATACGGGAGTGAAAGTTTGGCGCTCGAAGAACCTCGTGGATTGGGAGTATAAGGGGCTGTGTACGGAAGAACCGGAGACTGCGGCGGCGTACGCGCCAGAGGTGCGGTACTGGAATGGTAAATTTTATATGTATACCTCGCCCGCTGGGCAAGGGCATTACGTGCTTACAAGCGATAGCCCGCTGGGACCTTTCCGGCTCTCAACCGAAAATTTCGGGCGGACCATCGACGGCACGACCTTTGTTGACGATGACGGAAAATGGTATTTCTACTATGCCGGAGCAAACGGCATCCAGGCGGCGTCTATGACGGACCCGCTTACCCTGGCGCCCGAAGAAGTGCAGACCGGCGCGTTTATGGGCGGCTGGACGGAAGGCCCCACCGTATTTAAACATAATGGAAAATATTTCATGAATTACACCGGGAACCATGTGTTCAGTTCCGGGTACCGCGTCAACGCTGCCGTCAGCGATAATCCGCTGCAGGGCTTTGCGGGTTTTGAGGGCAACCCCGTTCTTCTGCGGTCCGAAGGGAAGACGGTTGGGCTCGGCCATAACTCGGTGGTTACGGGCCCGGACCTCGATACGCAATACATGTTCTACCACAACCTTGAAGGTCCCGGCATCGTTGGGCCGCTGCGGCATATGAACATGGACCGCATCGTTTGGAACGGCGACCGTTTCAGCGTATGGGGGCCGACGTCGAGCCCGCAGCCGGCGCCACTTCTGCCTGCCTTTGCCGATTATTTTGACCGCTCGTCGTTAGGGGGCGACTGGTCGGCAAAAGGGCAGGGCAAATGGACGATAGACGCGGACAAAGGCATGGAAGGCGATTCCCTTGGCCGGCAGAAGGATTCGGTTTTGCTGGCCAAACCGGACACCGGAGCCGGTTATACGGCCGAATTCCATGTTCAGGTCAAGGAAGGGGAAGCGGCGGGAGCCGTGTTCTCCTACAAGGATAGCAAGAACTTCGGGGAAGTTCTGCTGGATAAGAAAACCGGCGAAATCACCGCCAAAGTCTATCGCGCAGGAACGATCGTGGGGCAGCAGAAAGCCCTGCTGCCGCAAAATTTCGATGCCGGAAAGCTGCAAAATCTCCGCATCGAAGTCAGCGGCAAACAGGTGCGCATTTTTGCGGCAACGATGAGGCTGCTGGACCTTGAGCTTCAAGCCGATGTAGGCGGCGGAAAAATTGGCTATGTGTTGAACGATGCCAAAGCCGGCTTCGGTTACACCGCTTTCAGCAACTTTGTGGACGGCAGCGGCATCCGGGAAGCATATGCGCCGGTTCCGGGGGAAATAGATGCCGTTGATTATGCGCATGCAGGCAAGCATAGCGACGCTAAAATCGAAACAAAGGATCGGGGCGGTTATGACGCCCTGAGCCTGAACAGCGGAGCCGAGCTTAGTTATCAGGTCAATGTGGAGGAAACCGGACTTTACAGCCTTCATTTTCATATTCTGCCGGCTTCGAAAGAGGTTTCCTTCCGGGTGACGGACGAGAAGGGACAGCAGCTTGCTTCCCTGAAAGCCGAAGCCGGACCTGACGGAGAAGAATGGCAGACGATTTCTGCTCAGGGCATCAAACTGGAAAAAGGGTTCCATCAGTTGAAGGTGCAAATGGAGTCGGGAGCAATGGACTTTGCATGGTTTAAAGCGGCTGCTTATACGCCCGTAAAATCGGCAAGCGAGGAGTTCGACAGCAAAAATCCATTAGGTTGGACCCGCTACGAAGGAGAATGGTCGATTAAGGAAGGGCAATTGCGCGCTTCATCCATTTCGCCGGCCAAGATTTTGTATGGCGACTATGGCTGGTCAGACTATACGGTAACGGCCGATTTCACGGTTCCTGAGGCAGGAGGCCAGACCGGCATTTTGATCCGGGCGACCGATCCGGCAAATGGGATGGAACGGAACCAGAACCGGGATGATTTTCTGCGCGGCTACTTTATTTATCTTGACGACCAAGGAATCCATTTAGCCAAACATGACTATTCGACGGTGCCGCTTGCAGATGCGGGATACGACTTGCCTGCGGCTGGGCAAACGTTCCGTTTAAAGGTGTCGGCCCGCGGGCCGGAAATCAGCGTGTATGCGGATAACGGTTCCGATCCGGTATTGACTTATATAGACAGAAGCGAACAACCTTTCCTGCAAGGGAAAATCGGCTTTAAATCAGTGGGAACTTCCTCCCGCTTTGACCGAATAACCGTAGAAAAATAATTGGCCAGGCTCCGCAGGCCTGATTCTTACTAATTCACAGAAAGCTTGGTGCAAATGATATGACAACAAAAGCATACCGCAAACAATATCCGCGTCCGCAGTTTGTCCGCAAGGATTGGGCGAATTTGAACGGAGAATGGGATTTTGCCTTTGACGACCAGGAGGCCGGGGAAACCGGCGAGTGGTACGCCTCTTTTCCGGAAAGCCAGATCATTAAAGTGCCGTTCACTTATGAAACGGCGGCAAGCGGGATCGGGATCGAGGCTCCGCATTCCCGGGTCTGGTACCGCAAAAAGCTGGAGCTGCCAAAAGAGGCGGAAAACAAGCGGACGATATTGCATTTTGAAGGCGTGGATTACAAAGCGAAACTATGGGTGAACGGTACTTTCGTGGGCCAGCATGAAGGCGGCTACGCCGCTTTTTCCTTCGACATTACGCCTTATGTCGTGCGCGAATCGGAGAACAACCTCGTAGTCAGCGTAGAGGACAGCATGAGCTGCACGCAGCCGAGGGGGAAACAACGCTGGATGCGGGACAGCTTTGAATGTTTCTACGTACAGACTACGGGAATCTGGAAGACGGTCTGGCTGGAATTTGTCAATGAAGCGCGCATCGATTCGGTCAAGATGACGCCGGATATCGATCGGCAGATGATTCGTTTCGACTTTCAAATGCAGGGCCAGGAAGGGAAAAACAACCTGCGCCTCGAAGCGGAGATTACGCTGAAGGACCAGCCGGTCCGCTCGGTCAGCCTTTCGGTGGATAGAGCCTGGCTCACCTTGGAAACCAGCGTGCTGCACGAAGCCGGCGGGCCTTGGAAGCAAAGCTTGTGGTCGCCGCAAAACCCGAATCTGTACGATGTAGAGTTTGTGCTGTATGAAGGGGAACGGGAGATCGACCGCGTCGCTTCCTATTTCGGCATGCGCAAAATTTCGATCGAAAACGGCCAGATCCTGCTCAACAACGGACCGCTGTATCAGCGCTTGATTCTGGATCAGGGCTACTGGACCGATAGCCATCTGACCCCGCCTTCCGAGGAAGCGCTGATCGAGGACATCGACGCGATTGCCGCCATGGGCTACAACGGCCTGCGCAAGCATATGAAGATCGAAGACGCCCGGTTCCTGTACTGGTGCGACGTCAAAGGCATGCTGGTCTGGTCTGAAATGGCGGCCACTTACGAGTTCAACGATGAAGCGGTTGAGCGTTTTACAAGAGAATGGCTGGAGATCGTGCCGCAGCAGTATAACCATCCGTGCATTATTACCTGGGTGCCATTTAACGAATCATGGGGCGTACCGCAAATCGGCCATGAAGTGAAGCAGCAGCAATTTACGGAAGCGATCTACCATTTGACCAAAGCGATTGATCCTTATCGTCCTGTTGTGACCAACGACGGCTGGGAGCACACCGTTTCCGACATTTTGACCCTGCATGATTATGTGGAGCGCGGCGAGGATTTCCTGGCCATGTATAAGGACAAAGACGTGGTGGTGAACAACGGGGTAGCCTTCAACCAGTGGAAACATGCTTTTGCCGAAGGCTACGGCTACAAAGGCCAGCCAATCATCATCAGCGAATTCGGCGGCATCGCGTTCCAGACGGACAGCGGCTGGGGGTACGGCAACCAGGTATCTTCCGAGGAAGCTTTCCTGGAGCGGTTCGCCAGCATTGTCGGCGCGATCAAAGCGACGCCTTACATTTCCGGTTTCTGCTATACGCAGATCACCGACGTACAGCAGGAGGTTAACGGCCTCTTGACTGAGGACCGGAAACCGAAGGTGCCTCTGGAGAAGATCCGCGAGATTAATTTGGGCTAATCACAGGTTCGATGAAAAAAGAAAGCTGGCCTTCGGCGTTGCCGGAGGCCAGCTTTTTGTGCTGCAAGCGGGTGCAGGGTGCGTGCTACCCTAAGATTTTATAGAAATACAGGGTGGTCCCGATCTTAGGGTTAAACGTTTGTTTCATCGTATCCGCCCCGCCAAGCTTCATGCCCTGCTTCAGGTAGAAGCGGCAGGCGTTCAGATTGTCGTCCTGGGCCTCCAGCATGATGCCGCGCAGTCCCTGCTCCAGCGACCATTTTTCCCCGGCTTCAAAGAGCCTTTTCCCGATCCCGCGGGATCGGTGGCTTTGGCGGATTGCGATATTTTCCACGTAGGCCATGCGGTTCCAGTCTTTCACCAGACGGATCTGTCCGACGCAGATGTCCTGATCATAAGCAAGAAAAATGATTTTATCTGATTTGCCGATATAATCGTCGCAGTTTAGCTTGTCGTTCGGGAACTTGATTTCATAGGGGACCTCGAACAGTTCCTCCTGTACGGACCACTCGTGATTCAGAAAAGTAGGCACCAGCCGGCCCGGCGCCGGAAAAGGATCGTTTGCCGCGTTTAAATCCCGGGTTTGGCTGTGCTCCATCGGTGTGATGCGGATTTGCTGGGATTCCATGAAAGTCCTCCTTGTATGGACACCTCTATGGGTATCCCTTTCTATTCGGGGAACACGTACCGTTTCCCTTTAGACGGCGCAATCCCGACCAAGATCAGCACGGCTGCTGCGGCGAACAGCAGCAGCATCGGCATGTTCCAGGAATTGGCGGCATCATGGATGGTGCCGAACAGGAACGGCCCGGTTGCCGCCAGCAGATAACCGATCGACTGCGCCATGCCGGAAATTTCGGAGGCTTCCTGCGCCGTACGCGTCCGCAGGCTGAAGAACATCATCGCCAGGCTGAACGATGTACCTCCGGCTACACCAAGCAGAAGGACAGATAACGAAAGGATGCCCAGATTTCCCTGCGCAAGCAGAATGCCGGCGAAGCCGAGGAAATAGAAGCAGCCCGTTCCAACCATCAATCCCAGCTGGCTGCTCATCCGGGCGGCAATAATCGGAATGATAAACGTAAACGGAATAAGACCGATTTGCAGCAGGGACAACATAAACCCGGCTTGTTCATGGGATAAGCCTTGGCCCAGCAGCATGTCCGGCAGCCAGGCGACAAATACGTAGAAGACCAGCGATTGCAGTCCCATATATAACGTGATGTTCCAGGCCAGTCCGGAACGCCAAACGCTGCGTGGGCTCCCGGACCTTCCAGCGCCTAAGGCCGGTTTCGCAGAAGCGGGAGCTGCTGGCGTAGTGCCGGAACTGCCCACAGGCCGGGCAGAATCGCCGTTTCCTGTACGGGCAGCCGAGACCTGTACGGCGGCCGCTTTATTTTTGCCCTGTTTGGCATTATGTCTAAGCTGCGGCAGCCAGAACAGAATGGACAGCAGGGCAATCAGCGTAATCGTCAGCAGGGTGCCTCTCCAGGAGAGTGAGGTGCTGCGGGCGATCGGCACGCTGACGGCAGATGCCATAGCAGCGAATACGTTCATCGAGATGGAATAAACGCCGGTCATAATGCCAAGGCGATGCGGAAATTCCTTCTTGATCAGCGCGGGAAGCATAACGTTGCCGACAGCGATGCCAAGCCCGGTAACGACGGTACCCAGCAGCAGTGAGGCTTCGTTTCCGCCTTGGCGGATCAAGCTGCCCGCCAGCAGCACGATCAGGGCGGCGAACAAGGTATGCTCAATGCCGAATTGCCGGGCCAGCTTGGGGACGAAAGGGGATAATCCCGCAAAAGCGAGCAGCGGCAGCGTGGTCAGGAACCCGGCCAGCGTGCCTGAAATCGGAATATCCAAACGAATTAAATCCAGCAGAGGACTAACGGAAGTAAGAGGCGTTCGCAGGTTGGCAGCGATAAGAATGATGCCGACCAGCAGCAGCGCCACGCTTCTTTTTACATCATTTTGCTCGGCCTCCAGCTCGGATAAGAGGCTTCTGGATGGCTGAAGCGAAGCGTTGCCGGTCTGTGACCGGCGCTCAGCCTGTTTACGGGTTTGAGGGGTCATATCTATTTCTTCCATAAGTATGGTTCTCCATTTCTCTTTAATTTGTATATTAATAGATGGAATCTCTATGAGATTAAAGTCTTTTCCTTGAAAAAGGCGATATAGCGGTCGACTTCCAAAGCCGCTTTGTCCGCATCGCGTTCTTCAATGGCTTCGACGAGCACCAGATGTCCGATTTGAGAGGATTCCCCCCATTCGGTCGTTTGGGCAATAGAGGTTAGGATCTCGGCAAAAAGGCTCAGATAGATATCGGTCAACAGGACGTTATGGGAGGCCGTTACAATCGCCTGATGAAGTTTCCAGTCTGCCTGAACAAATTGTTCCAGAATTTGATGCTGGTGGGCCGTTACACACAGCTGGGCATACTTTTTGATTTCTTCAAGGTCTTCATCCGTCCGGTTAACGCAGGCCAGCAGAACCGCTTGCCGGTCCAGGGCATGCCTGACCTCAAGCGTTTCGAGCAGGGTGGAACGGTGAACTCTTTTTTGCATAATTGCATCCAGCTCGCTTGTAGCTATCACAAATGTACCGTCCCCCTGCCGGGTATCCAGCAGTCCCACATGTACGAGAGCACGGACGGCTTCCCGCAGCGTGTTGCGGCTGACGCCCAGCTTCTCCATCAGCTCGGTTTCACTAGGAATCCGCTGTCCCAGCTGCCAGGTGCCGGAGGAAATCATGTTCTCCATTTCGGCGTACGCTTGCCCCGATAACGAAGTCCGACGCAGTTTGTTGATCATAAATCAAAACTCCTTATTAAACGTAGGATGTTTGAACCAGTTCGTTATTTAGGATAAAACAAAGGGATTGAAAAGTAAAGATTTTTATAAAAAATAAGATAAAATTAGCTCTAGTCGTTTGAAGACCAGAGCCAAAGAAAAACCAATGAGACATAATAGATAAAGGCCTTCCGAATAACGGAAGGCCTTCTTAAGTTTAGACAAGATTAACTGCTTTTATTCAGACGGTTTCTCAGGAGGCGGAGCTGTTGACTCCCGGATCAGCAGCTGCGTCGGCAGCAGAATTTCCGTATAAGGCTGCTGCGGATTCTCAAGCCGGCTGAACAGCTGCTTAAGCGCATAGCTGGCAAACAAACTTCGATTCACATCCAGCGTGGTGGTTGAGGGGGTGCATACCTGCGACAGATAACCGTTGTCGAAGCTGACGACCGACACCTCCTCCGGAACCTTAATGCCCAGATGCTGCAGGGCAGACGTAATCATAAAACCAAAGCCGTCGTTGACGCAGAACCAGGCGGTCGGCCGTTCCTTCATTTCGGCGATTGTTCCATGTACATAGCTGCTGTCCTCGACGGCATCCTGAATCAGCCAGTCTTCGCGAAGTTTGAGGCCGGCTTCAAAGGCGGCGAGACGCATGCCTTCAAGCCGCTCATAATGACTGGGAGAATAGTCGATATCCCCCATAAATCCGATGTCCCTGTGGCCCAGCTCAATCAGATGCCGTACCCCTTCATAAGCGCTGAACCGATTGTTGGTCAAGATGCTGTCGGCTTCCAGCGACGGATGGTGGTGATCGATCAGGACGGTAGGAATGCCGGTGTCCAGCACGGCTTGTACATAAGACGTCGTGATGTGGCTCAGAATGAGAATACCGTCTACCGAACGGTTCTCCAGGAAGGCGGGCAGCCGAAGCGCCTCCGCGTCTTCCGGGCTGATCGATTGAATAATGAGTTCATAGCCGTATTTTTTCAGTTCTTTGTCTACACTTAAATAGATGTCTCCAAAAAACGATTTTCTGGAGAAAGCATAATCCGAAGCAATAAGGGCGATGGTGCCGCTGTCCGGAAGAATGGCAGAAGGACCACTGGAAGGACCGATGGAAGAAGGGTGAGCGGCAGCTTCGTCCTGCTGGCCCCGGCGGCTTTTTCCATAGACGTACCCCATTTGTTCGGCAGTTTCCCTTACCAGTGCGCGCGTTGCTTCACTGACTCCGTCCTTCCCGGCCAGCGCCTGGGAGACAGAGTTTTTGGATATATGAAGATGGTCTGCGATATCCTGCATCGTAACTTTAGTTTTCAAAATGGATTCAACCTCCGTCAAGCAATAACCGGGTATTAAACCGGTCTTGCATTCGTTTTCATTTTTTCAGTTCCGCAGACGGCTGTCAAGCATTCCCTGGCCTTGCCTGAGGCATCTTTAGAAGAAGTGATTTCCTCACCAATATTGTAACGTTACAAAATTGATTTGTAAACTAATTTGTAATTCTAATTTTTGGGATTGGATTAATCGATTATACTTGACAAAACTATGACAGAAAGTGATAATGAATGACATAAGCGCTTACATTAATGAAAAATAACCATTTTGTAATGTTACTAACCTGATTTTTTTACTAAAATCAAATTACTTAATTATGGGGGTCATGTTCGAATGATTAAAAAATCACTTGGTGTACTGCTGACCGCTGCACTTGCCACCACGATATTATCTGCCTGCTCGACAGGTCAAAGCTCAACGGGAAACAGCGGAAGCGGAGGGAGCTCCAGCGGGGTAACAACCATTGAATTCTGGGCTGCACCTAACCCTACGCAGCAGGCTTATTGGCAGGAAATGGCCAAAGCTTATGAATCGGAACATTCTAATGTGAAAATAAATGTGAGTGCGATCAAGGAATCGCCTACATCCGAAGCCAGCATTCAATCGGCCATCGCGGCCAAGAGCGCACCGACGATGTCGGAGAATATCAACCGCGGTTTCGGCGCCCAGCTCGCAGACAGTAAAGCGCTGGTTCCGCTCGATACGCTGGACGGCTTCCAGGACATCATCAAGGAACGCAATATGACCAATACGATCGAGCCTTGGAAGTTTGCGGACGGCCATCAATACGTGCTGCCGATCTATTCCAACGCCATGCTGTTCGGCTGGAGACTCGATGTGCTGAAGGAGCTTGGTTACAACGAGCCGCCGCAAACCTACAGCGAAATCGTCGAGCTGACGAAGAAGCTGAAAGACAAATACGGCGACAAAAAATATCTGTGGGCCAAAGCCGATCTAGCCGATCCTACAGCCTGGAAACGCTGGTTCGACTTCTACATGCTGTATGATGCAGCTTCCGGGGGCAATAAGTTTATTGAAGGCAGCCAGTTTACCGGCGACCAGAAAGCCGGCGAAGAAGTGCTTACTTTCGTAGACAATCTGCGCAAAGAAAGTGGACTGCTGGCCCGTCAGGTGACCGATCCGTTTGAGAACGGCGTAGGCGTCTTTACCGACGTAGGTCCTTGGACATTTACGACCTGGAAAGAAAAATACCCGAACCTGAAATATGGCGAGAACTTTACTTTGTCGATGCCTCCAGTTCCGGACGGCATGGATCCTAAAGACAGCAAGACGTTTGCCGATACCAAAGGTTTGGTCGTTTACGCCTCTGCGACGAAAGAACAGCAGGCGGCTGCTATCGACTTTATCAAATGGTTATATGCCGACGCGGCCAACGACGCGAAATGGTTTGAGCAGACCAACCTGCCGCCGGCGCGCGACGATTTGACGACGAACGATTCCTTTAAAGCCATCCTGGATCAACAGCCGGAACTTAAGCCTTATGCGGAAAATGTGCCAAACGCGATTCCGCCGATGGATAACGCGAAATACAACGATCTGCAAACCATCATCGGAACCGAAGCTTTTAACAAAGTCGTTAAAGGGGAAATTTCTCCGGCAGACGGTTGGGCCAACATGAAGAAAGCGATTGAGAGCGCCCTTCAATAAGGAAGGATGACCGATTATGGATCAAAGAAACAATAAAATGGGCTGGTTATTTACCAGCCCCTACCTTATCTATTCGCTGATATTCTTTTTCGGGCCGCTGATCTGGTCGTTTTTCCTGTCCGTTACGGATTGGAACCTGATTGCGCCGACCTTTAACATCATTGGGTTTGAAAATTTCATGGATGCCTTAAAATCGCCTAGCGTTCATTCGGCATTCTGGGTCACTTATAAATTTATGCTTATCTTTGTGCCGATCGTAACGGTGCTGGCGATTGCGGTCGCTGTGCTGGTGCACGGACTGCCGCGGTTCAAAAGCCTGTTCCTGATCGGTTTTTTCCTGCCCTACCTGTCTTCGGGCGTCGTTTCGTCCCTGATCGTGAAAGGGCTGCTGTCGTATACGAGCCCGCTGAACGTCTTTTTGCGGAAAATAGGCTTGGATATCGACTGGCTGGGCACACCATTATCCGCTTTATTTATCGTCGGCCTCATTCTGGCCTGGAAATTCACGGGTTATTACGCGCTGATTCTGACTTCCGGCTTGGAAAGCATCGACAAGGAAGTGTATGAAGCAGCCGCCATTGACGGCGTTACCGAGCGCCAGCGCTTCTGGCGCATTACGCTGCCGCTGCTGTATCCGTCGCTGTATACGACGCTGATCCTCGCGTTTGGCGTAACGTTCGGGATTTTTACCGAGGTGTACCAATTGACCGGCGGGGGTCCAAACAATGCGACCAACACCTGGCAGATGGAAATTTTCAAACAGGCGTTTACGAACCTGCAGGCCGGTTACGCTTCGGCGGTAGCTTTGCTGGCTTCGGTCGCCACCTTCATTTCGATCTTTATTATTCGTAAATTACTGGAGATTTGGGGGAAGAGAAATGGTTGGGTCTAATCGAAATCGCGGCGTCAGACGAACGGTCCGGTATGTGCTCGCCATTGCCCTGCTTCTTGTGATGGTTTATCCCTATCTCTATATGGTGCTCAATTCGTTCGCGGACTGGACGCAGATTGATAAACAGCTGCTGCCGACGAAGTACAGCCTGAAATCCTATGAGTGGCTGTTCACGGGAGGAGAGACGGGCATTACCCGTCCTTGGCTGCATGCTTTTCTGAACAGCGTCATCGTTTCGCTGGCCTCAACGGTGCTGATGATGATCTTCGGCGTGATGGTCGCTTACGCGTTGTCCAAGCTGAACTTTTTCGGACGGAACGCGATCAACAACTTTGTGTTGTTCCATATGTTTTTCCCGGCCATCATCCTGCTGATCCCGACATTCCTGATTATTCAGAGAGTAGGGCTGTATGACAGTTATTTGGGGCTGATCCTGCCTAAAGCGGTCAGTTTATGGGCGATTTTTATGTACACCAACTTCTTTAAAGCCGTTCCGACTGTCTTTATCGAAGCTGCGCGGCTGGACGGAGCCTCGGACCTTAAGATCATGTACAAGATCATGCTGCCGATGTCCAAGTCGATCACCACCGTCATCTTCCTGTTCCTGCTGATGGAACGGTGGACGGAGCTGCTGTGGGACATGATCGCTGTCAAAAGCGACAGCATGCTTACGCTGAACGTGCTCATTTCGCAAATGTTCGGGCCTTACGGCTCGTATCCGGGTCCGCTCTACGCGGCATCCGCGCTGCTGACACTGCCGATTATCATCATGTTTATTATCTTCGGCAAGAAGTTCCAGGAAGGCATGCAGTTCAGTTTGAAATAAACAAAACGTTAAACAGATAAGAAGGCCAATGGGGTAGGAGGAAGGAATCAATCATGACTAGACCAAAAGAAACCTTGGACTGCGTAAAGCTGCTCGATGAATACCAGCGTAAGCAGGCCAGAGCGGAGAAAGCCGAACGCCTGCTGTTTGAAGGGGTGGAAGGCAAAGATGTCTACAATATTGCCGCTCCTTTTGAAGATCAAGGCGAAATGGTGCTGCCGGGCCGCGTCGAACCGCGGGACAGCGAGCATTCGCAGGTGATGTTTTTCGTGGAGCGGAGCGGGAAGTGGCAGCCGCGCGAAGGCGCGCCGGTCTTTGACCTGCAGGACCCGTTCCACACCCGGATCGGCGGAGAGCTGATCATAGGCGGGGTGCAGATTTATCCGCATCCGGACCAAGCAGGCATGCTGATGTGGCGTACGGTTTTTTACAGCGGGAACAGCGTGAGCGAGCTTAAAGAATTTTTTAAGGGCCCGGACGGCATGAAGGACTTGCGCCTTGTAGAGCTGGCTGACGGCAGCATCGGCATCTTTACCCGGCCGCAGGGCGAGAAAGGCGGACGCGGCAAAATCGGATTTGCCCGGGTTCGTTCCCTGAAGGATTTGACGCTTGAGGTCATTAACGATGCACCGCTGCTGGAAGGGCAGTTCAGCGACGAGGAATGGGGCGGCGCCAATGAAGCCCACCTCCTGAAGGATGGCCGGGTAGGTGTGCTGGGGCATACCGCCTGCTACGACAAGGCCGGCGACCGCCATTATTATCCGATGGCCTTTGTGCTCAATCCAAGTGACGGCTCTTTCACCGATATGGAGCTGATTGCCGTACGCGACCGCTTTCTGCCCGGACCGGCGAAACGGCCGGACCTGCAGGATGTCGTCTTCAGCGGCGGCCTGGTCCGCAACGCAGACGGCACGGCCGTGCTGTATGCCGGCATCAGCGATGCCGATGCGCAGCGTATCGTGATCGACGATCCTTTTGCCAAATTCGAATAATGCTGGACGAGAAAGGGAGCGCCGGACTTTATTTCGTTAACTAAAGTGACTACAAGGAGCTAAATGCCATGAATATATACCGTTATGAACAAAATCCGCTGATTACGCCGGCTGATGTCAAACCGCACCGCGAAGGCTTTGAAGTGATCGGCGCGTTTAACGCCGGGGTGGCTGAATATAAGGGAGAAACGATTTTGCTGCTCCGCGTGGCGGAGCGGCCGGTCAGCCCAGATCCGAACATCGTGCTGGCTCCGGTTTATAATCCGGAGAAGCAGGATCTTGAGCTGGTGGAGATCCGGCTGGACGATGAAAGCTATGATTTCTCCGACCCCCGGGTCATTGTGAAGAAAACCGACGCTCCGGCGTTTGAATATCTGACCTCCCTGTCTTATTTGCGGATAGCCCGCAGCAAAGACGGGCGGCATTTTACCATCGACGACGAACCGTTTATTTACCCGTCCAATTCGCTGGAGATTTTCGGTATCGAAGACCCGCGGATTTCACAGATTGGAGATACCTATTACATTTATTTCTCGGCGGTTTCGCCGGTAGGCATCGGGGAGGCGATGGTGTCGACGAAGGATTTCCGGACCTGGACCCATCATGGCCTGATTTTTGGCCCGGACAACAAGGACGTCATTATTTTCCCCGAGCGCATCAACGGTAAATATTACGCGCTGCACCGCCCGACGACCAAAAGCGTAGGCCGCCCGGAAATCTGGATTGCCGAATCGGACAATCTGCTGTATTGGGGCAACCACAAACATCTGATCGGCCTGCGCCAGGATATGTGGGACAGCGGCCGCATCGGCGGCGGCGCCGTTCCGATCCGCACCGAACGCGGCTGGCTGGAGCTGTATCACGGGGCGACCAAAGACCATCGGTACTGCATGGGCGCCGTTCTGCTTGATCTGAACGATCCGACCAAAGTGATCGCCCGTTCCGGCAAGCCGGTCATGGAACCGGAAGCGGATTATGAAACCAAAGGGTTCTTTGGCGATGTGGTGTTCTCCTGCGGGGCGACTGTTCACGGGGACGTGATCCGCATGTATTACGGCGTGGCCGATACCTCGATGGCTTGCGCCGAGCTGAGTCTGAATGAGATTCTCGAGAGTCTGGAGCCTGCGGAGCAGCTGGCGCGGTAAGACGAATAGAATGGCCGGAATGAACTAAGCTTGCAAGAAGGACCTCCCTAAAGACCAAATAGGGAGGTCCTTTTTTATATGCCTTTTCCTTCCAGTCCATCTTTATGAAAGGGCTTTATTTGCTGTTGACAACATGTATATACAGGATTACAATGAATTCGTATCGAACTTGTATATACAACTTTTCCTTAATTCGATCATAACAATAGAAGATATAAATTGGATTTCAACTTTTTCCATGTAAATTCGATTTATATGCAGAGCGGGGGGAATTCGACCATGCATCATGGGCAGACTTCGGATTGGTGGAAGAAATCAACCGTATACCAGGTTTATCCCAAGAGCTTTAAAGACACAACAGGCAGCGGCACCGGAGACATTCGGGGACTGACAGAGAAACTGGATTATTTGCAGGAGCTTGGCATCGACATTGTCTGGCTTCAGCCGGTTTACGTTTCTCCACAAAATGATAACGGTTACGATGTGGCGGATTACTGCAGCATTGATCCGGCATACGGAACGATGAACGACTTCGACGAATTGTCAGCCGAGGTTCGCAAACGGAACATGCATTTGATGCTCGATATTGTAGTCAATCATTCTTCGACGGAGCATAAATGGTTTAAGGAAGCGAGAAAGTCCAAGGATAATCCGTACCGCGACTATTATATTTGGCGGGACCCGGCTCCGGACGGCGGGGTGCCTAACAATTGGCAGTCCAAATTCGGCGGTCCGGCCTGGCAGTATGATGAAGCAACCGGACAATATTTCCTGACGTTGTATGACAAAACGCAGGCCGACCTGAACTGGGAGAATCCCGCGGTCCGGGAAGAGGTTGTCAAGCTGATGACCTTCTGGGCGGACAAAGGAGTCAGCGGTTTCCGGCTGGATGTCATCAACCTCATTTCGAAGAATCAGGATTTCCCTGATGACGACGGCAGCGTGCCTCCGGGAGATGGACGGAGATTCTACACCGACGGCCCGAGAATTCACGAATTCCTGAAAGAGCTGAACCGCCGCGTATTTAAGCCTTATGGGCTGGTTACGGTCGGCGAAATGTCCTCGACTTCGCTGGAGAACTGTATTTTGTATTCCAATCCGGAGCAGGAAGAGTTGTCCATGACGTTTAATTTCCATCATTTGAAGGTGGATTATCCAAACGGTCAGAAATGGGAGCTTATGCCGTATGATTTCGAGCAGCTTAAATCGCTGTTCTCGCGGTGGCAGACCGGCATGCAGGCAGGCGGCGGCTGGAACGCGCTGTTCTTGAACAATCATGATCAGCCAAGGGCGCTGTCCCGATTCACGGACGATGGGCTATACGGCGTGGAAAGCGCCAAGCTGCTGGCCATAACGCTGCACGGCATGCAGGGTACGCCTTATGTATTTCAAGGTGAAGAGATCGGCCTGCCGAATCCGCAGTGGAACAGTATTGAGGAAATGCGGGATATCGAATCCCTGAACATGTTCCGGATTTTGCAGGAGCAGGGGAAGTCGGCAGAGGAGGCTTTCGCGATTATCCGCGAACGCTCCCGCGATAATTCCCGTACGCCGATGCCGTGGAACGATGGACCGGGCGCCGGCTTCACGACCGGAACACCATGGATCAAGCTGGATGAACGGTATCCGGAGATCAACGTACAGAACCAGCTTGACGATCCGGACTCGGTATTCCAGCATTATAAGAAGCTGATCGCTTTGCGGAAGAAGATGCCGATCTTTACGGAGGGCACCTTTGTCCGTTTGGATGAGCAGCATCCGCAGGTTTTTGCTTACGGTAGATTAGATGAAGACGAGGCGCTGCTGGTTGTCTCCAACTTTAGCGGCAATCCGGCAAAATACAGCTTACCGGAGTCCATGGCCTCCGAGTGGCTGAAGCCGGTGGGAGCATCCGAGCTTCTTGCGGGCAGCACCCAAACGGCTCCGGCTCTGGAGCAGGAAATGATTTTACCTCCATATGGTTCGTATATGTGGTTCATCCGCCGTCAGCAGAGCTGACGGACCGGATGGAAGCGGGAGAACAGCGGCTGTGTGCTGTCCAGTGCGATGTTCGTACCTTGCAGGGCAGCGGCAGACGCCTGGCTTTCCCACAGAATTTGCAGAAACTCTAAGGAGTGATCCTAATGTCACTGGACAGAACAAACGTTGAGAAGATCGTTCAAGCCGTCGGCGGCGCTGAAAATATTGAAACGGCGACACACTGCGTCACCCGTCTCCGTTTTGTGCTTCATGATGAAAACGCTGTAAATACGGAAGCGCTGGAACAAAATGATCTGGTCAAAGGCCATTTCTCCACCCAAGGCCAATTCCAGGTCATTATCGGCCCCGGCCTGGTTGATAAAGTTTATGAAGAAATGATTGCGATCACAGGAACGAAACGCGCCTCCAAGGACGATGTGAAGAAGGCGGCAGGCAAGAAACAAAACCCGCTGCAGCAGGCGATCAAGACGCTGGCCGACATCTTTATTCCGATCCTGCCGGCAATCGTAACTGCAGGTTTGCTGCTCGGCATTAATAACATCCTGACTGGCAGCGACATTTTTTTTGCCGGTAAATCGCTGGTTCAGGTTTATCCGGCCTGGAATGATTTTGCTTCCATTATCAATTTGATTGCGAATACGGCCTTTACGTTTCTCCCGGCCCTGATCGGCTGGTCGGCCGTTAACCGGTTTGGCGGCAGCCCGCTGCTCGGGATTGTGCTCGGCCTGATCTTGGTGCATCCGGATCTGCTGAACGCCTGGAGTTACGCGCAGGCTAAAGTGGACGGTACGGTGCCATCCTGGGATCTGTTTGGCTGGCATATCCAGAAGATCGGTTATCAGGGACAGGTGCTTCCGGTTCTGGTCTCCTCCTATATCCTGGCTAAGATCGAACGTTATCTGAACAAACATGTCAAAGATTCAATCAAACTCCTGGTCGTTGCCCCGGTCACGCTGCTGATTACCGGCTTCCTGGCCTTTACGATCATTGGTCCGGTCACCTTCGCCATCGCCAACGCGATTACGGACGGCGTGGTTTATATCTTTAACAGCTTCCCGGTACTCGGCGGATTGATCTACGGCGGTCTGTATGCGCTGCTGGTCGTCACCGGCATGCACCATACCTTCCTGGCCGTAGACGTTCAGCTGATCGGCTCGCAGGGCGGTACATTTCTTTGGCCGATGCTGGCCCTGTCCAACATTGCCCAAGGCTCTGCGGCACTTGCGATGCTGTTTGTGTTCCGCGAGCAGAAGAGCAAAGGTTTGGCCGTGACGTCCTCGGTATCGGCGTTCCTGGGCGTAACGGAACCGGCTTTGTTCGGGGTTAATATCCGGTACAAATATCCGTTTATCTTTGGTATGATCGGTTCGGCTCTCGGCGGCATTCTGCTGTCGGTCAAACATGTGCTTGCTTCCTCGATTGGTGTGGGCGGCATTCCGGGTTTCCTGTCTATCTTTGCCCAGCAGTGGGGCGTGTTCTTTATCGGTATGGCGATTGTGCTGGTAGTTCCGTTTGTATTGACCGTAGCTTTCGGCAAGATTTCGTCAAAAAGAAATCGCCTGGCTCCGGCAGCAGCAGCTGCCGAGCAAACGGCCAGCCATACCGCAGCTACCATGGAAGTGTCCGCTGCTTCGGCTTCGGCAGCCCCAAGTTCTGGTCCTGCGGCAAGTCATGTGGCGCAAGCTTCAGCCCAAGCCGCAGCGGGCGTGAGCAGCCAAACTGCCGCCGGTACAGTTCTTGAGATTGCGGCTCCGGTTGAAGGCTCCTTGCTCAAGCTTGATCAAGTCCCGGATCCGGCATTTGCCAGCGGGCAAATGGGTCCCGGCGTGGCCATTGAACCGGCGGACGGCCGTGTAACGGCTCCTTTTGACGGCACGGTCATGCATATCACCAAAACAAAACACGCCTTGATGCTGGAGCATGCCAGCGGCGTGCAGATCCTGATCCATGTCGGCATTGATACGGTGAAGCTGAAAGGCGAAGGGTTCACCACTCATGTTGGGACCGGTGATCAGGTCAAGGCAGGTCAGCTGCTGCTTGAATTTGATCGGGAGACGATTAAAGCGGCAGGTTTGTCCCTGGTTACGCCGGTCATTATACCGGACGGACAGCCGGTGGTCGACAGTGTAGAAGCGTCGGCTGCAGGGCTGCAGGTGAACGGAGCTTCTTCCGTGCTCAAGGTGTATTTGTCAGCTAACTGAGCTGCAAAGTAGGATTGAAGGGCAATGTGGAATTTAAGTGCAAAAATAGAAAAAAGTTGTGAGCTTGCAGGCACTGCCCTATAAGGGTCTGTGCCTTTTTACTTCAGGCGGGTTGTGGTAAGATGGGAACGGTGATTATCGTGGTTAAAAATATTTTTCTTCATATCTACAAAGAATACGCCGAACGCATTCAGGCCGGAGAACTGGAGCCCGGGGCAAAGCTGCCTTCGGAAAGCGAACTGGCCGCCGATTACGGGACAACCCGGGAGACGGTGCGCAAAGCGCTGAATCTGCTGGTTCAGAACGGCTACATTCACAAGATGAAGGGCAAAGGCTCTTACGTGCTGGATGTGCATCGGATGGATTTCCCGATTACGGGCCTAATCAGCTTCAAAGAGATGGCAGAGAAGCTCGGGAAGCCGACCCGCACGGCTGTTCATCAGACGGCCAAGGTGAAAGCGAATCCCGAAATCGCGAGAGATCTGCAGATTGAGCTGGGCGACCCGGTCTGGGAAGTGATTCGTTCCCGCGAAATCGACGGGGAGCGGATTATTTTGGACAAGGATTATTTCCTGCCTGCTATTGTGCCCAAGCTGACCGCTGAAATTGCCGCCACGTCGATCTACGATTATTTGGAGAACGAGCTTGGACTGGTGATCAGCTACGCCAAGAAAGAGATCTCGGTGGAGGAAGCGACTGAGGAAGATCGGAAACTTCTGGATTACAAAGGATTATCCCATATTGTGGTCGTTAGGAACTTTGTTTATCTGGAGGATACGACACTGTTTGAATATACCGAATCCCGTCATAGACTGGATAAATTCCGATTTGTCGATTTTGCGCGCCGGGTTCATTAAATTGCTTATCTGCACTCAACAGAGTCAAATTAAGAAGCATTTCACAATTTCTATGGAAAAAATGGACAGGCAGGGCGCCGGTTCCCGGAAGGGGGACTTGGCAGCCCTGTCTTCTTTTTTGCCGCTTGGCCGCATAATCTGGTAAAGGAGCTACAGTGCCGGGAGGTTATCATCATGCGGATAGGTGGCAGAACGATCAGGTTCAGAAGGCGCAGATGGGGCAGCCGCCCTGCTTGGGTAAACTTGCGGCCCAAACCGAAATCGAGCGGAGGCTGGAAGTCCGGCGGGGGCTCGAAATCGGGCGGTGGCGGCTGGAAGCCGGCAGGCGGTACACCCCGGAAGGAAATTAAATTCAAGAAGAAGTGGGTCTGGATAATAGCCTCCATGGTGGTCCTTCTATTGTTTGTTCAAATGTTTAATTATGTGGAGCGAAGAATGGACGGACCGCTGATGGAGCTGGCCAAAATCCGGCTCAAGCAAATCGCAACCGAATCGCTTAATGAAGCGATAAGTGAGCAGGTGGCGAACGGTAAGCAGTATGGGAACCTGGTGGACTGGAAGACGGATGCGAACGGTAAAATAACCGGCTTTGTGCTGAATTACAAATCCCATATGGAAATTACGTCGGACACGGTGCAGACGGTCAAACGGACGCTGGACCGCGTCTCCAAGCTGAATGAGAAAATTCCACTCGGCCAGGCTCTGGGCAGCACGATTATTGCCTCCTTCGGCCCGCGCATCCCGATTCGCATGGAGCCGCAAAGCGATGTGAAGGTTGATTTGAACACACGGAAACAGGACGCCGGTATCAACACGATTCTGGTTGAGGTTTATTTGCACATCCGGACCGAGGTTTCCGTGGTGGTGCCATTCAATATGGGGCCGCAGGTCGTCGAAACCGATATTCCCGTTTCTTACCTGATGGTGGTAGGCGATGTCCCGATGTACTATTACGACAACAAAGGCCAGCCTGTCGGGGAAAATGGCGCCAACGCGCCTAATATTGCACTTCCGTCCCAGCCTTCCGGTACCGGTGCTGCATCCGGTTCGTCAGCGGGTTCCCCGTCAGGTTTGTCATCCGGCTCCTTATCTGGAACCGAAATAAGTTCAAGTCCCGGTTCAAGCACGGACCTTCAGTCCGGCTCCGGAGGGACTTCCACCGTTACTCCTTAATACTTCTCCTTAATGATTTCTCCTTAAATCCTTAATCCTTAAGTAAGAAGAGGGTCGCCCGGCAACAATCAAATGCCGGGCGACCCTCTATTCTTGCCATCAGAAAGTTTAATCCTGCTGTATTCCAGTCATCCGCTCCCAATCACTTCCGTCTTCGTTCCTCATTCTCCCACCGTTTCAGCAGCGGATAAGGGTCGAAAGCCCATTCGTAATGCCCCGTATCCTTATAAATCCCATAATGCAGATGCGGTGGGAATTTACCGGAAGTGCCCGGCTTGCCATACCCGCTGCTGCCTACCCAGCCGACCACCTGGCCTGGAACGACCGTGCTGCCGACTTCGATGTTCTTGTCAAAACCCTGCAGATGGGCGTAATAGTGATACCGGTTCTGAATGTCCCGGATGCCGATCCGCCAGCCGCCAAAGCGGTTCCATCCCTTCGTCTCCACGATCCCATAGCAGGCGCTTCTGACGGGAACACCGTAGGAAGCAAACAAATCGGTTCCTTCATGTATGCGGAGTCCGCCGAAGCCGCGCCGGTCTCCCCAGGTGCTGCGGTAACTGTAGATGCTAGAAAGAGGCAGCACAAAGGCGGTTTTGTTTAAATCCAGCGTCCCGAACGTTTGATACAATTTGGCGAACTGGCGAATCCGGGTGATCGCCCGTTCGTTCTGATAATAACGCCATAAGGAGATCTGGAGATCCTCCTCCGTTAGCCCATAACTCTTCATATAAGCTGCAAGGCTGTACAAGGCATCCATGTCATTGTCCGGATTCGCTTTGCCGTCTCCGTCGGCATCCCTGCCCATGCCGCCGAACAGAGCGATCGTGATCGGGTTGGTATCGCCCGGATCAGGATTGATCAGGCCGGCCCAAAACTCCGGCTGGGGGTCCAGGCTGATCAGCTTGTTCTTCAAACGTTCCTTTCTGGACTTGGGGGTCAGGGTCCGTTCATATTGATCCAGAGCCGCCAAATAGGTCCAGGGAATTTGGGTCAGCTGGCTGATCTCCTGGATCATCATCCTCCGCTCCTGCAGCGTCCGGGCTGCGGCAGAGGCGGAATCCGGCTGCTGATCGGTCCCGGCTCCAGCTGCGTTTGGACAGGCCCATGAGAAGGCCAGCAGTCCCGCCATTGCAGCCAGCCCCCATTTTCGTTTGATCACCGAAGCATATCGCATCTTTGTCCCTCCTTATTTGAACGCATAGAAACAAACTCCGAAAATTGATTCTTAGTTAATTTGGTGCACGGGACGGATTTTTATCCATGGACAAGCTGAGTAATTATGCCGCTTTCATGGTATAATGTGGGCAGTATATCCAGCGCGGCAGAGACAAACCGGCTGACGAGCCGAAGGTGCGAGTCGGCAGGGCGCTTAACGGAACAAGGGGGGACACCGGTGTTTATACAAATCGGCAATAAAAGTTATGAATTGATTCAGGATAACCGGAACGGCTGGAATCCGGAAGCCTTCAAGCTGCGCTACAGCGAGGTGCTGGACCGCTATGACTATATCGTAGGAGATTGGGGTTATAACCAGCTCAGACTTAAGGGTTTCTATAGAGATAACCATCCGAAAGCCAACCGGGATACCGCTATTTCGGGCGTGGTTGATTATATTAATGAATATTGCAATTTCGGCTGTGCTTATTTTGTGCTCCAGAAGACGAAGGAACCAATCAAGGAGGCTTTGATCCAGAGCAAACTGGATTCCGATGAACCAACGGCTGACGGGCAGTTTAAAGAACAGCAGCCGCTGCGGGAGCATCTTTCTTCCCGTGAGCATCATGCCAAGATGAAGCAGGCGAAGGAAGCCAGCAAAGCGGCAGCCCGCGAAGCGCGGGAGGCCCGGGAAGGCAAAGAGCTGAAGGAGGGCAAGGATCCGAAGGAGCCGAAAGCACCTAAAGACTTCAAAGACTCTAAGGATGCCAAAGACTCCAAGGACTCCAAGGACTCTAAAGAGCGCGAGCAGCTGGTGAACAAGGAACATCGGGAACCGAAAGCGCAGCGCGAACGGACGCCCCAGTCCCGCCAGCCGGAGGCCGAAGAGAGCAGTAAAGAGTAATAAAGACCCGTAAAGACCAGGATGTTTAACGTGGCTCGGACGGACGAACCAGCCTTTAAAGCTGTAAATGGGGCCGGGCTGTAAATATAGTCGTAAAGACAGAAACTTCTGGCGAAATGGGTCGCCTGAAAAGTGATCTGATTGTAACCAATCAGCCTTAACAAAAAATAAAACAAGCAGGCTCAAAGCGGATCGCTTTAGGCCTGCTTGTTTGTCTTTTTCTAAGACTATAGAGGTTAATCAAGAAAAGCGTTGCGCACCCGTTCCCAGAACGGGAATGGGCGGTAGCGGACGAAGCTGATCTTCTGACGGGCCACCCGGCATTTGACGGACAACAGATCATTCAAATGCAGGCTGATATGGTCCAGCGTGATGGTCAGGTTCTGTTCCTTGCGGGAATAAATATCGCAGTGATGGTGTTTGGGCAGCACCAGTGCCGACCCCATCGTCCGGAATACCCGGTTATTGATCGATGCAATTTCGGCAATTTGCAGCGCTTCGATGGTAGGATGCAGCATGGCTCCGCCGAGACTTTTGTTGTAAGCGGTGCTCCCTGACGGAGTAGAGATGCAAATCCCGTCGCCCCTGAACATTTCAAACATCTGGTCATTGATGTCTACCTGGGCGACAAGCGTCCCATCAGTGCCTTTAAGCGTAAATTCATTTAAGCAGATATAAGATAAGGTACCGGATTTCTTCGTAATTTCAACTTCCAGCAGGGGATAGTTCACGATTCGCGGCTTCATAGTGCCCGGAGCGCCTTTACCGCCCATCAGCGCAACCAGTTCCGGCAGTTCGTCCGCTTTCCAGTCGGCGTAGAAGCCGAGATGCCCGGTATGCACACCTACGAAAGCTATAGAGGGGATCCGGTCAATAAACGTATGAAAAGCATGCAGCATAGTTCCGTCTCCCCCGATAGAGACAACAATTTCCGGTGATTTGGCATCCAGCTCAAACCCGTGCTCTCCGCCAAGTTTGTGGAACTGTTCGGCCAGCTCAACCGAAAGGCTGTCTCCGCGGTCTAGAACGTAGTATCTCAAGTGAAAAAGCTCCTTTACCCGGGTGTGATGTATTCGTACATATTCCTTCGCCTAACATTATACCTTAAATGGACATGAATTCGTAACAATTTAGCAAGCGGTTATTTGCCAATCCGATAATAATCAATAACGTCCACAAAAACAATATCAGGATTGGATGATACCGATGCCTTTATTTTGGACAAAAATAAACAAAAAAAGGCCGCCAAATAACAAGCGGACCTTTATTGAGAGCCGAACATCCAGAGCCTTAGGTTCTGTGGGTTCGGCGTTTGGCGCTCCATTTCTGAATGAGAATGGCTAAAATAGATAAAATAAGCATGACCGCAAGCCCTTCCATGCCATAAGTGAAATTGCCCGCGCTCGCCCGCCAGGCATAGGAATGGGAAGTGCTGGAGGCGAATGCCGAAGCCCCCTGTTCCGGTCCAAAGAACGGCCAGATCAGCAGAAGCAAAGCAGCGGATAGAACCGCATGAATGGAACGGGCTGCCAGAAAAGGCAAATAACGCAGATCCGTTGCGTTCAAAATGCTGGCCACCTGGGCATGGACGGACAATCCCCCCCAGGACAAAATAAACACCGCTGCAGCGGCTTTAAAGGCGAGAGGGATTCCTTCTGATGCGGCGGCCGCATTTTTGGCCCCAAGCGTCACTTCAAACAGCCCGCTCATGAAAGGCTCCGCCAAAGCCGAAGGCAGGCCCAGCGCCGGCAGAAGGCCGCGAAGGATTTCGTACAGGAAATCCATCACGCCGGAAGCAGTGAGCACCTCGAGGAAGACGGAGAAAAACACAACCAGCCCCCCGACTACAGTCATTAAGCGGAGGGAAGTTGTGATCGCCTGACTGAGCAGCTCTCCGAGCTCCCGTCCGTCTGCCATGCGGGCTTCATGCATCGCCAGCAGGGCTGCTTTAAGGCGGGAAGGGCGGGGGGTTACCGGACCGGCAGCAGCCGTCTCCGTTTCTGAGGACTCATTAGCAGCGGAACCTGCTGCGAGTTCGCTCTTCTGCATAATCGGCCCGGCGTCATGACGGCCGTAGAACTGCATGATCAGGCCGATGATCACCGATCCGCCGTAATGGGCAAGCGCCAGCACCCCAGCCATCTGGGGGCTGTGAAAGAACCCGACAGAAACCGCACCGATCAGGAAGATCGGATCGGAGGAAGTCGTGAAGGACACCAGCCGTTCGCCTTCGACCCGGCTGATCAGGTTCTGTTCCCGCAGCTTCACGGTCAGCCGGGCGCTTACAGGATAACCGGCTGCAAACCCCATAGCCGCGACAAAACCGCCGCTTCCGGGAATACGGAATGCGGGCTTCATAAGAGGGTCGAGCAGCTTGCCCAGGAAATGAACGATGCCGAAGCCCAGCAGCATCTCGGAAATGACAAAAAAGGGAAACAGCGAAGGGAACAGCACGTCCCACCAGATGGACAGCCCTCTGACCGCGGCGTCCCAGGAGGATTGGGGGAAGGCCAGCATAAGCATACAAATGGCGATGAGCGCCAGCAGGATGAATGGTAGTCCAAGTCTGGAAATCTGCACCTTTAAACGCCTCCACCAGCATGTTTTTTATTTCGATCTTCCTTAGTTTTATGAAAGCAATAGGACAAACAGTACAAAAAAATCAAGAAAGCGCTTGCTAAATGGCTGATTTTTTAATCGCAGTATGCTAGAATGGACAATATAAAGCATCGCGATCTCTTATGATTCCAACAAATCCTGATGAGCGGAGTGATGTATATGAGTTTGGTAGCAGGTTTACTCGTATGTGCGTTTGTATATGTCATACGCGCCTCTCTAGTCCGTTCAGGTGAAGAGGATTGGCGCAGTTATTGAGATGAATAATCAAGAGGGTATTTTAGAGCGCTGGCTAGCGCTCTTTTTTTTGCGTAAAGAGGTTATAAATCTCGAAAATTCTCCTGTACAGAGAGCCGCGGAAGGTCTTTGTTTCGTTTGAGAGACTTTCGGGACATGGCCCGCGCTTTATAGGGGGATTTTGTCTGTACAGGGGCGTTTTTCGCCGAATTCTTTGCTATAATACAAAATAAAAGTTCAGGAAGGTGGTGATGTCGGCATGAACCTAGAACAGGGACAAACCTTGTATGAAAGATTGGGCGGCGCGGAGACGATCCGCAGACTGGTGGAGGCTTTTTATCCTCGAGTGCAGCGGAACCCGCTGTTAGGACCTCTTTTTCCGGAAAATATTGATCCCGTCCTGGAGAAGCAGTATATGTTTCTGAGCCAGTTCTTTGGCGGTCCATCGCTGTATTCCGATGCTCACGGCCACCCGATGATGCGTGCCCGTCATCTGCCGTTTCCGGTAACGCCCGAACGGGCGGAGGCTTGGCTCGCCTGCATGGGAGAAGCCCTGACGGAAGTTGGCATTGAGGAGCCGCTCCGCAGCTTTGTGCTTCAGCGCTTGTCGGGCCCGGCCATGCATTTTGTAAACACCCCGTCATCTCAAGAATAACACAGCAATTTGGCTCCAGAGCCGGAAAGAGGGAACAGGCCATGCAACTTGAGCCTCTGTATACGACTAAAGCGACATGTCTTATGTGTGAACAGGAATTTACGACTTCCCGGGTACGCCCGAGCTTCAAGCGGGCCATTCGCACGGATACCGATTTCTGCGGTTATTATCAGAATGAAAATCCTGATTTCTACGTTGTGAAGGTGTGTCCGCACTGCGGGTTTGCTTTTACTGAAAATTTCAGGGAGCGAATCAGCGACAAACAGAAAATTGATTTCAACAACACCATTGGCGGGCGTATGCATCCGCGTGATTTCGGAGGTCAACGGGATTGGGAAGCTTCACTGGAGAGCTACAAGCTGGCTTTGCTGTGCGCGCAGTCTATCGATGAAAAGGAACGGCTGATTGCCAGCCTTCTGCAGCATATCGCTTGGTTGTATCGTTATAAGGAAAATACGGAGCAAGAAATCCGTTTCTTAAAGTATAGTCTGGAGTCTTACATCAAGGTATATGAGGTGGAAGGCGCTGGTGCAAACGATGCCCGGCTGATGTATCTGATCGGCGAGCTTAACCGCAGAACGGGTAATTTCCCTGAAGCCGTCCGCTGGTTCTCCCGCGTCATTAATGACCAGAAGATTATGGATGCGGCAATGATTCGCGCCTCGCGCGAGCAGTGGGCCCTTTTGCGGGAACAGATGCTGGCAGCCAAACATGAACTGCCTGAGGAAATGCAAAAATAAACCGCCGGCGTTTGCCGGCGGTATAAGCTGGGAATATGACGGCATTTGCAGGGCGGTCACCGGATAACGGTGTCGGTTAACAGATAATCGTCATCACTGTCCAGGACAGTCACCCTATGGAAACAGCAGGGGAAGACGAGCAGTTTCTTTTTCCCCTCACGAACGCTGAGCACTTCCTTTGGTTTCATGGGAAGCAGGACATTGTTCTTTCCGCAGAAAGGACATTCGGGTACATAAACATCACCCATTGAAATATCATAAGGCAGCGCTTTGTTGAATGGAATCATTGATCTTCTTGTTTATCCTTTGAGGCTTCTTCTTTGGCGAGTTCGGCCAGCTTCTGCATCAAAATATGCTGCGGCATATGCATGAGCTGTTCAATCGGAACATGTAATTTCTCGGCCAGCTTAACAGCTGTATCCGCGGATATTTGTAAAGGTCTCATCAGTATTGCCTCCTTCGTGCCCTTTGCGCGGGATATACCTATAGTTATACACTCTGTTACACGGAAGTATCAACCTATCTAACTGGGAAAGGATGTTTACGAAGATGAGTAATTTGAAGCAACCTGTGAGTCTGACCTGGGATTTGGAGTCTGTTTTTCCGGGAGGATCGGAATCAGCTGAATTTTTGGCCCACCTGAACACTGTAGAGAAGGGGGTTCAGGAGCTTGAGCAATTTGTAAAGCAATGGAAGGCGCCTGGGACGCTGGAGGAAACCCGATCTTTTGACGGGTTTATCGACAAGCTGCAGAACATATTCGCCAAAGCCGGTCAGGCAGGAAGTTTTGTCAGCTGTCTTACCGCCCAGAATACGGCTGACAAGAAAGCCATTCAGCTGACTGACAAAGTCACTTCGCATAGAGCGCGACTGAGCGCTGTTCTCGCTCAATTTGAAAGCTTGCTGCGGGCCACTTCGGATCAAGTTTTTGCCGGCTGGATTGCCCGTGAGGAGATCGCTCCGATTGCCTTCTCCTTGAATGAAACCCGCGAGAAAGCCAAAGACAAGCTTTCTCCAGAGCTTGAGAGCCTGGTCCTTGATCTGGCCATCGACGGCTATCACGGCTGGGGCGAGCATTATGACACGATCGTCAGCAAATTCAGTCTGCCTTTCGTGAACGAGAACGGAGAAACGATAAATTTGTCCGCCGGACAAGCTCATAACAAACTTCATGATCCGGATCGCAGCGTTCGTAATACGGTATTTGCCAAGTGGGAGGAGAAGTGGGCTGAGCTAGGCGATTACGGTGCCGATACGCTGAACAGGCTTGCAGGCTTCCGTCTCAAGCTGTACAACAAACGCGGCTGGGATGATGTGCTGAAAGAACCTCTTGCTTACAACCGGATGACCCGTCAGACGCTGGATGCCATGTGGCAGGCGATTACGGAAGCGAAACCGGTATTCGTAAAATATCTGGAGCGCAAGGCCAAACTGATGGGCGTAGAGAAGCTGGGCTGGGCGGACGTAGAAGCTCCTCTGACGCTGGGCACTCAGAGTGTGGACAACATTCCTTATGGAGAGGCGGCCGAGCTGATTGTGAAGGAATTTGGCGGCTTCAGTCCCAAGCTGGCGGATTTCGCTACCCATGCTTTTAACAGCAGCTGGGTGGAAGCGGAGGATCGTCCCGGCAAACGTCCCGGCGGCTTCTGCACAACTTTGTCGGAGAGCAAAGAAACTCGCATTTTCATGACCTTCGGCGGTACTGCCTCGAACGTCTCCACCCTTGCGCATGAGCTGGGTCATGCTTACCACTCCTTCCTGCTGAAGGACATGCCTTTGTTCAGCCGGAATTATGCGATGAACGTGGCTGAGACGGCCTCTACCTTTGCAGAGAACATTTTGTCTTCAGCACAGGTTGGCCGGGCGGAAAGCCGAGAAGAGAAGCTGATGCTGCTCGAAGAGAAGGTTCAGCGCAGCGTGGCTTTCTTCATGAACATCCATGCCCGCTTCCTGTTTGAAACCCGTTTCTACGAGAAACGCAAAGAGGGGCTGCTGAGCGCGGAAGAGCTGTCTGTGCTAATGGAGGAGGCCCAGAAGGAGGCGTTCTGCGGAGCGCTCGCTTCTTACCATCCACATTTCTGGTTGTCCAAACTGCATTTCTATATTACGGGTGTTCCTTTCTATAATTTCCCGTATACGTTTGGTTTCTTGTTCAGCAACGGCATATATGCCCGCGCCAAAGCGGAAGGTCCAACTTTCGCAGCTAAATATGACGCGCTTCTGGAAGATACAGGCCGTATGACGGTTGAAGATCTGGCCAAGAAACATCTAAATGTAGATTTGGCTGCGCCGGATTTCTGGCGGGAGGCTGTCGGTGTTTCGGTAGCGGATGTCGAGCAGTTCCTCGAAATGACCGAGGGAATGAATTGAATGAAATGAAACGGTCCTTCGGGGCCGTTTTTTTTGTAGCTTTTTTCTGTAGTTATTTTGTACTGATTCCCATGTTGGCACGCATTTTCTCTTGTGCAAATTCTGTCGCTGCATTGTTGCTTTACCTCTATCTCTGTCGAACAAATGGCGATAAACACGAATTATATTTGGTCCAATAGGAATAATTACCCAAATATGTACCATATTTCTGTTAAACCATCGGATAATAGAATATAATGTTGCATAAGCCCTAAATTTAGGGAAATAACCAATGTTGAGGGAGTGGGGAAACTGAAGACAGAGCAGCTTTCATTAGCCAGACAGCTTGATCTAGTATTCAAGGAATTGGAGTCTGAATTAGGCGGATTGACCTCCGGGACCGTCTTTATCCAAATCCGCAATAATGTGGTGGGTAAATTCGGTATCAGGCATAACCCCATAGCCGGAAGGAATGGTCAACTGTCCGGAGAAGGCGGAGGATTAAATGCGGTGCAGCTCAGCTCTTTCAGAAATATGGCAATCGAAGCTCTGAAATTCAAGAATTCGTGGACGCATGGAGAAATCAGCTATGAATTTGCGTTAAGACAAGGAACCATAGTTGTGGATGCCACATTAGAATCAAACTATAATATGGCGAATCTGATGATTCGTTATCCGAGAACAAACAGTCATACATACGGAGCATTCGGAGAAATGAAGGATTTATCTTAAAGCACATGATAAGTTTGAACATGGAGTTTGACATAAGAAGAGGGTAGAGGTACAGGTTTAACGGATTCGTATAAACGGATTCGGAATAAACAAATTAGGTAAAATAAGAAACAGACGGTATACCGGAAGGCATACCGTCTGTTGTTTCAGTGAAATATAAGAAAAGTATAAGCCTCACAATACCTTTATTCTTATATTTCAGTGCAGAAACGCTGCCGCCTTATCGGGCGGCAAAGCGTTGTCTACTCGTACTATAAGGAATAGCGGTTTACATGGAAGATTTACCCGACAAAGATTGTTCCGCCAATTGTACCAAACGCTTTGTGATATAGCCCCCGAGGGAACCAGTTTCACGGGAAGTGTAGTTACCGTAGTAACCGTCTGCTGGAATTTGTACGCCCAGTTCTTGTGCAGCTTCCATTTTCAATTGTTGAAGAGCTGCAGTTGCTTGAGGAACAACCAAGTTGTTGCTGCTGCGTCCTTGTGCCATGTTTGTCACCTCCTTCGTTCGTTGTGAGGTTAGTATGAGCCGTAGGACGGAAAATATGCGCACAAGTTTTCAAATAATCAGCATCCAATTCCTTCCTGTAAAATCAACGATTTATCCTCCCGGAAACAAGGTTCGCAAGCTAGGGAGGACAACAACAAAAACCCGCGCAGAGCGCGGGTTTCAGTACAAATGGCAGCTATTAAACTTAGCAGCTTAGCATCAGCCAAGCGGATCTTTGTTTGTTTAGTTGTTTAGCTCGGATAGATCATTTGAAGATTTAATTGCAGTTCCAGCTTTTCTTCCGGTTTGATCTCAATCAGGCCGCTTTCCTCATGAGGGATGTCCAGATTAGGCGCATCCGGCAGCCAGGTATAAGGCTCAATGCACAGAAACTGGTCGGCTTCGCCTTTCGTATAGAGAACCCAATGTTTGAAATAGGCCGGATCGGCGGAATATTTCAGGCCATATCCGTCTTTGCGCATCAGCAGTGCTTCAGCAGGCTTGCCGCCGATTTGCAGCGGCGTATCAAAGTTAGTGCCTTTCAGGTTCAGCTTGTCGTTCAGAGCTTCCAATTCTCCCAGAGGAGCTGTTTCGCCTGTCGTGATAATTTCCTCATCCGTCATGTACAACTTGCTGACCGGAAGCTTCAAATCCCAATTGTCAGGTTCTCCGTCGATCAGGAACCAGGTGTGAAGGCCCAAGCCAAACGGAGCTGCATGTTCACCCAAATTGGTGATCCGGAACGTTTGAGTAAGCGATGCGCCTTGAAGTCGCAAAGTCATTTCCAGCTTAAGTGGAACGGGATACTGGCGCATCCAGTTCGGATCGTCGGTCGTTATAAATTCCGTAGTGACGGAGCAGCCGTCTTCATCTTCTTCAATATCGCTGACACACCAGCTTTGCGTACGATGAAGGCCATGAATATGGTTGTCGTTAGCGGTATTTTGATCAAACTGATACGTTTGTCCCGCATAGGAGAATCGGCCTCTGCGAATTCTTCCCGGCGGAATGAGCAAAGGGATACCGAAATGGTAAGGCTTCTGCAGGTAAAAGTCTAGTTCGCTTTCCTCCGGCCGGCGCAATACCTCGCGCTGCTGTACCAGGTCTCTTACCCCGATAATGTTGTTGCCGAGTCTGGGCAGCAGCGTGACTTCAAGTTCGTGGCTATGTAAAATGTACGTGTCGTAACCATTCCATTGCCCTTTGGTCACTTTTTTCATATCTTTGCTCCTTTTCCCAAATAAAGATTCTGAAACGGGTTAAACTAATCATAACATTTTTGGCTCTGCCCGTAAAAATCGATTTGACTTGCCGGGTACTGCCGGATATGATGAACTATATCAAATTCATTTCTAACACAAAGTGATGACGGGGACAAGTAAACGCGTATAAATTCCTTGCAGAAAGCCGGTGGGTGATGCGAACCGGCGGAAAGTATGCGGCGAATGGACCCCTGAGCTTCGGGAGGAACGGAAGGCCTCTAGGCCCCAAGTATTTCCGAACGTTTATCCGCGTTAAGGATTTAAGGCCGATGTTCGGTTCCGCAGCTTACGGGCGGACTTTGTCGGCGAATTAGGGTGGTACCACGGTCTCACGTCCCTTGCGGATGTGAGGCCTTTTTGATTTTCGGGAGCAATGAACATTTGAAATAAAATAATTAAACGCTTAAGGAGGCCATTTAACCATGAAAACCGTATTTTCTGGCATTCAGCCGAGCGGCAAGCTCACCCTCGGCAATTACATTGGCGCGATTAAAAATTTTGTAAGTCTGCAGCATGAGCACCAGTGCAACTTTGTTGTTGTCGATATGCACGCGATTACCGTGGCCCAGGACCCGGCCGCGCTGCGGGAGCAATCTGAATCCGTGGCTACTCTGTACATTGCGGCGGGCATTGACCCGTCCAAATCCAATGTTTATATGCAGTCCCACCTGCCTCAGCATGCCGAGCTCGGATGGCTGCTGACGACGCTCACCTCGATGGGTGAGCTGGAACGGATGACGCAGTTCAAGGACAAATCCGCAGGCAAAGAGACTGTTGGAGCCGGCTTGTTCGTCTATCCATCGTTGATGGCTGCGGACATTCTCTTGTTTAACGCTGATCTGGTTCCGGTAGGTGAGGATCAGAAGCAGCATTTGGAGCTGACCCGCGACCTTGCAGGGCGTTTCAATCACCGGTTCGGCGAGTTCTTCAAGCTGCCTGAGCCGTATATTCCAGAAGTGGGCGCGCGGATTATGTCTCTGGACGATGCATCCAAGAAGATGAGCAAAAGCAATCCGAATGAAGGCAGCTACATCGCGCTGCTGGACCCGCCGGATGTGATCCGCAAGAAGATCAGCCGCGCCACGACCGACTCGGGCCGTGAAGTCAAATTTGATCCGGCCAATAAACCGGAGGTCAGCAACCTGATCGGCATTTACAGCCAGCTGTCAGGTTTGTCGATCGCTGAAGTTGAGCAGCGTTACGAAGGCCAGATGTACGGCCCGTTCAAGAAAGATCTGGCCGAAGTCATTGTCTCTGTGTTGGAGCCGCTGCAGCAGCGGTATCATGACATCCGCCAGTCCGGCGAGATTCGCGAAATTCTGCGCCAGGGCGCAGAACGGGCGGAGGCTGTGGCTGCAAAGAACCTGAAGGAAATCCAGCATTTGATGGGATTTTTGCCTAGAGGCTGAATTTTGGCCTGATCGGGATTCAGGCTAAAACGGTTTCATAACGGCTTCAAGAAAGAAACGAGGGGGCGCCGCTTGCGGCGCCTTTTTTTGATGCGGCCTAAATAACGGTAAAGCAAAAACTAGAGTTGCATGAACGGGTCTATTTTCCTTAGGAGAATGGGCATATTATAGAGATAATAGGACGGACGGCATGCCTTCCGTCACGAAATTGTCAAACAAAAAACACCTTTTTGCCAACAGATTTAAACATGATTCGTGATTGATATGATAAAGTTTATAGAAGAGGTTGTTTTAGAACTATTTTTTTGTCGTTTGAAATGACCATTTGTTGCAATTTAATATTTAGGAGGCAGTAAAATGGGCAAACCATTAAGATATGAAGCGGGAAGGGATTCCGCAGCTTTGTCCGTAAACTCCGCACCGGAATCGGAGTCGGCAACGTGGCGCGATTTTGTCGCTTTGACTAAACCTGGCATTATTCGTTCCAACCTGATTGCGACCTTTGCGGGTTATTGGCTGGGCGCGCATTGGCATATCGACATCGTCAAGCTGATCATCACGATGATCGGTACGGCTCTGGTTATGGCCGGGGCTTGCGTATTCAATAACTATTATGACCGGGAAATGGACACCAAAATGGAGCGTACACAAAACCGTGCGCTGCCGCTTGGCAAGCTTTCCCCAAGAACGGTGCTGATCTATGCCGGTATTCTGAGCGCGGTGGGACTTGTCTTACTGTTCCTGTTCTCCGGGGGTTTGGCCGGTTTGTTCGGCATCGTGGGTATGCTCGTATACGGCGTAGTTTATACGATCTGGCTGAAACGTTCCTCTACCTGGAGCACCTCGATCGGCGCGATTTCGGGAGCGATGCCGCCGGTAATCGGTTATGTCGCCGCTTCCGGCCAAGTTGATCTTGGCGCCTGGATGATCTTCGCGATTCTCTTTCTGTGGCAGCCGCCTCACTTCTGGGCTTTGGCGATCCGCAGAGTCGAGGAATACCGGGCCGCAGGTTTCCCTGTACTTCCGGTTGTTAAAGGCGTTGAACGCACCAAAATTCAAATGATTCCATACATTGCGCTGCTGCTGCCGATTCCATACCTTATGTATGCGAACGACATCACCGGCATCTGGTTCCTGATCATCGGCACGGCGCTGTCGGCCATCTGGCTGATTATGGCGCTTGTAGGCTTCATGAAGCAGGACGTGGAGAAATGGTCGAAACGGGTATTTATTTTCTCGATCAACTACCTGACTCTGAGCCTGATCGTAATGTTCCTGGATACAGTTCATAAATAAGCTTGATTGGTGATTGGTGACAACAAGAAAGACGCACCTTCGGCATGCCGAAGGTGCGTCTGTTTTTTTACATTTAATACAGTTGGTATTCATGTCCGGATGATTTTCGTTCTATTCCAGTTCGGGCAATGCCGGGGGATACAGAATGTATTCTTCAAGTCCTGCTTTCTCCAGCTGGGCAATCACATATTCATCGGGAGTGCCCTCGACACCGGCGTACCCGCGCCTTGTGTATATTTGTTCGGCGTCCGGGAAGGCGTCTCTCAGGATCGCCCTGATCTTTTTCCCGGAGGAATCATTATCCATAAACAGGTAAATCTCATCGTTCCTGGCCTGTTTGCGGAGCTGTTCCAGCTTGAGGCTGCTCATGGAGCCAAAGGTGCACAGAATGTTGATGTCCTCTTTGAGCAGCCGGCGCAGCTTGCTGCGGTCATTTTTACCTTCGACAATAATGGTAATCTCCGCCATGTCATCACCTCGCTGCCTATAGTGTAAACGCAATCCCCCTTTTCATGCAAAGGACGGTCACAGTCAGCGTGGTCAGCTGAATTTCGGCCAGCCATAAGCCTTTCATTCAGTCAACCGGAATAGGCTGTTTAGGCATGCGGCGAGTGGGCGGCAGCGCGATCAGCAGCAGCATAAGCACAATGAACGCCAGGAAATACGGAGAGAAGCTCAAGTGAAGCTGACCGGCGACAATCGGCCCAACGAAGGAGCCCAGCGACATGGCGATCGACTGGAATGAAAAAACGCTGCCCATCCGTTCGCCGCCGCTTACTTCAATAAATAAAGAAGAGATTGCCGGGAAAATAATTCCCTTGGACATCCCCATCACAAACAGTACCACAGGCATCGGGATTTTCTCAGGCATCGTTAAGCCGTAAAAGCACAACGCCAGCAGCAGAATACCTGCCAAAGCTCTCAGATAAGGGGATAATCGATGCAGGAAAAGCATACTCAGCGTCACCAGCGAGCCGAGACTCAGGATGGAGAAATAAATGCCCGTATGCAAAATGCCTTCCGAAGTTCCGCCGTCATGGAGGGGAAGCTCGAAAAACAAAATGCCCTGCGAACAGGCCACGCCAAGCGGCAGCAGGTAATAAATGAGCGGCACGCCGGGAAGCAGGCTGGAGTTGTCCGCTGAAGCCGCGTTCGCTCTTGAGATTTCAAGCTGCATCTCCACCGCTTTGCCGCGGATGGTGAACAAGGCGAGCAGGCCAGCTGAAATCAGGATCCAGCCAAGCGATTGGAAAGTCAGGGAGAAGCCGGCAAGCTTCACCAGAAAAGCCCCGACGGCAGGTGACAGCACTGAAGCCAGCGTATGGGTAACGCCGTGTCCGGCCATCAGCTTGCCTTGGGTTACCGCATCCTTGGAAAGGGAAGCCAGCAGCGCCAGACAAGCCGGAGACAAAAAGGCGAGAACAAACCCACTGATTGAACGGAGAACCAGCAGCTGCCAGGGCGCTGTGACGTGAGCCTGCAGCAGCAGGATGACCCCGGCTGCAATCAAACTGAAGACGACATAACGTTTACTTCCGTGTTTATCCACCCCTTGTCCGGCGATCAGGTTGCCGGGCAAATGGGTCAGCGCGTAGATGCCCATCATCCAGCCGATAAAGGCGGGAGCCGCTCCCAGCGACACTGCAAAAGGCGTTAGAATCGGATATTGGGCATGCAGGTCAAAGAAAGCAATGAACATAAAGAAATAAAGCCCTATAGCGATTTTCATGGTGTCCCTCCTAAAAGTTTTGTGAAGCTTAGCTGCTCCGAATCATCTTCGCAACAAAACTCGCATCGGAAGCATACGCTTGGTTTTGTGAAGCTCGGCTGCTCCTCTTTTTCTAATCCGTTCGTGAAAGTGGGCCATGCTCTACTTGTACGCCCTGGTCTGCGAAGTTATGCCAATTTTGAAATACAGACGAAAGAGCGTTTTGTCCCCGCCAGGGTTAAGCTGGGCTAGTATTTGGCGATCATGTATAATGGATAGTGCATCTATGGCACTAGCGAAAGAGATCAGGTTCGCCAATTTAGATACAGGGGTGTTGGAACACATGAGTTTTCAAGATTTGGATTATCAGGTATGGGTTGATTATTTTAAACAGAATTGGCTGATTATCGTGGTCGGCCTGGTCGCTTTATTTCTGGTGGCTAATCTGGTCAAAACCGTGATCAAATGGGTACTGATTATTGCAATTGCAGCTTTTCTGATCGTATACAGCGGCATTACGCTGAACGATATCGGCAAGGCGGTTTCTACGGTCAAGGACCAGACGATGAGCACCATGCAGTCCGAAGCCCTAAATTTGATGAAAAATGAGGCCAAGGAAGCTAAATTCACGCAAAACGCGGATGGTTCCTTCAGCATTACGACACCGAATCTGGAAGTGACCGGTGAAAGCAGCAGCGACAAGGTAAAGGTATGGCTGCACGGAGTGTCTCTCGGGGAATGGAGCCGCGGCGATACGCTTGAAGCATTTATTCAGGAAGCTAAACGCAGCAGCGGCCAATAATCACAAAAATTAACATCGGAAAGGAGGGTCCCGCGTGACCATACTTCAACAGCTGCAGGGATATAATCTGGTTAATCTCATTCTTATCCTCGTCATCGCGGGCTCTATCCTGCAGGGCGTGCTGAGGGGAACTTCCAAATCGGCGGGCAGATTGCTGTCGCTAGTCGGAGGCGGAATTATGACCGCGCTCAGTCTGGCGGCTTCCATCCCGCTGACCGCTTATCTTTCACCAAAGGTGCAGCAGTGGCTGACGGATCACGCTCAAACGCCGGATCGTGAGCTGAGCGGTGCCGAGCAGGTCGTTTACACGCTGGCCGGGGCGATCCGGGAGTTCCAGCTTGTCCGTTATGTCCTTGTTTTCTTCATCTGCTATTGGCTGATCCGCTTTGTGCTGGGTCTGCTGGGCATGTTCCTGCCCGGTATGAAGTGGATCGGTGGACTAGGGAGGAAAGAGCTTCGCTCCGGCTTAACGAGCCGCCTGTTCGGCGGGATCATCGGAGCGGTGATCGGAGCGTTCCGCGGGATTGTCCTGATCGCGCTGCTGTTTGTGATCGTCTCCCTCTTCCCGAATAGCGGGTTCAGCAAATACGTCGAAGCTTCGCCCGTCTACCGGCAGGGAGCCGAAGTTATTCTGGAGCCGCTCTCCGGCAAACTGATTAAAGGCAAGCTCCCGGTTTTGACTCAGGACGTGCAGAATGAGCTGAACGGTATTTTTGAACGGAAATATGAAGTGATCGACGCCCGGATTCCCGACGACATTGACGCAGCAGCTGCGCAAATTGTAGAGGGGGCCGATTCCGACCGTGAGAAAGCAGAGAAGCTTTATAACTGGATTGGGACCCGGATTCAGTACGACTATGACAAGGTTGAGGCTTACGAGAAATATAATGACTGGCATGAGCAAACGCCCGAAATGACCTTTAAGACGCGCAAAGGCGTCTGCATCGACTACGCCCGTCTGTATGCCGTAATGGCCCGCTCACAAGGCTTGGATGTGAAAGTCATTACCGGACTTGGATATGACGGTCAGGGCGGCTATGGCTCCCATGCCTGGAACGAGGTCTATGTAGACAACACATGGATTCCATTAGATTCGACGTGGGCAAAGAGCGGCAACTGGTTCGATCCCCCGAAATTTGCGGAAACGCATGTTCAGCAGAAGGTGCTGGGATAAAGTTTTGAATTGAAGGTTAATCTTACTCTCATCGCACACAGCGAGCTGGGCTTCCTTGAGAAGGAAGCCCAGCTGTTTTTGTATAACCAGTCATCGGCTCAGCAGAGTCCTTGCGTACGAAGTCGGCTGTAATCTACCATGATGGAGCAGATAATTTACAGGACGTCCCCCTGACTATTTAGCTGGAATTTGTGTTAAAATGTTACAATAACACTTCTTCATCGGAACGGATGGGGACTACCGGGGGCAGCGCTATGGCTATGAAACCGAACAGGTACGGCGAGGACTTGCAGGCTCAGGAAATCTCAATGCAGCGTAATTTTAATTTTCGCCTTAACCTTTTTTTCTTCAGCGCCTTTGCGATCTTTACAGTTATTATTGTCAGATTAGCCATTATCCAGTTTGTTGAGGGTCCTACCCTGACTTCGCAGGAAGCCAGCTTGACGGTAAGGGATATCCCGCTTCCGCCTGACCGGGGTACGATCTGGGATGCAACAGGGACCAAGCTGGCCTATTCAACGCCGGTCCAATCCCTTTACATGACGCTTATGAAGGATTACAGCAGCGTGACAGGAGCCAAGAACCGGCCGGAGGCGGTGGCCCTGGCAGCCGATATTGCCCGGGTATTCGCTCTATACGGCGATCCGGCCCAGCCGAAAATGACGGCCGATGACGTTGTGGCCGCGATGGATCTTGACTCTAAAATCAGCGGGGGTTACGCTCCCCGGCGAATTAAAGAAAACTTAAGCGAAAAGGAAATCGCTTATTTTATGGAACACAAAACAGACTTTCCGGGGATTGACGTAGTGGAAGAAAGCATCCGCCATTATGATCCCGACCGGGTAGCTGTGCAAACGATAGGTTACACCAAGAAGTTTAAGGGCGCTTCCTACAGTCTGCCGCTGTACGAGCAGCTGAGGTCCATCAGGTCTTCTGATCCTTCGATGCAGTATATCGATACCGAAGACGTGGGGTATGACGGGCTTGAGTATCAATATCAGGCCGATCTGCGGGGACGCAACGGATTCAAAAGCGTACCGATTAACGCGCAAAATATGGTCAGCGGCGTTGCGGATATTACCCCTCCCGAGAAAGGAGCGGATCTGCATCTGACGCTCAATAAGAACGTCCAGCTGAAGACCCAGCAGGCTATTCTGGATCAATTGAAATGGCTGCATAGCAACCCGGTAAGCGGCAAACTCCATCCGAACGCCCAGACCGGATACGCGGTGGCGATGGAGGTTGATACCGGCAATATTATAGCCATGGCCAGTATGCCGGATTATGATCCGAATACCCAGGAGGGCTGGGCCATTGACAACTATCAGAACGGAACGATTACGCCGTACAGCTCGGGGCGTTCCGGGCATAATCTGGAGTCCGTGGTTTTGCTGGGCTCCACGATCAAACCGTTGTCCGTGCTGCTGGGCTTAAACGAGAAGCTGTTCACGACGACAACGCCTTACCAGGACCGGGGGATTGCTGAATTCGGCAAGGACGGTTCTACGGTCCGCAACTCGGAAGGCCATGTCTATGGTTACTTGAAGAGTCCGGCGGATGCGATCCGCCATTCCTCTAACGTTTTTATGGTCGATATGGTCGGCAAGAAGCTGTACAGCAAATACGGCTCCGAAGGCATCGCCAAATGGGACGCTTATATGAAGGAGTTTGGCCTGGGTGTTTCAACGGGAATCGACTTGCCTAACGAATATCTGGGAACGCTGGAGTATAAGAACGAAGCAGAAACCGTGCTTTCCCGCCTGGTTTACGCTTCCTGGGGCCAGCAGGGCAAATATACGACGATGCAGCTAGCGCAATATGCCGCCATGCTTGCGAACCGCGGCAAACGGATGGAGCCGCATCTGGTGAGCAAAATTACTGATAGCAGCGGCAAGGTGCTGCGCACCTTCCAGCCTAAAGTGCTGAACGAGGTGCATTTCAACTCCAGCTACTGGAAAGAAGTGATCAAAGGTATGGCGACGGATGTCAGCTCCTTTTCCGGCTTCCCTTATGATTTTGCAAGAAAGACGGGAACCTCGACCCAAGATGTCTATATTAAAGGACAGAGAATCCAGACGGATAACGGCGTCTTTATTGCTTTTGCTCCACGGGAGAATCCGAAGCTGGCCGTAGCGGTTGTTATTCCGGAGGGCGGCTTCGGCGCTTACAGCGCAGCGCCTGTAGCGCGTCAAATCTTTGATGCGTATGATCAGGAATATGGGCTAGATGGTGTTCCGAAGAAATCACTCAAAAAGAGTCCCCCGGCGGGGGCAGGCAACGGGGAGAAGGCAGAAAAGCCCGGCGAATAAGAATTTCCTGCCGTATAAGAAATCCTGGGCGAAATAAGAAAGGTTACAAAACGGCTGCCTTACGGCGGCCGTTTTTTTGTTTTTTTACATGGAAGCCTGAAACTGATTAAGGGGGTTAATCGTTGTTTTAATTAAGAGGGAATAACTGCACACCATCAGGCCGTTAGGCGGCTGGAGGAGGGAGGGATCTGTTGGGTTTATCTCATGACTTCCATTTTCCCCCACATTTCGTGAAAGTTCGCAGTTTTCGACACTGCTATGGTAGAATAGAGTCCGGAATCATTGCCTAGAAATATTAGATTACAAGATTATAAGAATTATAGAAAGCAGAGTGAAGGAGTCGCATGAAGAAAGCTTATCAGGATGATCCGCAGAAGCAGGAAGCGGCGCGTCAGCGTCATTTTAATATTCGTCTGAACGTGTTTTTTTTCAGCGCATTTATCATTTTTACCGTTATCATTGTCCGCCTTGCGATTCTTCAATTTGTAGACGGTCCAAGCCTGCAGGCGCAGGAGAGCAGCCTTACGGTCAAGAAGGTGCCTCTGCCGCCGACCCGCGGTACGATTTATGATGCTGCAGGGGTTAAGCTTGCTTATTCCACACCGCAGCAGTCCTTGTATATTACGCTTCTTAAGGACTACAGCAGCACAACCGGTGCCGGCAACCGGCCGGAAATCGTGGAAATGGCGAAGAAGATCGCTAATGTATTTAACACCCTTGGCGAATCAAAGACAGAGAAAGTAACGGTCGATCAAATCGTCGATGCCATGGATCTTGATTCCCGGCTGAGCGGCGGTTATGCGCCCCGGCGCCTGAAGAGCGGACTGACTGACAGGGAAGTTGCCTATTTTCTGGAGCATAAGTCCGAGTTTCCCGGCGTAGACGTGATTGAAGAAAGCGTAAGAAATTACGATAAGGATACGGTGGCTGTTCAAGCTATCGGCTACATCAAGAAATTTAAAGGGGCCTCCACGAGTCTTGATAAATATAAACAGCTACGGGATATGGCATCCGATGATCCTGGCCAGCAGTACACCGATAATGAGGATGTTGGTTTTGATGGTCTGGAGTATCAGTATCAGGACGTTCTTCGCGGTAAAAATGGTTATAAAAGCATTCCGGTCGATCCACGCAACATGGCCGACGGAGTTGCGGAAATCACACCGCCCGAGAAGGGCGACGATCTGCATCTGAACATCAACAAGAACATCCAGCTCAAAACCGAGCAGGCCATCATGGATCAGCTTGATTGGCTGCATAACCATCCGGTCAGTGGTCAATACCATCCCAATGCACAGACCGGTTTTGCTGTTGCGATGGAAGTCAATACTGGTAAAGTGGTGGCCATGGCCAGCATGCCGGACTACGATCCAAACGTTTGGGGAAGCGGCGGGATTTCTCCGTCTGATTATGAAGCGATCCAAAATGTGTACCTGAACGGAACAATCCGCTCGTTCCCGTCCGGCCAGAAGGGCGTTCACCCGGAATCGGTCGTGCTGATGGGTTCGACAATTAAACCGCTGTCCGTCATGATCGGCCTGAACGAAGGGCTGTTTACAACAACAACCCCTTATAACGATACCGGTATTGCCTATTTCGGTAAAAACAACTCGGCTTCCGTTCGCAACTCACAGGGCCACGCTTACGGTTACTTGAGTACGCCTGCCGATGCGATCCGCCATTCCTCCAACACCTTTATGGTCGATATGGTCGGGGAGAGAATGTGGAAGAAGTTCGGCGACGACGGCATTACGCTTTGGGATAAATACATGAAGGAGTTTGGCCTGGGCGTCTTAACCGGCGTCGATTTGCCGAACGAATATAAAGGCTACCGCGAGTATGTGAACGAAAAAGAAACCTCGCTGTCCCGTCTTGCTTACGCTTCTTTCGGCCAGCAGGGGAAATATACGACCATGCAGCTCGCGCAGTATGCCGGCATGCTGGCGACCCGCGGCAAACGGATGGAGCCGCAGCTCGTTGATAAGATTACCGATTCTGACGGTAATGTTGTCCAGCAGTTTACGCCGAAAGTGCTGAATACAGTGAAGTTTAAAGACAGCTACTGGAACGAAATTCTGAAGGGTATGGCCACCGATGTTCATGAAGCATTTAACGGCTTCCCTTACGATTTTGCCCGTAAAACAGGGACCTCGACGCAAACCATTTATGGCGACGGCAAAAAATACGACGTCGATAACGGCGTGTTTATCGCCTTTGCTCCACGCGAGAATCCAAAGCTGGCCGTAGCCGTAGTTATTCCGGAAGGCGGCTTCGGCGCTTACAGCGCAGCACCTGTTGCGCGTCAAATCTTTGATGCCTATGACTACGAATATGGTTTGGACGGCATCCCTAAGAAAACGCTGGAGTCCCAGAAACAAACTTCGACGGAGAACGGAGAGAAGACAGATTCCAAAAATTGATCACTTCGCTGTAGAGTATGAAATAAACAGGCTTCAAGCGGGAACCTCTCGTCTATTAAGATGAGGGGTTCTTTTTTCTAACCATGAAAAAGTTTTTGTATCAGGTCGCTTGACATGGAGTAAACTCCACACGATAAGATGCAGGTGGAAAGAGACAGGAAGGGCTGAGGCGGATTGGAAGGCAAGGCAGGCGAGTGGGCGATTGGCAGGGAAGGCAGCGGGAAGGAGGAGCAGACGGAAGTGGAAAACACCTATACGATTGCGGAGTTATCGCGGAATACCGGCTTCAGTTATGATACGATCCGGTATTATGAGAAGATCGGACTGCTTCCGCCGGCGAAGCGCAAGAAGAATGGCCAGAAGGCATACGACCAGCAAATGCTGGACGGCCTTGTGATGATCACTCATTTGAAGCGTACTAGCATGCCGCTCAAGGAGATTGAGCAATATATCTCGCTGGCTAGAGGCCGAAATTACAGAAGCTGCCTGGAGCTGCTCCAGGAGCATAAGGCCAAGGTTGAGCAGCTGATGGCGGATATGCAATCAAGCCTGGAAATGATCGATCTAAAGCTGAACCGTTATCAAAACCTGATCAGCCAGTCGGAATCGGGGCGGAGGCCGACAGGCGAAGCAGAAGCAAGAGCAGAAGTGGAAGCTGAAACTGAAATAAAAACTGGAATAAAAACAAAACCAGAAACAGAATCAGGAGGAGATTTAACGATGTTGAATGTAAACGACTATCCCGTTACCCCCCAACTACCGATTTCATCGGGCTTTGGGGCACAAACAACAGCCAAGGAAGCACTTGGCGGACGTGACCTTACCGGCAAGACGGTCATTGTGACCGGGGGATATTCCGGCATTGGTCTGGAGACCACCCGCGTGCTGGCTGAAGCTGGCGCAGCGGTAATAGTGCCTGTTCGCACACCTGAGAAAGCCCGGGCTTCACTTGCTGGCATTCCGCGGGTGGAGATGGAGGAGCTTGATTTGATGGACCCGGCTTCTATCGATGCTTTTGCCCGGCGGTTCCTGGATTCAGGGCGTTCGCTGGACATCCTCATCAACAATGCCGGTATCATGGCGGCTCCGCTGGTGCGCGACAAGCGGGGATACGAATCCCAGTTCTCCACTAACCATTTGGGTCACTTCCAGCTGACGGCAAGGCTATGGCCGGCGCTCAAACAGTCGGGAGCCGCCCGGGTGGTATCGCTGTCCTCGGGAGGGATCCGCTTTGGCGGAGTTAACTTTGAGGACCCTAACTTTGAACAACGGGAATACGACCGCTGGCAGGCCTATGGCCAGTCCAAGTCGGCCAACGCCTTGTTTGCCGTCGGACTGGACCGGCGCGGCTATGCCCAGGGCGTCCGTGCCTTCTCGGTCCATCCGGGACGGATTCTGACCGATTTGGCCCGCTTTATGACCGAAGAGGATCTGAACGCCATCGGAGCTTCAGAGGATCAGGGGCACCGCAGCACGGTCGTTCCTGATGGATACAAGACGGCCGAGCAGGGGGCTGCAACGACCGTATGGTGCGCCGCGAACACTCAATTAGAGGGCAAAGGCGGCGTATATTGTCTGGATGTGGATATCGCCGAGGTCGTTCCATCTCTTGAACTGGACGGTGTAACCCAGGTGCTGGACGGAGTGCTCCCTTGGGCGATCGACCCTGAACTGGCGGAGCGGCTTTGGCAGATGAGCGAGGAGATGACCGGCGTCAAATTTTCGGTCTGATTAGCTTTGATTCGTCTGATTCGTTTGATTTGCTTTGATTTGATTTGCTTGTCAGGCCGTGTCTACAATCCGAGCTGGGATAACCCGGGATAATGGTCAGGACGGCGACCGAGCGGCCAATGATATTTTCGTTCGGATTCTCGGATTGGCAGGTCATTGATGGAGGCGTAGCGGGTCCGCATGAGTCCGTTTGCATCAAATTCCCAGTTCTCGTTCCCGTAAGAGCGGAACCAGAATCCGCTGTCATCATGCCATTCATAAGCAAAACGCACGGCAATCCGGTTATCTGTGAAAGCCCATAATTCCTTGATCAGCCGGTAGTCCAATTCCCTGGTCCATTTACGGCGCAGAAAGGCGATAATCTCTCCCCGGCCGGTCACGAAATCGGCGCGATTACGCCATCTGCTGTCCGGTGTGTAGCTTTGGGAGACATGCTCCGGGTTTCGGGTGTTCCAGCTGTCTTCAGCAAGTCTGACCTTGGCGATTGCCGTCTCTTGTGTGAATGGCGGCAGTAGAATGTTCATCATGTTCCGTACATCTCCTTCATCCGTTTGTTACAGTCAGCTTATGCCTGAGAAGCTTGGAGCATTCGAAGCGCAAGAGCGCCGATTATAAAAAAAAGCTGTTCCTGAGAACTGTTCCTTGAGAGCTGTTCCCGCCGGGAGCAGCTTTTTGCTTTGGCTGGCCAAATGAATCCACGGGAACCGTAGAGTAAACAAGTTGAGGCCCAGATATTTTTCCTGCACGCAACAAATTTAACCTTAAGCAATATTATGTAGGAAGTTAAGACTAAAAATGTTCAGCCGACTATCTCCGAAGGAGGGAGAACGATGACTCTTTTACAGGCCAAAAAAAGTCCGGCTCAGCGTGTCAAAATAACGATTGGTGTGATCGTCGCAGCGGTTCTGTTGTGACGGGCGCAGGACGGGCTGCGTGTTAATAGGGCTGCAAGCAGGTTGCGGTTGGTGGCTGGAAGCGTCCTGTGGTAAAATGACGTTACGTGTGAAATAGCGAACAGATATAGAGATGGACCAAGGATAGGATAGAGGAGATGAGCCAATGAAATACCGCTTACTTGCGCTTGATATGGATGGGACGTTATTGACGGACAACCACCAGATTTCCCCTGAAACGACTAAATGGATTCATAAGGCATTGGATGCCGGCGTTCATGTCTGCTTGTCTACGGGAAGATCTTACAGCGAAGCTGCGCCATTCGGTGAGGAGCTTGGACTGGATACCCCGATGATTACGGTGAATGGCAGTGAAATCTGGAGAAACCCGAAGGAATTGTACCACCGGGAATTGCTGGGTCCTGAGCTGGTCGAGAAGATGTATCAGCTTTCACGGACCTTTAACATCTGGTTCTGGGCTTACTCTGTTGAAGGGTTATTTAATGAAGAGAACTGGTATGAGGGTGTCGTTGAAGAGAAGGAATGGCTGAAGTTTGGTTATAACGTTCATGACGAGCAGCTTCGCCATAAAGTGCTGATGGAGCTCCAGAACATTGGAGGCCTTGAGATCACGAATTCCGCCCCCTGGAATTTTGAGGTAAACCCGCAGGGTATCAGCAAAGCCAGCGGCATTCGCACCGTCTGTGAACTGATTGGCGTCGAGATGTCAGAAACGATTGCCGTAGGCGACAGTTTAAACGATCTGGCGGCCATTCAGGCAGCGGCTGTCGGGGTTGCCATGGGAAATGCGCAGCTGGCTGTTAAAGAAAATGCGGATTACGTGACGTCTTCCAACAATGATGATGGAATTGCGGAAGTCATCCGGAAATTTATTTTTGCCGAAGAGGTGTAGAACACATGTGGCTTGATGTCATCGGCTGGATCTTAGTCATCGCTTTGTTTGTAACAGGACTTGCCGGGGCGATTGTTCCAGTGCTGCCCGGTGTGGTCGCCGTATACGCGGCCTTTTTTGTTTATGGCGGTTTTTTTGGCTTTCAGCACTTCGGCTGGGTATTCTGGTCGCTGCAGTCGTTGATTGTAGTAGTGCTGCTTGTTGCGGATTATCTGGTTGGAGCCTGGGGCGTCAAAAGGTTTGGCGGCAGCAAGGCTTCCGTCTGGCTAAGCACGATCGGAGCCATTATCGGCCCGTTTGTCATTCCAGCCTTTGGACTGGTCATTGGCCCGTTTGTAGGCGCGGTCATTGGCGAGCTGCTGACGGGGGCAGGCATTAAGCAGTCGCTGAAAGCCGGCGTGGGCTCCGTTGTCGGATTGTTCAGCAGTATGGCGGTCAAGATTATTCTGCAAATCGTCATGATCGTTGTATTTTTCATCTGGATCTTCAGTTTTTAATGTCCGAAGAAAGACTCCGCGCTGGCGGAGGACTTGGGAAAGAGGGAATTCTGCTTGTCTAAGAAGGAATCATTTATTAAGGGAACGCTTATCCTGGCCGTAGCCGCGTTAGTGGCCAGGGTGCTGGGCATGGCACAGCGGGTGCCGCTTGAGCATATTTTCGGAGCTGCGGGGAATTCGTCGTTTACGATTTCGAATACGGTTTATTTGCTCCTGTTAACGGTTGCGACTGCAGGTATTCCGAGTACGCTTAGTAAAATGGTCTCCGAGCGCTACGCTTTGCAGCGCCCGGGTGAAGCTAAACGGATCTATCAGGCTGCGCTGATTTTTGCTGCCGTTACCGGAGTTCTGATTACTGTGCTTCTGTATGTCCTGGCGCCGGTGTACGCCAGATTAATTTCGGCTCCGGAAGCCACGCCGGCTATTCGCGCAATCGCTCCTGCCCTGCTGTTATTCCCGACTGTAGCCATGATGAGGGGGTATTTCCAAGGGCGCAACAATATGAGCGCCGGAGGGATATCCCAAATCGTCGAACAAATCCTCCGCGTTATCACAGCGATTGGGATCGCCTTAGTGATGGTCAGCGCAGGGTATGCGGATAAATGGGTTGCCGCTGGCGCTTCCTTCGGGGGCGTCCTGGGAAGTATCGGTGCTTTTGCTATCATGCTGTATTATGCCTTTAAGTTGAAACGTACCGACAGGGAGCAGCCTCTGGAGGACCTGTCCACCGGAGAGCCGCCTCTTCCTTTCATGAAGATTTATGGGAATATATTTAAATTATCTATTCCCATTGTTCTGTCATCCATGGCTATACCGGTCGTCTATTTCATAGACAGCTCGATTGTAAAGCCGATGCTGATTGGACAAATCGGATTTGACCAAGCGACTTACCTGCTCGGCATTCTCGGCAGCCGGGCGCAAAGCATCGCCGGGATTCCGCCGATTCTATCGATAGCGCTCAGCACGTCGCTGATCCCGATCATCTCCGGCGCGTTTGCGCGGAGGGACATGCCTTATCTGGAGAAGCAGGTCACGCTGGCGATGCGGATCTCCGTCATTACGGGCATGCCGGTCGTGCTGGCTTTGTGTACGGCTGCTTATTCGGTCAACGGCCTGCTGTACAGCTCTTTGGACGGCAGCGGCATGATTGCCCTGCTGACGCTCGGGACTATTTTCCAAATTACGATGTCGACCAGCAGCGCCATTCTGCTCAGCATGGGTAAACCGAATCTATCGATGGTTCACGTGCTGATCGGGATTGTGGTCAAGCTGGCGGTCAGCTTTGCGCTGGCTCCGGTATTCGGCATTTACGGTATCATCGCCGGAACCGGGATTTGTTTCCTGGTTATCACGCTGCTGAATATCCGTTCCCTGAAACAAATCGTTCCATTCTCCATTCTGGGCAAACGCTGGGCGGGTTTCCTGGTTACGGTGGTCGTGCTGGCTGCCGCAGGTTATGGTTTGAATGAAGCCGGCATTCAGCTGGTCAACGTGATGCCTCACCGGCTTGCTTTCTTCATTACCTGCTGCATCGTGGGCGGGGTAACGGTTGCGCTTTATCCGGTCATGCTCATTCTGCTGCGCGTCATTCGCCGGGAAGAGCTGGACAGCTATCCAAACGCGATCCGCAGGCTGCTTCGGCCTCTCATGCGTTTCGCACCGGGTTCCGCGAAACGTTCGGAAGGCTGACCCTTGAGAGAAGTTAACCTGGACAAGCCTGAGCAAGCTCCACAGGCAAGCTCCACAACCGGACAAGCTCGATAAATGGGCAAGCTCAACCCACAACTGAAGCAATACGGAAAATAAGGCGTACATTCACCTGCATGAGGTGAGTGTGCGCCTTTTTGTTTTACCCACGCGGTTCATTCATTGGCTTTCCGCCTTGTCCCATCTCCGCGCGCCGGCGACGGCGTCATGCACATAGGCACGTTTCAGAATATCCATCCGGTGGCCGGCCGTAATCTCGCAAAGCAGCGGGAGAACGGGAATATGGATATCGCCAAGGGCCGAGCCGTCCTGGAACCAGTCCTCTCTGGAAATCGGTTCATATGGGGTATCTTCAAAGCAGTCCAACAAAGGCGGGGAATAAATCAGGGTCCCGTCCGGCCGGAAACGGTTCTGCAGCAGCTCCGCCCCTTGTCTTGGCAACGTCCGGGCTTCCCTTGCGCTTGGAGAGAACAGATCCGGCCAATAGTCGGCCCGTGAGCCGGTATGAGGGATAGAAAACGCAAACTGTTCTGTTCCCAGCCGAACCTCAGGCAAGCCGAATAAGAGGGCATACAGATGCTTGCCCAGATGGATGCGGGCATTTAAACCGGCGAAATGACTCATGATCCGGCCTCCCAGCCGGGGCTGCTCTCTTCCGCTGCGACTCACGGTGCCGTACGGAAACACGACCTGGTTCACTCCGCTCAGACCGCCGAGCAGAAAAGGCGCTTTGTGTGTTACCGTCTGCTGGAAGAAAGGATGTTTGACCACTCTTTTTTCAATATAATTCTGTTCATTGATAATGAGCCCCACCGCCAGCAGGCTGCTGGACCGGCTGAGCCAGAAATAATCCCAGAAAGGCTGCATGAACCGGGAGACATGAAACTGGGGGAGCAGGTGGAAGAGGCTTTTGCCAAACCGTTTGCTGTGCGCATAGAGCAGAAGCTGGGGATAGGCATCCTGAAAAATCAGCGCATTGCTCCGTTCCAGGAACCGGTATGTGCGGTAAACGTCGGTATCTCCCAGCAGCAGGTCGGCCTGCCCGCCTTTCAGATCGCTCATGTTCCAGCCCGCATTGCGGGAAACCATATGAGCCAGGAAGGCCCAATGCAGCTCGGGAAAGTCTCTGTAGAGCTTGAGATAGGCAGCAGTCCGGGTTACATTGTTCCGGTTGTTCTGGCGGACGGCTAATTCGATATCGGCCACAATCTCCTGGTCCTCCGGGCTTAAATAGGCTGAACGATGACTGCTCTGAGGGTTCTGGCCTCTTGGCTCCTGGCGGCCGAGCTGCCCGCTTCTTCTCAGCAGTTCTTCCAGGGAGGAGCGAACAAAACGGGCGGCCGTTTCATTCCAGTCCAGGTTCCTTTTGACCAGCAGCAGCCGTCCGGACGAAGCCAAATCGACCGCTCTGCCGGATGCCGAATGCCAGGCTGCTTTAGGCAGGGACAGCAGGATGCGCCTCCATATGTCCCAAGGTTTCTCTTCCCTGTGTTCTTCTGAATGTCTCACATACTGCCCCCGCTTTCCGTAGGTTTCCTGATAGTTTCATTATGGCCAAACGATTTGACTTCCACTCCAAGGTTTGTTCTACTTAGAGAAAAAGAAACATAAAGGAAAGGATGATATAGCATGCTTAAAGTGACAACAGCGGAGCAATTCCATGAATTAACCGGTTCGGAAGGTCTTACGGTGGCGGTATATAAAGCCGACTGGTGCGGAGACTGCAAATTCATCGATCCGTTTATGCCTGAGGTGGAGCAGGAATACGCAAGCCGCCTCAAACTGATTCAGGTGGATGTGGACGAGCTGGAGGAGATCAGCCGGGAACAGAATATCTTGGGCATCCCGAGCTTTATCGCTTATTCGGGCGGCAAAGAATTGATCCGGTTTGTGAACAAGCTGCGGAAATCCCGGACCGAAATCGAAGATTTCCTGAATAAGGCCGTTGCCGTACACGAAACGCTGAAAGCTCAAGCATAAATGTCACAGCAGGGCTTCCAAACGGCCTGAAATAGATAGACAGTGTTGAACATTTTGTCACAAGTCACCTGTGATATGGGCTTTGCCATCCGGTATAATGAAACTTGGAATGAATCTGTTTCATCTTCCGATAGCTGCTTGAAGCAGGACAAGTCGGTATGAAATGGATTCGGTTGGCAAAGCTTTCTAATAAAATATAGTGCAGGTGATAGAATGACAACCAAACAGTTGAAATGGCTGGCTTACGCGGCTACCTTGTTTGTATTTCTGGCCACCTTCGGCGGCGGCGTCGTGACCAAAACGGAATCCGGACTTGGCTGCGGCAGCCAGTTTCCGCTCTGCAACGGCAAATTTGTGCCCGCGCATACGCTGGCCTCGATCATTGAATATTCGCACCGCGGGGTGAGCGGTCTGGCCGGCATTTTGGCGCTTGCCGCTTTTGTGGCTTTTATGATTTGGCGCAGAAACCGTTTGGATCTTCGTATTTACGCTTTTCTGGCTTTATTGTTTGTTATCATTCAAGCGGCCATGGGTGCTTTGGCAGTCGTGTTCTCGCAGTCGGCGCCGATTATGGCGCTGCATTTGGGCTTTGCTCTGATCTCGTTCGCAAGCTCTGTGATGCTTTCGCTGGGGATCAGGGAACAGGACAAGCAGGAAACGGCGGCTCCTACTGAAGCTCCGCGCAAAGTTTCCAAAGGACTGCGCAACCTGAGTATTTTTACAGCGATTTATACCTACCTGGTTGTCTACACGGGAGCTTACGTGACCCATACCGACTCTGCTGGAGCCTGCTATGGCTTCCCGCTGTGCAACGGCAAGCTGATTCCGCCACTCGCCGGCGGGGAGGGCATTCAGTTCATGCACCGCGCAGCGGCGTTTCTGCTGTTCGTCGTCATCGCGGTTCTGGCACATTTTGCTTACCGCAACAAGTCGGGCAACCGTGAGGTTCGCGGACTCGGACTTGCCTCCATTATTTTGATCGTGCTGCAAATATTCGCCGGGATTTCGGTAACTTATACGGTTAATGATTACAACTGGTATTTGTTTACGTCGATCTCCCATATCCTTATTATCGAGGTATTGTTTGGCCTGCTGTGTTATATGGCGGTGCGCACCTCGCTGCTCAGCCGGGGCAGTAAATAAATAGCCGTTACTTGCTTAGTAAGCAAGTCCGGTTTATGTTCCTATTTGCCTTGAAGACCCGCAGCCGGTTCGCCGCTGCCGGGTCTGTTTGTTTTTCGGGGATATCAGAGAGGATTATTGCAGGATTCCCTTTAGAAATATGGTATAGTTGGAAGGGGTTTTAGAAGTTAGAACTGGTTATGGAAGTGGAGTTTGTCTTTCACTGATTCCGATAAAGTTAGAAATTCGCTTAAGTTTATATAGACAGCATCTCTTGGGAGGGAAATGGTTTGAGTTATAGAAATTTACGCCAGTGGATTGAAGCGCTCCGCAAAGAAAACGATCTGGCCATTATCGAGGCGCCGGTCGATCCTTATTTGGAGTTGGCCGAGATTCACCGCAGAGTCATTGAGGAAGGAGGCCCTGCGCTGCTGTTCACAAACGTGAAAGGAACGCCGTTCCCGGTGGCGACCAATTTGTTCGGAACGGAGAGACGCGTGGATATGGCGTTTGGACCTAGACCGGAGCAGCTCGCGAACCGGCTGGTCGGGGCACTGGACAAGCTGATGCCGCCTACGCCAAAGGCCGTCTGGAATGAACGGGGATTAATTTGGGACGCTATCAAGATGGGCTGGGGGACGGTTCCGAAGACCGTATCGAAAGCAGAGGCGCCGATTCTTCAGGTCTGCCGGACGGAGAATCCGTTGGCTGTATTACCGAAGGTGACCAGCTGGCAGGAGGATGGCGGGCCGTTTATTACGCTTCCGCTGGTGTACACGGAGAATCCTCTCAAAGCCGGTGATCATAACCTGGGGATGTACCGGATCCAGCTCTATGACGACCAGACTACCGGCATTCATTGGCAGATTCACAAGGGCGGAGGGTTCCACCACCATGAGGCCGAGAAGCTGAATCAGGCCCTGCCGGTAACGATTCTGATCGGCGGTCCGCCGGCCCTGATCGCTTCGGCCATCGCGCCGCTGCCGGAACATTTGCCGGAGCTGCTGATGACCTCGTTTGTGATGGGCGAACGCCTACCTATGGCGGAGAATCCGCTGGGCGGACACCGCATTCCGGCCGAGGTCGAATTCGCCATTCACGGCTCTGTTCCGCCGCATGAACGCCGTCCTGAGGGACCGTTTGGCGACCATTACGGCTATTATTCGCTGCAGCATGATTTCCCTGTGCTGAACGTTAAACATATGTGGCACCGCAAGGATGCCATTTATCCGGCTACGATTGTCGGTAAACCACGCCAGGAGGATTATTACCTGGGCGACTTCCTGCAGAAGCTGCTGTCTCCTGCATTTCCGCTTGTGATGCCTTCCGTGCACACGGTGTGGACCTATGGTGAGACGGGGCACCATTCACTTGCATCAGCGATCGTGAAGGAGCGCTATTCGCGCGAAGCACTGGTGGCCGGCTTCTCCATTCTCGGACAAGGCCAGCTGTCTTTGACCAAATTCCTGATGCTGACGGATGTCCATCTGGATCTGGCGGATTTCCGAAAGCTGCTGCAAACGGTACTGGAGCGGTTTAACCCTGCGACTGACCTGTTAATATTTAATAATACGTCCCATGACACGCTGGACTATACCGGCAAGAGACTGAATCATGGCAGTAAAGCCATTCTCATCGGTGTGGGCGACCCGGTACGGGATCTGCCAACGGAATACACCGAAGGCGAAATTGCGGAAATCGACCATATCGCCCCTTATCATAAGGGTTGTCTGGTTGTTTCCGGGGCATCCTATGAACGTGAGCCGGAGCTTGCAGCCAGGGTTCTTGGCCGCCTGCGCGAACGGGGCACCGCATGGCCGCTAGTTGTGCTGGTGGACGACGCCGAAACTGCAGCTTCCAGCACCAACAAGTTTCTGTGGACCGTGTTCACCCGTTTTAATCCGGCAACGGATATTTATTCGCAGGCCGATGTGCATCAGCACCATCTGGCTTACAGCCTGCCGCTGGTCATTGACGCCCGCATGAAGCCGGGATATCCGGACGAGCTAAACCCGCGTGAGGATATCGTCAAGCTGGTGGACGAGCGTTGGAAAACGTATTTCAAGGGTAATAAGTTAAAGGCCCTCTTAACCGGGCTAAATTCCATTCTTTAGCGATACGATCACCAAGAGGAGGGAAGGCTATGCTGCGCACTTTACTCGGAGAACCTCCGCGCGAGAATGAAGGTCTGATCGCGGATGCGGTAGACGCCATGGTCAAAACCGTTCAGCTGGCCGAACGGGAAATTGGACGCAGCCAGGATCCTACCCATGATTACCGGAAAATGGAGATTTTGACGCGGGGGCTGATCTCCTCTATCGACGAGCTGGAGCAAAGCGCTTTTGCGGCCGGCTTTTTCCGGGAAAAGGTGAAAACGGATTTTATCGACGATATGGATCCTCTGGAGAAAAGTGATTATGCCAGATACGTTTATTTCTACAAGGACGGCTTTATCCGATTATTCTCCCTGCTTGATAAGCTGGGCTGTGTGCTGGATGATTTCTTTGAGCTTCATACGGAGAAGGTGAAGCCGCACTATTCTTATTTTACCGTTCTAAGACAGTTTCCTTACTTGAAGGTACATACGGGATTGGGAACAGAGCTGGACGAGATAAGAGAAGCGTACCAAGAACCGATATCCGTGCTGCGGAAGCGTAGGAATACCGAGATCCATTTCATGAACATGGAAATGCAGGACGATTTGTGGCAGAGACATCAAACGCTGCATGGCAAAATCGAGCTTGAAGATCTCGACCGTTATATGAAGGATCTCTGGCTGGGCTACGAAATGGCGTGCAAATCGCTGATCGCGGTATTTTCGTATATCAATCAGCTGTTCGATAAGAATGAAGCCCATAGCCAAGATTGAAAAGGGTTGTTACCGGTTTCCAGAAACAGGTTGAAAATTTTCTTTGACAAAACATGTGAGACTTACTATACTAAGTTCTATCATCAACTCGTAATATTCAACCACAATTCCATATTTCTTATCAAGAGAGGCGGAGGGAAAGGCCCGATGAAGCCCAGCAACCGATTCAAATGTCATACATTTGGATGTCATGGTGCTAATTCCTCAGAATGCGCAGGCATTCTGGCAGATGAGAAGGTCTGATCTCTGAAGATTTAGAGAGCCCTGAGCATCTGCTTAGGGCTCTTTTTGATATTTTTGATTCACAACAGTCATAGATTTCGGAGCCGCAGCTTGCTTATTCTGTGCATGTAAGAGAAGGACAGGGCTTGGACGGCTGTATATTCCGATAAAAATCATCTGCTTAATTGGTTTGAGTGAAAGAGGGCTGAACAGATAACATGATCGAATTAAAAAATCTTACAAAGATCTACGGATCCAAGTCGAAGTCGACAACGGCGTTGTCGGGATTGAATTTGACCGTGGACAAAGGCGAAGTCTTTGGCGTGATTGGTCATTCAGGCGCGGGGAAAAGCACACTCATCCGCTGCATCAACCTGCTCGAGCGCCCTACCGGCGGTGAGGTTTGGGTCGGAGGCCGCAACTTGACGGCTTTGGGAAAAAGAGAGCTGCAGCGGGAGCGCCGCCGCATCGGCATGATTTTTCAGCACTTTAACCTGCTGTCCTCGGCTACGGTTTATGACAACATCGCTTTCCCGCTTCGCCTGGCCGGGACGGATAAAGCCAAAGTGAAAAGCAAAGTGGAAGAGCTGCTGAATCTCGTCGGCCTTGAAGCGCACAGCGGGAAATATCCCGCCCAGCTTTCGGGCGGACAGAAGCAGCGGGTCGGCATCGCCCGGGCTCTCGCCAGCGATCCGGACGTGCTGCTGTGCGACGAAGCGACTTCGGCGCTTGATCCGCAGACGACGGATTCGATCCTGAAGCTGCTGCTTGATATTAACCGCAAACTGGGATTGACCATTCTGCTGATCACGCATGAGATGCATGTCATTCAAAGCATCTGTGACCGTGTGGCGGTCATTCATGAGGGCGGCATCGTGGAGCAGGGACCGGTTGCCGAAGTGTTTCTTAAGCCGAAGCATGCGGTCACCAAAGACTTTATCAGCCGGGACGTTGCCGGTGCCAGCGGCAGTTCAGTTGAAGAGGGGCTGCCGAAAGCCCGAGTATCGAGCTTTTCCGGTTCACCGGATCAGCCGGAATCCTTGGTAGCGAAGCTTCCTCATGCAGACGGTGCAGACGGTGCCGTCTACCGGATTACCTGCCTGGGCGAGAACACCTACGGCACGGCCTTGTCCGAGGTGGTGCTGAGCACCGGCGTACACTTTGCGATCCTGCAGGGCACGGTTTCCACGATCAAGGAGGTTCCTTACAGCCAGCTGACGGTGAGTTTTACCGGAACTAGGGAAGCTGTTGAGCTTGCTGTATCCAAACTGCGGGAGCGGGAATTTGATGTGGAGGTGCTGAGTTAGCATGCTGGGATTGGACTTTTCGCAAATCGACTGGGAGGAAATGAAGCAGGCTTCCTTCGACACCTTGGCGATGATGGGCTATTCGCTCCTCTTCACGATCGTGATCGGACTTCCGCTTGGTGTCCTTCTGTACATGACGGCGCGTTCAAATAACCAAGTTATCAAATCTATATATAGTGTGATTTCTTTCGTCGTCAATATCTTAAGATCTGTTCCGTTCATCATCCTGCTGATTTCCTTGCTGCCTTTAACGAAGCTGATTGTCGGAACAGCGCTTGGAGTTACCGGAACAATACCGCCGCTGGTCATCGGCGCTGCGCCTTTTTTTGCACGGCTGGTAGAGACCAGCCTGCGCGAGGTGGACCGCGGCGTCATTGAAGCTGCTTATGCGATGGGCGCCTCCACCGGACAGGTGGTTCGGCGGGTGCTGCTGCCGGAGTCGCTGCCGGGTCTGATTGCCGGAACGACCATTACGGCGGTCACGCTGGTGTCCTACACGGCGATGTCGGGCATGGTTGGCGGCGGCGGCTTGGGCGACCTGGCAATCCGGTTTGGTTATTACCGGTATGAGAAGGAAGTTATGATCATCGCCGTGCTGTTTATGATCGTGCTGGTGCAAATTCTGCAGATGGCCGGCGACCGGCTGGTGCGTCATTTTACAAGGAAATAAGCATTAGGTATTCAAGGGTTCAGGGAACTAAGGATTTCAAGGGATTCAACGAATTCAAGGAATTAAGGAAACAACACATAGATACAGAGCAATCATCCTTATTCAAAATTTATGGTTCAAATGGAGGGTATTCAGATGAGAAAAATTACGCTTGCCTTGCTTACGCTTACGATGGTGGCTGTTCTCGCCGCCTGCGGCAGCAACAACCAAAACAATGCTTCATCCGCTTCGGAGGCATCCAATGCACCCCAATCCGCAGCGGCTTCTGCCGAACCGGTTAAATTGGTAGTCGGCGCAACAGCCGTACCGCATGCTGAAATTTTGGAGCATATCAAACCGGCTTTGGCCGCGGAAGGCATCGACCTGGAGATCAAGGAATTTACGGACTACGTGCTGCCAAACAAAGAGCTGGCCGACAAAACACTCGACGCCAACTACTTCCAGCATCAGCCATACCTGGATGACCAGAACAAACAGCTGGGCACCGATCTGGTCGGCGTTGTAGGCGTTCATGTGGAGCCGTTTGGCGCTTATTCCCACAAATATAAAACAGTAGAAGAAATTCCTGACGGCGCAACAGTTGCGATCCCGAACGATGCGACTAACGGCGGCCGCGCGCTGCTGCTGCTGGCTCAGAATGGCCTGATCACACTGAAAGACGGAGCCGGCATCGAAGCGACTAAGAAGGACATCGTCTCCAATCCGAAGAATCTGAAGTTCAAAGAGCTTGATGCGGCTATGCTGCCTCGTACGCTGGATGAAGTGGATCTGTCGCTGATCAACACGAACTATGCATTGGAAGCAGGTCTTGTGCCAACCAAAGATGCTTTGTTTATTGAAGACAAAGAATCCCCGTACACTAACCTGCTGGTAGCCCGTCCGGACAACAAAGATTCAGATGCGATCCAGAAGCTCGCTAAAGCGCTGACTTCCGACGACGTGAAGAAGTTTATTGAAGATAAATACCAAGGCGCGGTTGTTCCTGCGTTTTAATGAAAAATAACGGCATACGCAGGCAGACGCCTGCTGCTGTTGAAGCGGTTTTCCCTTTGGCCTGAACGGCCTGGGAAAACCGCTTTTTTGCATAGCGAAGAGGCGGCTTTCGATCCTCGGCAGGGGGATGAGGCGCTTTGCCTTGTCTTGTCGTGGGAAAGGGGCCCCTTGCTTTCCACCATAGGGATGCGAAGCGTTTTACCTTCCCTTGTAGGCCTGTGAAGCGACTTTGGCTCCCACTTATGTTAAGCGGTTTTACTTTCTCCTGTCAGGATAAATCAGCCTTACCTTCCTTTTTCAGGACATGCAGCGTTTTGCTTCTCTTTCATGCTGCTGGCCTGCTGCCCGCCGCTAACACGCCATGCGGTTGTGGAGAACATTTTTATCTCTTATACTATAAGAATTGGGGACAATAAGAATTGTGGTATTCTAACAATTGCTAAGCAAATAGGAAAAACGCCGAGGAGGTTGGAATTTGGACGCTAGGATTGCCCTTATCACAGGCAGCGCAAAAGGCCTGGGAAAACGCACGGCGCTGGCTTTGGCGGAGCAGGGCTATGACATTGCGCTGAATTATGTCCACAGCGAGCGGGAAGCCGGAGAGCTGGAAATGCAGATCCGCCAGCTTGGCGTACGGTGTATTTCGGTTCAAGGCGACATTTCCAAGCATGATGAAATTATAAATCTGGTTGAGACGGTAAAGCGGGAATTGGGCGCCATTGATATTCTGGTGAACAATGCAGGACCGTTTATCCGGGAGCGAAAGCTGTTCTCTGACTATTCCTGGCCTGAAATTCTTTCGCTGATTGAAGGTAACCTGACGGGCACGATGCTGCTGGATCATCTGGTGCTGGAGGGGATGCGTGAGAAAGGCTGGGGACGGATTATACACTTCGGCTTCGGACATGCGGCAGAATCAAGGGCTTGGCCTCATAGGTCCGTTTACGCAGCAGCCAAAACGGGTCTGGTATCATTCACGAAGACGCTGGCCGTCGAAGAAGCGCCCCATGGCATAACGGTTAACATGGTATGTCCGGGGGATATCCGAGGAGATAATAAAGAGAAATCCATTGCCGAGGTTTGGGGCCTGCAGGACGGGGAAACGCCGCGCGGAAGACCAGGCAGCGGGGAAGATGTAGCCCGTGTTATCGCCTTCCTCTGCCTGAGGGATTCAGACTTTATCACCGGCAACATCATGGATGTATCGGGTGGTCTTGATCCGATCCGGCCCCTGATCAAGCCGCAGGGATAAGCGGGGGCGATGCGATTATTCAGTTTAAAAGCAAACAAAAAGTCTTGGCATTCCGGATGGAACACCAAGACTTTCTATAAATAATTAGAATACCTGTACGACCTCTTGTACACCTTCGACTTCTTCGAACAAAGCGCGTTCGATACCGGCCTTCAGCGTAATCGTGGAGCTTGGGCAGCTGCCGCAGGCACCCATCAATTTCAGCTTAACAATGCCGTCCTCAACGTCTACCAGTTCAACGTCACCGCCATCGCGCTGCAGGAACGGACGAAGTTTGTCGAGAACCTCCAGCACTTCATCGTACAATGTATCTTGTGCATTTGTGCTCATTGATATCAACTCCTTTCAGAACATAATATTATTATAGTACAAATTAGTCTAAATTAAAATGGTGATAAAGTGAGGGGAATAACAGCATGAGACCCATCATTGAATTTTGTGTCAGCAATATGCATTTCGGAACCGACGAAGTGATGGAGAAGCTGGAGGAGAATCCGGACTACGACGTCATTGAGTACGGCTGTTTAAATAATTGCGGTTTATGTTCTGCAGCTCCATACGCTTTAGTTAACGGAGAAATCATCGAAGCGGACAATGCGGACAAGCTTTATGAACTTATTATGGCCAAAATCAAGGAGATGGAAGCCTGGGATGCGCTGGATTTCGATCTTGATTAAGTCCTTTTGATCTTCGTCTTAACCCGGTATCGGTTCGTGAGGACGATTGCTGACCCTTATTAAAACAACAAAATCCCCTTCCGGTTGGCCGGAAGGGGATTGTTTGCATTTTATGGAGCCTAACCGAGATGGCGTTTGGATTTCCAGAGCACTCCGCTTTTGAGAATACGCGGAACCCGTCCGGTTACATAACGTTTGCCCATCAGACCGAAGCCGGCTTTTTTGCCCAGCGAGCCGAGGGTGCCTTTCAGCTTGATAGCAGAAAGCTTTGGCGTTTCTCCGTGCCACTGTGCAAGTGCTACATGAGCGATCTGTTCGCCCTGACCTTCAGCAGCTTGAGCACTTGGTGCAAACGGCAGGCTTGCGCAGTCGCCGCAGACGAAAATTTCCGGATATTCCGGAATCTGATGGTATTCATTCAGCAGGACGCGTCCGGAAGGATCTTTGGCTACGTTCAGCTTCTGAACCAGCTCAACAGGCTGAATGCCGGCAGTCCAGATGGTTACGTCGGACAGGATTTCTTCAGAACCGTTATGAATGATTCCCGGTTCAAGGGAGGTAATGCCAATGTGCGAACGTGTTTCAACACCATGTTCATGGAACCATTTGGATACGTAGCGGGATAACGTCTCAGGGAATGCGGAGAGGACGCGAGGCCCGCGGTCCAGAATGGTAATATTTAAATCCGGCCGGCTTTCGCGCACTTCAGCGGCTACTTCTACGCCGCTCAGGCCGCCGCCTACAATATGCACATTGCCGTAAGGTTTCAGGTCATTGATTCTGCGATAGGTTTCGCGCGTCGCTGAGAACGATTGGATCGTTGAGGACACCTCTTTGGCGCCCGGAATACCGTGGAAACGATCGGTACAACCCAGTGCAATGACCAGCTGGTCGTATGGAAGCGGATCTGCAGCTGCAAAAATAATCTGCCGGTTCTCCAGATCCACGGAAGAAACCTCACCGTATTTGATTTGCAGCCCTTCATGCTCCGGAAAAGGAACACGCAGTTCCAAATCGGAAGAAGTTCCTGCGGCAAGCGCATAATACTCGGTTTTCATACTTTGGAACGGCATACGGTCCACCAGGGTCACCTGCACGTCGCTCGGAATATTGCCTTTAAAAAGATGGTTGGCCACGGTAACGCCGCCGTATCCGCCGCCAAGGATAACGAAATGTTTCATAGTATAATGAGTCCCCTTCATTTTGCCGCCGTAAATCTGCGGCACACTAATTTAGAACACCTTCTATATAAAACTTTAATAAAAAGCTGTCTACAACTAAAACATCCTGATTATTCGTACACCTGAATTTCGTTATAAAACGTATCTCTTTCAACCGGAATACGTCCTGCCCCTTTAATCAGCCAGATCAGTTCCTTACGGGTCATGCCTTCTGGTGTTACGGCTCCGGCCGCATGGCTGATACGTTCCTTAAGGATTGTTCCGTGAACATCCGAAGCTCCGAAGCTGAGAGCTACCTGGGTCAGCTGAGTGCCGATATTAATAAAGTAAGCTTTAATATGATCGATATTATCAAGCATCAGACGGCTGATCGCGATGGTTTTCAAATCCTCGTAAGCCGAGTTACGGCGCATGATGCTGGCGTTTTTGTTCTTAGGCTGCATGGATAGGGGAATGAAGACCATAAATCCGTTGGTCTCGTCCTGAAGCTCGCGGATCTGGATCATGTGACGGATACGGTCTTCATGAGATTCAATCGAACCGTAAAGCATCGTGGTGTGTGTTCTCATGCCCAGTTTATGAGCGGTACGATGGACGTCGAGATATTGGTCGACATTGGCTTTGTCCACTTTCATTTTCTGCCGGTATTGGTCGGACAAAATTTCTGCGCCGCCCCCGGTTAACGTTTTTAATCCTGCCTTTTGCAGTTCCTGCAGCACTTCTTTGATGCTCAGGCCGCTGAGCCGGCTGAAGAATTCAATTTCGGCTGCTGTATAAGCTTTCAATGTGACATTCGGGAACCGTTCGTTTAAGGCTTTAAGGGAATCCACATAATATTGGAAAGGCACATGGTTATTATGGCCGCCGACGATATGGAATTCACGGACCTCGGGATGGATATTTTTCTCTACGTATTCAATCATTTCCTGACCGGATAACGTATAAGCTCCTTCTTCACCCTGGTCTTTACGGAAGTTACAGAATGCGCAATAAGATTCGCAGACGTTTGTGAAGTAAAGGCTCATATTTTCAATAAAATAAACTTTCTTTCCGTTCTTGCGCAGATTCACTTCGTTTGCCAATTGGCCGATCGTCAGCAAATCGTCGCTTTGATAAAGATAAACTCCGTCCTCTAAAGATAATCTTACCCCGTTTTTGACTTTTTCAATAATCTCAGCCATCTTTTCATCCTGGTGTGGGAGTGCAACAACGGACATGTGATTTCCTCCATTCCTAAGTCTCTATAATTCATTGCTTATTGTGAAATAATGAACAGATCTCTCAAGGAAAATATATTTCCTAAAAATTTAGGGCATGACAAAATTCCGACAATTATCACTCGTCCTATTATAAACCTCTGTTCTTACAGGGGCAATAAGGGTTACAGGACGAAATTTCGGGAACAACCGAGGAAAATCGAGTAATTTCACTCTAATTTAAAGGTTTTAAACATGTATATGTGAATTTTTATATAGGTATTCGTTGTGGTTGAGACCCGCGGTCAGAAGGCGTATACTATAAATAGAAGTAAGGTAAAGGAGGTTCTACATTTATGATTAATATTAGCGAAACTGCCCTAGATAGAATTAAAAGTACTTTAGCCGAACAGGAGAATCCGGACTTGTTTCTGCGCCTTGGCGTCAATCCAGGAGGCTGCAGCGGTTTTTCTTATGCGATGGGATTTGATGACCAGGAATCCGACCGTGACGTGTTTATGGAGGTTTCAGGTCTGAAGGTGGTAGTGGATAGAAGCGATGTCCGTTACCTGAACGGTCTTAAAATCGATTTTGAAGAAACCGGTATGGCCGGCGGCTTCACCATTGAGAACCCGAATGCGATCGCTTCCTGCGGCTGCGGCCAATCGTTTAAGATGAAAGATGAAGAAGGCCGTCCTGAGGTTTGCGATTAAGAGCCTCGAAATCGGTATCAGCTTTGTATGAATGTTAGAAAGGTTTTTCCCGCAAAGATCCACAGGGTCCTGGCGGGGAAAGCTTTTTTTATGCTAAAAATTATAGGGAGAAGCTGCGGATATAGACCCAAACACTTAAAAATAACACAAAAATTTAAAAATATTAGATATTTTAAGATTAAATCTGTATTTTCAATAAGGTAAGGATAGGATATAATGCTTTTTGGAACAAATGTGCAGCCGATGTAATTGATATGTCTAATTGTCTAACCCAAATGGTCTGACCTAACATTCCGTTCCTTATTAGCCCGAATTCACTTATAAAATGTAGCCATACCTACCACACGAATTTACCCTTTGATCAGGCGCATTGAAGCAGACTCAGTCGATCAAAGGCCTTTTTTATGTACCCCGCTTATTTTTACTACCTATGATCTACTAAACAACTCTCCTGAAAATCAGGCGGAAAGCCGTGGACAATCATCCAAGAAGAAGCCGGTTGTCTCGAGTATATATAACCATGCCCTGTTAAACAGAAAGGGGAGGTTAGTATGCCAGGAAGACAACTCGCCGACAAGTGGCTCAAGACGGAAGCTCTGCTTGCGGAACCATCCATCGCCGGACACATTCCGCAGACCCGACTGTATGATGCATCTAATTTAAAGAACATGCTTCATCATTTCGGCATGGTCGTTATTAAGCCTGTTCGCGGCGGCGGCGGCTTCGGCGTCATCAAAGTAGAGTGGAACGGCAGAACGTACAGCTTTACAAAAGGAACCATGAAGAAGGTATATCGCTCATTCAATGCCTTGTTTGCGGCACTTGCCAAGGCGAAAGTGAAACGAAAGTATTTGATTCAGCAGGGCATTCGTCTTGCCCGGATCTCCGGCAGACCGATTGATTACCGGGTGAAGGTGGTCAAGGTCGGGGATAGCTGGCAGTACCGTTCCATGGTGGGCAGATTGGCGCGGCCAGGCTTATTTGTCACCAATCTGTGTAAAGGCGGACGCCAGTTAACAGCCAGACAAGGTTTAAGCCGGTGTTTCTCCGGAAAGAAAGCTGCATTCAAACGGAAGGAAATGCGTGAGCTTACCAATACAAGCATTGGGGTGTTGGAGAACGCTTTTCCAGGCATCGGGGAATTAGGATTTGATTATGGTGTTGATGTGAGCGGGAAGATCTGGATTTTTGAGGTCAATACACGTCCGCAATAGGTAAGATTTACTGTTTTTTACGTTTAGTTTCTTTTTTTATGGGTAAATTTTTGACAGTTGGCCTAACGAAAAGCCGTTCAAAGAAAAAAATTTTTGACGGCTGAAATCTTTATTTAACCTGTGAATAACTTTTGTCCACATTATCCTCATTGTTATTTGAGGAGATTCGAGATTTACCAACAAATTATTCACAGGATTTCCACAGTTGTTTGTGGATAATGGAACACTTGTTCTGTATATGTATTCTTGCTATGATAGGGAAAAAAAGGAAAGGGAGTGTTAAAAATGGCGCTGTTAACAGATGAGATGCTGCTGGATTCCTATCGGATGGCGACCGAACTCCAATTGGAGAGGGAATTCATTGCACTGCTGTTGGCGGAAATTCACAAGCGCGAGCTGAATGTGGAAGCAACCCCACTTGTTCATTAAATTATGCCGTTAGATGACAAAGTATGCCTGATGGACTTCATTCAATTTGATTTCATTGTGGTTGAGGTTTTGCATGCCGTGTCCGTTTTGAAACGGATCATAAATAACAGGGTATCCAGATAGGACAGATCAAACGGTCCTTTTCCGGATACCCTTTTTGTTGTAGCTGTTATTGAACTGATCTGAGAGCAGACTACAATTTGAGATTGCTGCTGTGCCCAGGGGACAGCTTGGCCTCTGGATCAATATATACTTTGGCGTTGTTTACGGCTGTTGGCGCTTCACCAAAGCCGACTGCGATCAGTTTGAGCTTGCCCGGATAAGTGGTAATATCGCCCGCTGCAAAAATCCCCGGGATCGAGGTTTCCATTCGGGAATCCACCACGATCGAGTTGCTGCTGATTTCAATGCCCCATTCGGCAATCGGTCCAAGCGAGGACACGAAACCGAAATTGACGATGACATCATCGACTTCGATCTCCTGGGTTTCCTTCGTCTTGACGTCCGAAAGCGTTACAGATGCAATCCGGTCCGTCCCGTGCAGCGCCGTAATTTCCGTTGGCGTGATTATCTTGACACCTGAGGCGTACAGATTTTCTACACTGTGCTCATGCGCACGGAACTTGTCCCGGCGGTGAATCAGCGTCACCTGCTGGGCAATAGGCTCCAGCATAAGCGCCCAGTCTACGGCCGAATCGCCGCCGCCGCTGATCAGCACCTTGCGCCCCTTAAACTGATTCAGATCACTGATAAAATAATGAAGGTTTACGCTCTCGAAACGGGAAGCCTCGTCCAGTTCAAGACGGCGGGGTTCAAAGGCGCCGACACCTGCCGTAATGATTACGGCTTTGGCATGATGGACCGCTTTATCCGTTGTGACGATGAATTGGTGTTCGTCTTGTTTCTCGACATGCTGGACTTTCTCTTCAAGACGTATTTCAGGATTAAACAGCTTAAGCTGTTCGTTCAGGTTATTGACGAGCTCCTGTGCCGTCACTTTTGGAAAGCCGGCTACATCATATATATACTTCTCGGGATAAAGCGCGGCCAGCTGGCCTCCGAGCTGCGGCATGCTTTCAATTAATTTAACGGATGCTTGACGCATACCGCCGTAGAAAGCGGCGAACATGCCCGCAGGTCCTCCGCCTATTATTAACAAATCAGTGAAATCACCGTTATTTTCAGGCACTGACACGAGTAATCACTCCTTCAAACAATAATTTAATCAGGTCTATTGTATTATAATCCGGGAGACATAAGTTGCGAATTTTCGTCTTTTTCATGAATTTTTCATCATTTTCTGCGACAGGCCGCCTCTTTGGAGGAGCGGAAAATAGGACTTGATCTTTTGTAAGCTTGCCTTTAGAATGCAATGGAACTTACCCGTATATCCGCCATTTTACCGGAATTATAACGTTTTTATGGCTTGATTTTCCGGCTTTGGAGCACGTAAAAAGAGCCGGATCGGCTCGAAGTCCCCGTTTTCGTTAAAATAGGCTGGATCCGCGAAGAAACAGTGGAATTTCAAGTGTGAATTTTCACAATTTTTTTGTGATGCACTTACAAATTTACCAAAAGACAAATTAAGCAGGAGTTGCCGGAAGGAGTCAAAACCAACATGAGCACCATTCCTAAGATTGTAATCTTGGGTGCAGGTTACGGAGGGATTTTGACCGCACAACGATTACAGAAGGAACTTAACTACAACGAAGCGGACGTAACGCTCGTGAACCGACATGACTATCACTATTTTACGACTCATTTACATATGCCGGCTGCCGGTACCGATTCAATCGAGCACACCCGTGTGCCGATTTCCAAGCTGATCGACGAGTTCAAGATCGACTTGGTGAAATCGACCGTACGCGAAGTACGGCTGTCCGACCGGAAGGTGATTCTGGAGGATGGAACCTTGTCGTATGACTATTTGGTCATCGCACTTGGGGGCGAACCGGAGACCTTCGGTATCCCGGGTATGGAAGAGCACGCTTTTACGATTAGAAGCATTAATTCTGTGCGGATGATCCGCCAGCATATTGAATATCAGTTTGCCTTGTACAAAACGGATGAATCCCGCAAAGATCGTTTGAATTTCGTAGTGGGAGGAGCCGGCTTCAGCGGCATCGAGTTTGTGGCCGAGCTGGCCGACCGTATTCCGCGGCTGTGCCGCGAGAACGACGTTGAGCCTTCCAAAGTTCATATTTATAATATAGAAGCTGCTCCGAGTGCGCTGCCGGGCTTTGATCCGGAATTGGTGGAGCATGCGATGAACGTGCTGGAGAAGAAGGGCGTCAATTTCAAGCTGGGCACAGCGATTCAGGAATGCCGTCCGGACGGGGTTGTGCTGGACACCGGAGAAACCATCAAAACAGCGACGGTAGTATGGACCGGCGGTATCCGTGGGAACCGGATTATCGAGGCCTCCGGCTTTGAAACGGTACGCGGCCGTGTGAAGGTGGATGAGACGCTCCGCGCCCCGGGAATGGAAAATGTCTTTATTATCGGGGACAATTCCTTAATGTTTAACCCGGAAGGTCGGCCTTATCCGCCGACGGCTCAAATTGCGATGCAGCAGGGAGTTGTCTGTGCGAAAAATATCGTGGCCGCCATTCGCGGCGGAGCCTCCCGGCCGTTCGAATTCGTTAACAAAGGAACCGTCGCTTCGCTCGGCAAAGGGGAAGCGATTGCGGTCGTGGGCGACAAGAAAATGACCGGCTGGAAAGCGGTCCAGCTCAAAAAGCTGGTCGATCTGCGATACCTGTTTATTATCGGGGGAATCCCGCTGGTTCTTAAGAAAGGAAGATTTCTGTAATGCGGCATTGCAGCGTTCAGGTACGCGGGCTGCTGACCCGCGAGGAGCTGGACCGTTATAACTCGCTGATGGAGGTCGGCTCTTATCTGGAGGGCAATGAGCGTTATGATTTGGCTTATACGATTCAGAAGGAAGTCGATATTCTGATCTTACCGGCTATTGAACGGTTGAAACAGAAGAGCCGCGACCGGGATCGCGAAACGGCAGAATTTCTGGAGTCCATTCGGCGGCTGCAGGAAGAGGAAGACGAGGACTGAAATTCCCGCAAGTGAGGAAGGCGAGAGGGCTAGGGAAAGCGATCCTGAATCCGAGGGACGAGCGAGCGGGCCTCTGGCCGCGTATAACCCCATAAAATAAAGGTCGGGCGATGCAGAAGCATCGGCCCGACCTTTTATTTTTCTAACAGGCTGGCAAGCCGGTCTTATAATTTCAGCAGCTGTTCGAAGCCTTCGAGTGTCAGCAGGTTGCCCACATAAAAGGTTCCAAACTCTCCGTAACGGGCGCTGACCTCGTCGAAACGCATTTCATAAATCAGCTTCTTGAATTGAAGCGCGTCATCGGAGAACAGCGTAACGCCCCATTCCCAGTCATCCAGGCCGGCCGAGCCGGTAATGATCTGCTTCACCTTGCCTGCGTAACTGCGGCCGATCAAGCCGTGGCTGCGCATCAGCGTTTGGCGTTCTTCCATGGAGAGCATGTACCAGTTGTCGGCAAGCTCCCGCTTTTTGTTCATCGGATAGAAGCAAATATGTTTCGTTTTGGGCAGGATCGGCTGGAGGCGAGCCATTACTTCCGGTTTCTCGTGAGGATCGGTGCCGTCGCCTTTGCCCAGGTAGTTGCTCAGCTCGACCACGCTGACGTAAGAAAACTTTTTGGCCGTGTAGTCGGCAAAAGTGGATTTATCGAATTCGGTTTCGAGAGCGTTCAGCTCTTCCAGCGTTTCCCGCAGGTGAACGATCACGAAATCGGCTTTTTGCCCAACGATGCTATAGATAGCAGTGCTGCCTGTTTTAGCTTCTTCGGTATCCGCCCAGTTCTGCAGAAACACGCGAAGATCATCAAGACCTACGGCACGTTCCTCGTCGTCGGCCGCTTTCCATGCCGCCCAATCAATGGACCGGAAATCGTGCAGGGCATACCAGCCATCCAGGGTTTGAGCTGCTTCACTCATGAAATCACTCCTCAAGAAAGATATGTAATATTGTAGCTAATGCAAGAGCCGGGAGCAAACGACTTCACGATATTTTCATAAAGTGTTCAGTTCTCCTTTTGGTTAAGCTTCCATTTCTGAAATTCGAGAAACTGCTTGAATTCCTCTTTGCTAATGCCGGAGTTCATGGCTTCGTGAACAAGGGAAGCCCATTCCGGATCAAGTGATTCTTCCTCAGCGTGTTCGCCGTAAAGCAAATAGGCGACGGAGGAATCCAGAGCTTCCGCTACCTTTTCGATAAATTGAATGGAAGGGTTAGACTGGATGTTTCTTTCTACATTGCTTAAATAAGATTTGGCGACATCCGCTTTCTCGGCCAGCTCCGAAAGGGATAATCCTTTGGCCAGACGAATTTGCTGGATGCGCTGTCCCAATAGTTCTGCCACTTTAAGACGCCCTTCCCGAACATTTTAGTAGTCATTATATCAAAATTCCGACGAGGCATATAGAGCAGGGGATAAAGAAAAAGCGCCGCCCGTGTAGGGAGGCGCTTGCCTGATGCTTATCTGCATTTTAAACCCTATTATTTCTCGTCCCCGCTGCCTTGTTTGCCCGTAAAGGTCCATTTCAGCTGCAGCGAGTCGCCCTGGAATTCGTTCTGATCTTTGCCGTTGTCCACAAACTCGAACTTTACAGTGAGAGTGTCTTCGCTGTTGGCTTTCAAACCTCCGCGCTCTTCAAAAAACGGGATAAAGATTTTGTTCTCTACGGCGTCAGGAGTCATTTTCTTCAGATCGGCGAGAGTAGTCGAGTAGACGACCGAGTCGCCTTTGTCCTGGTTGATCAGAAATTGAACATTGATAAAATCGCCAAGATCGGCGATGTTGACGGGAGCGCCTTCTTTGTTAGTTACGGTGTAATCGGTGGCCAGGGAGACATGGGCGATATCAAGCGTACCTTTGTTGACGAGTTTGAAGTTTCTTTGCGCCGTATCGCCAGGTTTCAGGTTGCCTACATTGATGACAGTAGTAGGGTTTACGCTAAGATCTAAAGTACCGGCCGCAAAAGTACCGCTGCTTTCAGCAGTGGAGCTGAAATAAGCGTATGTACCTCCACCCATCAGTGTCAAGCCAAGAGCTGCTGTTGCTACGCTAAGTGCCAATGTTTTTTTGATACCCATAATCATCAATTCCTCCTCAAATTTACCCTCTATAAGAGTTTTATATATGATTCCTTAGGTCTGCTATACAGACTTCGGGAGAATCACCGTATTCGGTTTGCAGCAGGTTGCTGCATCGGTTAAGACAAGGATTTTGGAGCAGGGCCTGAACCCGTCCCCGTATCAGAACCGGTGCTGGTGCCTTCCTTTTTCTCCAGGCGCGAGATGACTTTCCAGGAGGAGAACAGCGAAAAGGCGAACAGCAGCAGGCCTGGAACCACAAGCAGCAGCAGGCTGCCGGCTTTGGAGTTGGCGAAGGTCATGGCATAACCCGCATAGGGGAGGGTGAAGCCGGAATATTCGCCGATGACATCTCCGGAAGGGACGGCATCCAAATCGGGCGCATCATTATTATCGCCTTTGGTTTTGTACATGACCTGATTTAAAGAGCCATTTTGGGTCACGTCGACAATGCGGTGAGTGATGATTTTATCCCCGGATTTAAAGGAAATAACATCGCCTGGGGAGAAACGGGTCATATCGCCGCCCGGCTTGACGGCTATAATCGATCCGGTTTGAATGCCCGGCTCCATGGAGCCGGAGAGCACCGTTTTGATCTGGTAGCCAAAAAAGTTGGGTGTACCGCCGCTGGCCTTGGAAATCACGACGGCTACGGCCATCACGATGAAGGCAAGGAGCAGCAGGGTTGAAAGCATGCTGCTAAACAATTTTCGAACCATGTTCATTCTCCTCTACGAATTCATTTAAATTTATGGGGACGGTGCCGCTGGAGTCTCTGTCTCCGGACTGCTGGAAGCTTCAGGGCTGCTGCCTATGTTTTCGTCCGCTGCTGCAGGCGCCGGAGCTGCAGGTTCGGCTGGAACGGCTTCTGCAGGCGCTGAGCTGGAAGGCTCAGACTCGGAAGCGGGCGGAGCAGAGGGTGACGGATCGGAAACTGACGGATCGGAAACCGGCGAATCGGAAGTCTGATCAGAGGTGGAGTCCGGAACGGGATCGGAAGCTGTGTCGGAAGCAGACTGATCTGGATCCGCCGGATCGGAAGCCGTATCAGAAGCCTGGTCAGGAGCAGGCTGATCGGAATCAGCCGGATTGGAGGCAGGATCTGAATCAGCCGGGTCAACAGCCGACGAATCGGAACTAGGATCCGAAGCTGATGGATCAGAAGTAGGATCAGGAGCCTGATCAGAAGCAGACGGGTCTGTTGGATCAGCCTCGGGCTTCAGTGCGGGATCGCCTTCCTCTTTTTCTTGTTGAGCTAGCTTCTCAAGACGAGCCTGTTCTTCAAGGCGTGCTTGCTCTTCAAGACGGGCCTGTTCGGTTTCAATTGCCGCGCGAAGGGCGGAGATTTTGGCTCCAATATCGCTTAATTGCCCGTTTATCGCCGAGATCCCCGATTCCAGCTGACTCGTTATCTGCTGGTTATGAGAAATGAGGGTTTCATTTAGCGGCTGGTTCCCGACAAGATCGCCCGGTTCCAGCAGCGAGTAGGCTTTGGCAAGGGGGCTTCCGCTGTCCTGCAGGAACGCTTCAAGCGCATCCGGATCGCCTTCTGTCCGGCTGCCGGCGGCTTGGACTTCCCTTAAATAAGCCAAAAGGGATTGTATTGCTGCAGACAAAGATCCGGATAAGAGGGGCTCACGGTTCATTTGAGCCGAAACCGCATCTAATTCTGCAGATTGCCTGATTTCCGTGCAATTCGGCTGATTATCGCGCACAGCCTGCATAAGCTCCTGGAGCAGTCCGGCTGCCGAACCGGCGAGCTGCTGAAGCTCCATCCATGCGGCATCATTAGCTGCCAAGCGGGCGTTCAGCATGTCCAGCCTATTCAGCAGGCCTTCACGCTGTGCGTCAAGTCCGGCTTCTGCTGCTTTCATCTCTTCAAGACTTGAGCCTGAAGACGCGGCGAAGACAGAAGACAAGGCAGCGTCAGGCATGCCGTAGTCCATGACGGCGTTCAGCTGCAGCTGTTCACGCTGCAGGCCCGCCTGCGCCAGCACATCGGATAGACGGGTTAAGAGGGCTTCAAGGTCGGAGGGGAAAATGCTGCAAATGGCAAGCTCCCCGTTGGTTTCCTGGAAGCTGTTAAAATTCCCATAGGTTGTACCGGTCTGATGCGAAAGACCAACGAACAGGCTTGATAAAACCATTCCGGACTGAAGGGAACGGGTAATCCAGGTTTTTCTCCGTTTGTCCCTTCTTTTACGCTGTGCGGCCATTCTGGTACGGCGCATACCCATCATTCCCTTCTTGCGAACGTTTATCTCAAGTATTGTTCGTTATTAAGAACGTTTCTGGGACTAATCATACAGCCTTCAGGCCAATAAAATAAAACGTCAAGAAAGATGAAATATTCTCAATAACGAACGATTATCTAAATCAACCTTTCGTTTTCTCGCTTTTCCTCTCTGAATTGCAATATTTAAAACATTTTAATTCGCTATTAAGAACAAAACTAGAAGGGAAGGATTTCATTAAAGCGGATGGACAAGAGGCTGCGACAAAATGTAAGCAGTCCGCGTAAAATTAGCCGGATTAACGGCAAAAAAGGACAAGGATGGAGGACGAGAAATGACAAACTTTTGCGGAGGGTTCATATTATAATAAAAAAGGACAAACACTGGACTGCATTATGGATAGTGAAAATAACCAGTTGAAGGGTAAACCTGCTGAAAGGCAGGGGCACAAAGTCACGGGTCTAAGGTAGCGATACTACGACGGCCGGATTGCCTGGGAACTCTGAAGAAGTATAGGAGGAGTTTTTCTGGATAAACCGGCCCAGGTTCTTGAAATCAACCCAAACGAAGCTGATGTTCATAAGGATTGGTTTTTTCTAATGCTGTCCGCCAAAAAGTCAGGCATACCGATTGAAGAGGTCAGAAATTTTTTAGCTGAGAAAAAAGCGAAGCCCTAGATTTCTAATAACTACTGGATAACCTCTGTGCAGAAAAAAGTTTCTCGAAGCGAGAGAACGTTTTTCCGTCAGGGGTTGTTTTATTTTTCAAGGGGATAAGGTTGGATCCGGGGATTTTTTTGGATTCGGAATTGTTTATATTTAGCGATTCAAGTCGAAAAGTTTTGTGATAGAATAGAGAAACGACGTTTTAGCCGGAAAGGAGCGATAGCGTTTTGCGCATTCATAATCTTCATCATTTTACGGAAAACCACCGTTACTGCGTATATCGCGACTTTGATCTTGGTACCGTTGGACAAAAAATGCTCAGTCTGATTTACCAGCCGATGGTAGGCGGTTTTGCCGTTGCACTCTATCATTTTTTGTTTGGGCAGGTATCTCTGGAACAAGTTGGTTATTCGAAGCTGGAACAGCAGCGCCATCTGTTCTTATCTCTAGGCATAGAACCAAGTGAGAAAGGGCGCAAGCTGCTGATTGAACAAGCCTCCAAACTGGAGGCGGTCGGGCTGCTGCAGTGCAGCCGGGTCTATGTTCCGGAAAGCGAAGATTACTTATATGAATACGAGCTTCAGCCGCCGCTGACACCGTCGGAATTTTTCAAAACCCAGCACCTGACGCTTCTGCTCCGGGACAAACTGGGGAAATTCGCGGTGTTGTCGCTGCAGGAGCAAATGTTCAGCCGGGAAGCTGCCGAATATGGCCGGGCTACCAATAAAGAAAATTTGACCGTGCCTTTTTACGATATTTTTCAATTAAATACACATACGATCGATTACGAGCTGGAGCAGGCGATTTCGGAAATGGCGATTTCGAGACAGCCGGAGAGAAAACAGGAGGAGCCGCTGTTTAATTACGCGGACATCATCATGCGTTTCCCTCGCGGTTCCGTTAATCGCAAACATGTAGAGTCCCTGCGTTTCGATCAGGACAAAATGGGCGCCGTCAACTACACGGCCCGTAAATATGACCTTAACATACAGGATTTGTGCCGGCTGCTGGACGAGGACGGGATTTTTGCCGCGGATGGCAGTCTGCAGCTTGACGCGCTTCAGCACAAAGCCAACCTCCATTTCCGTCAGGGCAAGAAACGCCAGGAGGAACGCAGCGCAGCCATGGGCAAAGTGGTGGCGCTGCGCCAGGAGAATCAGGAAGCCCAGGAAATGCCGGAGGAATACTCCGTGCAGATGGAATTTTATTTGGAGGTGCCGCCTCAGCTGCAGGGGAAATGCGATGTGCATCAATATAACATGATGCTCCGCAATGAGCCGCACACCCGGCTGCTGCCGAAATTTTTTCCGGGGACGGTACCGGATAATCTCCTTGATATTTTTGAGAAAATCGATATGAATTATAAGCTGCCCGGTGAAGTTATCAATGTATTAATCCATTATTTGATGATGCTGCTTACAGCAGGAGGCGAACAGCGGATCAACCGCAAATTCGTGGAAACGATCGCTTCCAATATGCTGCTTAAGCAGGTGACGACCTATGAGAAGGCGGTCAGTTACATCCGGGAGCAAGAGAAGCTGAATAAGGCTGTGAAGGAAGGCGGTACTTCCGCTGCCGCCGGTGGGCGTAGCCGTAATTATTCCAGGGGCAATAAACCGAAACCGGAAATTCCCATCGTGCCAAGCGCGGTGAATACAGATAAAACCTTGTCGGAAGAAGAGTTTGCCGAGCTGCTCAGAATGGCAGAGCAGATGCAAAACGGCCAAAAGAAATAAAACCGAACAATTTGAATAGATTAGGAAACGGAGGAGCGGAAACATGGAATCGTTGGGCGAACTGCTGTCCCAAATACAAAGTCCGCAGCTCAAAGCCCGTTCCGAACGTGTCATGAGAGAGCTGTTTGAAGATCCGCTGATTGCCGAACTGCTGCAGCTTCATCCGGAGCTGGATCGCAGCCAGCTTACGCTTCATCTGGGCAAGCTGTACCAGTACGTCAAAGACAGCCGCAGCTGCGCGGCTTGTCCGGGGCTCGAACGCTGCCCGAACGATTTTCAAGGGCATTATACGAAGCTGACGGTGGAGACGGTAACGGCTGCACCTGATTTGTATGAGCGCAAGGTGCCCTGCTCCAAACAGCTGGCTTTCCAGCATGAGACGGAGGTTCGGAAGCGAATCAGAAGCTTTTACATTGACGAACGGGCGCTTAAGGAAGGGTATAACGCTGTTGAGATTGTGTCCAAAGACATGAACAGGGCCCCTGCCGTGGGTCGGGTGCTGCAGTATATTAACGAAGTCCAGGCGAACGGTCTGTCCAGCAAAGGGCTTTATTTGAAAGGCCATTTCGGCACGGGAAAAACATTCCTGATGTCCTACCTGCTTCATGAGCTGGCCGAATCCGGCTACACCGGCGTAATTGTGTATATGCCTGAGTTTGTGGAAGAAGTCAAATATGTCATGCAGGACAACCAGCGGCTTAAGGAAATGGTAGACACGATGCGCGAGGCCGATCTGCTGGTCTTTGACGATATCGGCGCAGAGAACCTGAATCCCTGGGTCCGGGATCATATTCTGGGTTCTATTTTGAATTATAGAATGAACCGCCGGCCTACTTTTTATACGTCCAATTATGACCTGCCTGATTTGGAGAAACATCTCAGCTTTACAAGCAAAGATGGCGAAGAGGCTTATAAAGGCCAGCGGCTGATGGACCGGATCGCTCCGTTTGTGGATGTAGTGACAGTGAACGGGAGCAACCAGCGGCGGGCAACGTGAAGATCGCGTGAAGATGTGTTTTCACAAGTCGCTTCCCATTCCCTATTTGCTGAAAAAATGTTATAATGACCCCGTGTCGTATTGGACACAATATAATTTATCAAGTGAAGTTTGGGTTTTGCCTACGTTTTGATGGGGGTAATGAATGATAATACCGCCTGACAGGGCAAACTTTGCAGAGCTCAATACTTTTATAGGAGGAGATACAAATGGCAATCGTTAATGTTTCCGATTCAACGTTTAAGAATGAAGTGGAAGGCCAAGGCACTGTTTTGGTTGACTTCTGGGCTCCTTGGTGCGGACCTTGCAAAATGATCGCTCCAATTCTGGACGAACTGGCTGGCGAGGTTGATGCTACAATCGCGAAAGTGAATGTGGACGAAAACCCTGAATCCGCATCCCGTTTCGGCGTTATGAGCATTCCGACTTTGATCCTGTTCAAAGACGGCCAACCGGTTGACAAAGTAGTAGGTGTCAACTCTAAAGAAGCTTTGAAGAGCTTGATCACGAAACACCAATAAGATTCAGCTAATCAAGATTAAACATGAATAGCTGAACAGAACGCCTCCGGCCGAACCGGGGGCGTTCTTTTTATTGCTGCAGCTTTGTTGATGGGATAAATTGCACCGGCAGCTGGGCCGGGAATGCTTGGCCGTTCTCTTTCGCGAGAACGCAGGTTCGGGTATAATATAGAGGTTAAGCTTAATTTGATCCTGATTAGGGATTTCAGACATTCCATGCGGAGAGGAGAACGTTGCGTGGATTCACATATAGAAAATATACAGGGGCAGGAGAAAGCGCTGGAGGCGATCCGCCACAAGCTTGCTCTGCTCCCGGATCTTCCCGGCTGTTATCTAATGAAGAACCGGGAAGGCACGATCATTTACGTAGGTAAGGCCAAAGTGTTGAAAAATCGGGTCCGTTCCTATTTTACAGGCAGCCATAACGGCAAAACCCAGCGGCTCGTCTCGGAAATCCGTGACTTTGAATATATCGTAACCGGCAGTAATATGGAGGCGCTCATTCTCGAGTGCAACCTAATCAAAACACATATGCCGCGTTATAACGTCCTGCTGAAGGACGACAAAACGTTCCCTTACATCAAGATCACAAACGAACAGCATCCGCGGCTGGAGGTGACCCGGAAAGTGGTCAAGGATAAGGCCAAATATTTTGGTCCGTATCCGAATGCCTATGCCGCTCAGCAGACCAAGAAACTGCTCGACCGGATGTATCCGCTGCGCAAATGCAACGTCATGCCAAAGGAAGTCTGCCTTTATTACCATATGGGCCAATGCATGGCTCCTTGCGTGCAGGAAGTGGGCAAAGAAACGTACGAGGACATTACCCAGGAAATTACCCGTTTCCTCAGTGGCGGCCATGAAGAGATCAAGAAAGAGCTGCAGCGCAAGATGGAGGAATCCGCGGAAGAGCTGAACTTTGAGCGTGCGAAGGAACTGCGGGATCAGATCATCAATATCGATGCGCTGATGGAGAAGCAGAAGATTACGATGGCGGATGCCCGGGACCGCGATGTATTTGGGTTCTCAGTCGATAAAGGCTGGATGTGTGTGCAGATTCTGTACATGCGCCAAGGGAAAATGATTGAACGCCACGCCTCAAGTTTTCCGTTCTACGGAGACGCCTACGGCGATTTTCTGTCTTACGTCACTCAGTATTACAGCGATAACCCGGCGCTGCCGCAGGAGATTCTGCTGCCTGAACCGCATGAGGACGAAGCAGCAGCCGGGCCGGCTGCACTTGCAGCTTCTTTGTCCGAGTCTGATGAGGAGGGCGCTGAGACTCAGGCCAACGCCGAAGGTCTGGTGGCGGAGAGTGCTGCTGCTTATACGGCTACAGAGGGCGATACAGAACAAGACCAGGATCAGGAACTAGAACAGGAACAGGAGACCATGCTGGAAGGCGGGGTGGAGGCGTCCGGCGGAGCGGCTTCTCTGCAGGAATGGCTGGGCGTCAAAGTGCTGCTGCCGCAGCGCGGCTTGAAGAAGCAGATGGTGAAGATGGCGACGGACAACGCCCGAGTAGCGCTCGACGAGAAATTCCGTCTCATTGCCCGTGACGAGGAGCGGACGTCCAAAGCGGCGGACAATCTGGGTCAATATATTGGACTGGAGTCCATACACCGCATCGAGGCTTTTGATAACTCCAACATTCAGGGAGCCAACCCGGTTTCAGCGATGGTTGTGTTTACGGACGGCAAACCGGATCGAAAGGAATACCGTAAATACAAAGTCAAAACCGTTCAGGGACCGGACGATTACGAAACGATGCGCGAGGTTATCCGGCGCCGTTATGAACGTGTATTGAAGGAAAATTTGCAGCAGCCCGATCTAATCGTCGTTGACGGCGGCAAAGGACAAATCTCCGCTGCGATCGATGTGCTGGAGAACGAGCTGGGGCTGTTTATCCCGGTCTGCGGTCTTGTCAAAGATGCCAAGCATAAAACGGCCCAGCTGATGGTCGGTGATCCGCCGGAACCGGTTCGTTTGCCGCGTGACAGCCAGGAATTTTACCTGCTGCAGCGGATCCAGGATGAGGTTCACCGGTTTGCGATTTCGTTCCACCGTGAACAGCGGGGCAAATCGATGGTCACCTCGAAGCTGGATTCGATCCCCGGGATCGGGGAGAAGCGGCGCAAGCTGCTGCTGAAGCATTTTGGCTCCATCAAGAAAATGAAAGAGGCCTCCGTCGAGGATTTCCGGCCGCTGTCGATCGGTGACAAGCTTGCCGCCCGCATTATAGAGGCTTTAAATGAAGAAGAGCCGTCCTGAGGACGGCTCTTCTTTCTGTTCTTTTTCTTTGGCTTCTTTGCTCCTTAGCTTCCTAGATCTCTAGCTCCTCAACTCCTTAAATAGAAGAAAACATTTTCTCTCCCCGCGGCTGGCTTCCTTTGTCATCCGGCTCTAACGTGATGCCGATGGCATCGAATTTGAGGTTACTCGATTTCATCGGCATGGAGAGGACGCCCAGGCTGGTGTTGTTTCCTTCCGTACGGACCCGGAATGTCCCGGCACTTGTCCGTACGCCATCCTTAATCAGCCAAACCTGATAAGCCTGGCTGGCGGCGGTCTCCGGCGCTCCATAGACATAGACGACAAACTGCTTGCTGTTCCCGTTGTCCACGATGCACGCGAAGCCGTATGCCTGAGCATACTCTGCAGATTGGGTATGCAGCGGAACAGCCATTTTGATCTGGGAAGCGGACACGCTCAGCGCTTTCTCAACAGGCATCGGATCTGCGGCCTGCTCGTTATACATCTTATAGTTCCAGCTTGCGCTGGCCAGGAACAATACCAGCATTATGGAAGCCGCTGCGGTCATAAACCGGCTTCTTCGCACGGCGCGCCTTCTTGCCTGCTCGCTTCCAGCGATATGGAACATTTTCACCGGTGCCTTCTCCTGCTCCTGCACGGGCTCAAGCTCCGGCTGGTCTGCGGCAAACGCAGCGTTCAACACCTGCTCCTTCAAATCCTCCGGCGGACTCATCCATTTCATATCTGCAGATAACGCCTCCCATGTTTCCCGCAATTCTTTCATTTCGGCCTGGCAGGCCTCACAGCCTGGAAGGTGACGCTCAAAAGCAAGCCGTTCTTCCTCCGTACACCCATTCGTGACTACATCCAGGCATAAATCGCATAACGGTGTGCGTTCCTCGTTCACTCTCATCCTTCTCCTTCCACAATCAAATGTCGGCGCAGTACTTTGAGCGTCTGATGCAGCCTGTTCTTGACCGTTCCGAGCGGTTCCCGGTAATGAAGCGAAAGCTCCTTCAGGGTATATCCCTGCCAATAAAAATGCTCCAGCAGATCAATCTGCTGACGGGAAAGGAAGCGATAAGCGGCGCGGATCTGCCTTTTGAGCGATTCCCGCTCTGCGCTTGCTTCCGGAGATACCCCGTCATCGGGAATTTGATCAAACTGTTCAGGGACAAAGGAAGTGACTCCCTCGTTAATTCGTCGTTCCTTACGAAGCCAATCTGTCGCTATATTCCGGGTGATGGTCACCAGCCAGCTTGTGAACCGGCCTTTCTCGGGATTATAGCCGGATTCCGTGGTCCATAAACGGATAAAGACGGATTGGACAATTTCCCTGGCGGCCTGTTCATTCCGGACGGATCTGATGGCAAAGGAATAGATGAGGCCCCCATGCCGGTCATAAAGAATAGATAATGCTTCCTGCCGCTTTTCCTTGACGAGCAGCATCAATTCGTAATCAGAAAGGTTATGCATGTCGATGCCTCCAGAATCGGCTTTGAAAAATAGATAAATAGCTTGCCTTCATCGTACCAGAAAATCCGACATTAAAGATGAATAAAAAGATAGGCAAAAGCAAGAGAACCTGGAAGGTACTCTTGCTTTATAAGAATGCGGTTACGATCGATGAATTGGAAGCTTGCTAAGTGCATGACAACTCATGCCTTGACGACGATTTTAGCCTGCATGCCCGGATGGGCTGAGCAGTGATAGCTGATTTCGCCTTCCTTATCGAAGGTAATCGTCTTTGACTCATCCTTGCCCAGCAGCCCGGTATCGAAGGAGTTGTCATCCGCCGTGGCTGAATGGGCGACGTCATCATGATTAGTGAACGTAACCGTATCGCCGGGATGGATTTCCAGCGTCCCCATCGAGAAGCTGAAATTGCTGATGTCAATGGCGTGTTCCGTGCCGGCTGCTGGATTTGACGAGTCGGCTGAGCCGTCAACAGGTTCGGATGCCGGGGTGCCGGGTTCCCCGGCTTCTGCCGGGGCGGAGGCTGAGGAGGCGGGAGCGGCAGAGGCTCCCGCCTCCTCAGCGTTATTGGCGCTGCCTGAATTGCCGCAGGCAGACAGCACAAGTAATGCAGCGAAGACAGGAACTAAAGCGGTCATAGCGGTTTTCTTTTTCACGCGAATTTCATCCCCTTATTGGACAATAATGGTCCCCGTCATCGAAGGGTGCACCTGGCAGTGATAGCTGTAGGTACCCGGTTTATCGAGGGTAATCGTATAGGATTCACCGCTGGCCAGCAGCGGAGTAGCGAAACTGCCGTTATCAGCAGCGGCGCTGTGCTCCATGTCATCCAGATTGGTAAAGGTAATCTTGGAGCCGGCTTCGACGGTCAGCGGAGCCCCGAAGGAGAAATCCTTGATATTCACCGTATAAGTTTTGGCCGTTTGGCTGGCTGTAGACTGCTGGGAAGGCTGCCCGGCTGGCTGATTCGGCTGGGAATCATCTTTGTTTCCCGACGCCGAATTCATCCCCGCTCCCATGCCGTCTCCCATGCTGCCTGTAAAAGTCTCCGGATTCACTACAAACCAGACGTTCTCCACATTTTGACCGGTTGTATTCCCATGATTCTTATCGTTGATGAAGTAATAAAGCGGGTATCCTTTGAAGGTCGCTTGTTTGCTTCCGTCGGGACGGGTGATCGAACCGAAATCTTGCTCTTTAAGCAGAGAAGGCAGGCTTCCGGAAGCGTCAAACGCCGGCCAGGCCACCAGGCAAGGTCCGTCGCATACGCTCATTTGCGGCATATCTTGTGTCAAATAATATAAAGTTCGGCCTTCGCTGTCTGTCAGATATTTGCCCAATTCGGCGTTGGCTCCAAGCATAAGGCGATAATCTGGTTTGGCTGCGGTCCAGATGCCGTTCACGCCTTCCCCCAGCACGTCTCCGGCTTTGCTGTCTTTAATGAATCGGTACAGCGGCCAGCCTTTATACATCCATTGCTTGGTGCCGTTGGCATGAGTAACCAATGTGAAATCGGACGGATTTAGACCGGCAGGAATCTGCAGCTGATCCGAGTCCAGAAACGGCCAGGTAGCCAGGCATTGTCCCTGACAGGCATCCAGATTTCCGGCATCGTTCGAGAAGAAATATAAAGTACGTCCCTGACTGTCGGCCAAATAACGGCCGAGCTTGGCATCGGTGCGGAGCGTGATACGGTCACCGGCCGGCAGCGAGGCCGTCGCGGCAATAACACCGTTTTGCTGCAGCGATCCAAACAGCGTTTGGCCGGACTGGGTGTTCGCGGACAAGGCTTCAACCAGTGCGGTTGCCAGATGGCCGTTGGTCAAAGCGGGCACGCCTGCTATTTGATTCAACCCTTTGCCTGCGGCAAAAGCTTCGGTATCGTTATAATTAAAATCGGTGCCGGCTTTGAAGCCGAGCGTTTCGAGCAGCACTTTGTACAACTGCTGGGAGCTGATTTTGGCCAGCGGATCGAACCTATTGCCGGTTACGCCGTTCCAGCCGTATTGCGGATTGGCATGCAGAAAGGCAAGAATTTGGCGGTTGTCCGCGTTCACCAGTTTGGCGTCAGCAAAATTGGCGCTGCCCTTGAACGCTTCGGCTTGAGTCAGCTTGCCCTGCAGCCGCAGCGAAATGATTGCAGCCTGGATTCTCGTCGTGTCTTTGGCTAAATAATCGCCATTCACTCCTTGACCGTCGCCGAGCAGCAGCTTGAACTGGGCCGCCGTTTGGCCATCCGTGATCAGATGAGTGCCTGCGGGCTGAACGCTGGCCGCTCCCCCGGCGGTATTGGTGCTGTCTGCAGCCGCTGCAGACAAGGCCGGCAGTATAAGCGTGGTTCCGAGTGCGGCCGCAGCCAGCAGATTTTTGATTTTCCCCATGGTCTATAACCTCCTAGTTTTAACTTTCATGTTAGAGAAAACGATTTAGCCTAAATTCCGGTTTGATCACCTTTTAAAATATTTATTAAAAAATTTGAGAATCGAACGGGAAGAGGAGACAGGGCTCCCGGATGAGTGCAGAAATACAGAGGTAAAACACCTCTGCCAGCGCTTCATTTTTTGTGGAGTAGTGAAATAGGAAGGGGGCGGTGATAGAATAAAACAAATGGACCTTATCTTTTTTATTGCAAGCGCTTCAATTTCATAAAAATAAGATTGTTGGAACAGGCAATCGCTTCCGGAAGGATGGTAGAACAAACATGAACGTGGAACCCGTTCGCGAGCTGACGACAAAACTGAGAGAGAATATCGGCAAGGTGATTGTAGGGAAGGAAGATGAGGTGGAGCTGCTGCTGACGGCCCTTCTGGCATCCGGGCATGTGCTGCTTGAGGATGTGCCAGGAACCGGTAAAACGATGCTGGCTAAAAGTTTGGCGGCTTCCCTGTCGCTGAGCTTTCAGCGGATTCAGTTTACGCCTGATTTATTGCCTTCGGATTTGACGGGCATTCATTTCTATAATCAAAAAGAAGGCGAATTTCAATTCCGGCCGGGTCCGCTGTTCTCCAGCATTATTCTGGCCGATGAAATCAACCGGGCGACTCCCCGCACGCAGTCCAGTCTCCTCGAATGTATGGAAGAGCGGCAGGTCAGCATTGACGGGGAGAGCATGGAGCTGGGCAGGCCGTTTATGGTGCTGGCCACGCAGAACCCGGTGGACAACCAAGGAACGTTTCCTCTCCCAGAGGCTCAGATGGATCGTTTCATGATTCGTATGAAATTGGGATATCCTTCTTCGTCGGAAGCACGGGAAATTTTGAAACGAACAGCCGGCGTGTCAGGCCTGAGTCCGGATCGGGCCCAGCCGGTTACGTCCGCCGAGGAGGTGCTGGAGGCCCAGCGCTTGTGCGCTCAGGTTGAGGTGAATGAGGATTTGATGGGCTACATCGTTGCGTTAGCCGAAGCAACCCGAACCCACGCCGAAGCGGCACTGGGCATCAGCCCGCGCGGAACCCAGGCTCTGCTTCGTTCGAGTCAAGCCTTTGCCGCGCTGAAGGGAAGAGAGTATGTGCTGCCGGACGACATTAAACATCTGCTTATTCCGGTTTGTGCCCACCGGCTTGTGCTGAAGAAGCGCTACGGAGCGCAGCAGGAGGCCGCCCGTCGTATTCTGCTTGAAGTGATGGAACAGGTTGCGGTTCCGAGCGAAACCGGACTGGAAAGCGGCGTGAAATAATGGCGCTGCTGTGGCTGCTGTTGGCCTGCGGCCTGACGCTGGTGCTGCAGGGATTGATCTTGGGCAGAAGTTCATTAAGAAAGCTGACTTATGAGCGGCATTTCAGTACGGAGGCCTGTTATACAGGAGATCGGATCGAAATGGTTGAGATCATCGAGAACGGCAAAATCCTTCCCGTTCCTTGGCTGCGCCTCGAAGCGATGCTGCCTTCTTCGCTGATCTTCAAACGAAGCCGTGAAATGACAATCAGTGAAGGGAATATTTATCAGAACCACACCAGCTTGTTCACCATCCGTCCCCGAACCCGGATCACACGTACGCACCAGATTCAGTGCGTCCGACGGGGCATTTACCGAATTGATTCCGCGACGATGACCGGAGGGGATTTGTTTGCCTTGTTCACGCCGACACGGCAGATTGTTCTCGGCAGACGTCTGGTCGTTTATCCGGCGCTGCTCGGAGAGGACGAATTGCCTTCCTCCTGGAAGACGTGGCAGGGCGAGCTGGCCGTGCGGCGCTGGATCGTTCAAGATCCGTTCCTGATCACCGGCATTCGCAGTTATGCCCCAGGGGATTCCATGAACCGGATTCACTGGAAGGCAACGGCCCGCACGGGGGAATTACAGGTCCATCAAAACGGCTTTACCGCCGATCCGCAGGTGATGATCCTGCTGAATGTCGAAGAGTCCGAGCACATGTGGAATGTGGTGACCCGGCCGGAGATTGTTGAAGAGGCGTTCTCTTACGCGGGTACCTGCGCGGCATCGCTGATTCATCAGGGGATGGCCGCAGGTTTTGGCCATAACGCCTGGGTCCGGCCGGAGAACCAGGCGATGCTGCGGCTTGAACCGGATTACGGGGCGGCTCAGCTGGAGCAAATCCTGGAGGCAATGGCCGCGGCGGAGATGAAGATCCGGATGTCCTTTTTCGAATATTTGCGTCTGGAGGCCGGACGTGAACACGAGACAGCCCTTGATTATCTGCTGGTTACCGCGCATGTGTCTGAGCCGGTCCGTGAAGGCATTCGGCTGCTGGAACAGCAGGGACACCGGGTCACGCTTGCCGGCTGGCCCGGGGATAAGGAGGCGGCGGTATGAACCCGTTAAAACCTGCAGCCCATACAACCCAAGAAAACCGTGCAACTCCAGACAGCCATGCAATCCCAGAAAATCATGGAACTTCAAAAATCCATGCAACCCTGGCAGCCTCTGGAGTCTCACATCCGGGGAATCCGGCGGACCAGTCTGCGCCGCCTTTATCCGCCTCCCGCAAGCGCCGGTTTAGCGGACTCGGGAAAACGCTGAGCTTCTCATTGCTGGAAGCCGGAGCGGTGTATCCCTTTATTGTGCTGCTTACGGCGTATGCCGTGCATCAGTCTCCGCTGTTGTTCCTGCTTGTGCTATGGCTTGCTCATGCCGCGGCTGTGCTGCTCGGTATAGCCCGTGCGCAGGGCAGCATGGCCCGCTCGCGCCTGGGCACGTCCTTATTGATAGCCGCGGCGCTGCTGCTGCCCGCAGCTGTTCTCGGCATCGGGCTCCCGGCTGTGGTGGCCGCGGCGGCTCTGCTTGCGGCTGCGGTCCGCGGGCTCGTTGCAGGCCGCAAGCAGTGGTTGGCCTCTGCACCGCTTCGGCTGCCGCTGATCGGTCTGGGCGCAGCTCTGGTGATGTACATTACGGCGGGTCAGGTCGCCGTCCTGGAGCCTCACCGAACTTCAATGTATGTGATTGCAATGCTCGTCTTGTTTATGCTGCTGCTGCGCTGGAACGGGGAGCGGGTTTATTATGCTTCTCACGCCCAGGAAACGGACCTTCCGTTATTCCGCCGGATTCTTGCGGTGAACCGTTCGTTGACGTGGGTAGTCATTGTGGTCATAGCTGTGCTCGGCGGCTGGAGAGGATTTGGCAGCCTTATTTTACTGCTGCGTGACGGGCTTCGTTCACTGCTCTCCTTCCTGGAGTCCGATGCGCCGCCTCAGGAACCGCCGCCTATGCCGGCCGAGCCGGCCCAAATGCCAAACCTGGCCGGTATGGACGAGGGTCCGGCCCGGAATCCGCTGTGGCTGGAGATCGCCGGCTATGTCGTTCTGGCTTTGATTGGACTGTTGGTCACAGCGCTGCTAGGATTCGGAATATACCGGCTGATCCGCAGATGGCTGCCGGAGCGAATCCGGCGTTTGCTGCGCAGTCTCGCTTACCGGCTGGGTCTGCTGCGTTCGATCCGTCAGATGCCGGCCGAAGCTGTTGATTTCGTGGATGAGGTGGAGAGAATAGACCGCCTCCAGACCGGCTCCCGGGGCGTCCGAGGTTTCATGCGCCGGCGGAAAGGCTTCGGCGATGAAGACGGCAACGATCCGCGGCGGGCCTATGAAAGCCTGATTCGCCGGGCGGTAAGGAAAGGGTATACCTTCCGTCCGAGCCGCACGCCGGCTGAGAACGGGAGCTCGATGACTTCAAATCTGGCATGGACAGAACGTTCTCCTGAGGATGTGCAAACCATCATTGAACGTTACAACGCGGTTCGATATGGACGCGGCAAACCTGAGGAATAGGCAAGAGGGTAGGCAGGAGGAATAGGCCTCGGCTCGCCATTCCGAGCAGGCAAATACGAAAAGACGCTGCCAACCTTTAAGGGGTCATCCCTAGAGGTTGGCAGCGTCTTTTTATATGATTCTTTTTAAGCTTAATAAGCTTTTCTTAATATAAAGGTTTGCCTTCATCCAAACGATCGGACAGAGATCCCTGAGTTCCCGTTGTACCGATTGTACCCGGGGTTCCAGTTGTACCTGGAGTTCCCGTTCCAGGTTTCGAAGGCCGGAATACGGAGATCAGATAACCGACGATCGCTGGCATGGCAAAGGTAATGATGCCGATCAGCACATTGCCGGCACTGCCCATTGTGATCAAGCTCAGGCCCATGAGCAGACTGTCGAACACGACATGCGCGAACATAACCGCAATATACCCGTGCCGCAGGAAAATATAGCTGAACAGCAGGCCGATAATGGTCAGCTCAATCGGTCTGGAAACGACCGGATAAATCGGGTAAAGCGTATGGCCGAACGCCCAAATTAGCGTGGTAATGAGGCTGGCCGCAAAGGTGCTGCGCACGATCTTCTTCAGCATCGGAATGCCGAACAACCGGTAAACGGCTTCTTCGCCGATGCCGGCCATCCAGGCCATCAGCGGGAACAGCCAAGGATAAACCATGTTGTACGGCGACTGTGTTTCATCGGTCGTTGACCAAGTATGCAGGGTCAATCCGAGCGCGACATAGATCAGGGACTGAACGCCCAGCAGGATCAGCGCCCAGGCATAACCGTTCAGTGCGCTGCGCAGAACGTGACTGCCGTATCCGGCTTCCTGGGCGCGCAGCCACATGTTGCGGCCTTTCTCTCTCCAGAGGCCGTCGCCTCCGACTAAAGAGAAATAAATCGAGGCCGTCATCACCAGCGTGGTCATCAGCTGAAACACCATGGCAAATGTCAGCGTCGCGCCGCTGATACCTTCCGCTTCAAAGGCGGGCAGCATATTCAGCGTGCTGGCAACATTAATGAACAGATAAAACAACGTTAAGAAAATGCCGCGCTTGAAAGAAGCGTACGGCCGGGTTCTGGCACTGTAGACGATCGCCAAAATACCGAGAATAAAGCTGAGGAAGGCATAACCGCCAAATGTAAGCCAGGTAGCCAGCTTCGACTGTTGATTCACATATTCAGTGTGACTGGCCGGAACGGTGAAGCGGGATTCCAGTGAGGAAACCTTATTATATTCAAAGTGGAAAATAAGCTGTCCCTGAGCTTCGCCTTCCTTGTAGCCCTGTACATTATAAACGAGGCCAACCCCGCCTGAATCAGCAGGCTGGAGTTGTTCAGGCTTAAAGCCGAGCGCGAGCACAAAAGGCGCGGCCAGCTTTTCTTTTTCCTCCTGAGTAAGGTCACCTTCCATCGACTTTACTGTGGCAGTCCCCTCTGCGGATTTCAGCAGCTCATCCCTGACGCTCTTATTCCACTGCTCGCCGCCATAAAATCCGACGACATTGCCATCCTTCATGTTCACGTCGACGTACAGGGCATCCAGATGGTTGTCCGGGTGTTTGAACTTTACACGAAACAGCTCAGCAGGGAATTGTTTGCTGTATTGTTCATTATATTTGGTCAGTAGATTCTCTTTGGAGAAATACCCGTATACATCGGATAATGTAGCATAAGTAACGTCAGCCTGATCCTGCCGGATGTCCGGGAACTGCAGCGTATTTGCCGCAAAATCGGATGCAGCCTGGACGGCCTTGGTTTTGCTGATCGTTCCGCCGCCCTCGGATGAGCCGCTGTTCAGCGCAGGAACCAGCTGCGCATATACAAATAGAATCAGTCCGATGACAGCAAGCGTCCATAATACTTTTGGTTTCAAGAAGCCAACTCCTTTGTTTATATTTCCTTCCAGTAACATAACACATGTGCGCTAAAGCTTGCCAGATTGCAGGGAAAAGGGTTAAGGTTGTATTCGGGTTCAAAAAGGGTAAATTTATATATATGAATTTTAGTAGAATAAGGGTTATCCTAAGCTTTGTATATCTGTGAATGTATGAATGCTGCAAGAAGCTAAATGAAAAGGAGAAGCCTGATTTGAAAAAACGCAAATTTTCACCGCCGCAGATCCTGGTGCTGGGCTTTACCTTCATTATAGCGATAGGCACTTTTTTGTTGATGCTGCCGATTTCTATTCATCAAGAAGGAAGATTATCCTTTATTGATGCCTTGTTTACGGCTACCTCCGCGACATGCGTGACCGGCCTAGCCGTCAAGGATACCGGGACCTTTTTTACACCATTCGGCCAGATCGTGATCCTTGCTCTGGTTCAAGTGGGCGGACTCGGTTTTATGACAATGGCAACGCTGTTCTCGCTGGTGCTGAAGCGGCGGATTTCCTTGAAAGACCGGCTGCTGCTCCAGCAGGCGATGAATCAGAATACGATGGAAGGTATCGTACGCTTGATCCGCAAGGTGATCGTGTATTCTATCATTATAGAAGGTACAGCAGCTTTGGCGCTGACCTTGCGCTGGGCCATGGAGATGCCGTTTCGCCAAGCTGTTTATTATGGTGTCTTTCATGCGGTCTCGTTATTTAACAATGCCGGTTTCGATCTGCTGGGCAACTTCCAAAGCTTGACACAGCACGTTTCTGATCCGATCATCAACCTTATAAGCATGGTGCTTATTATTTCCGGAGGAATTGGTTTTATCGTCATTTCGGATCTGGTCGATTATCGTAAGAACCGCGGGCTTTCCCTTCATTCTAAGGTAGTATTGTCCATGTCCGGCGCTTTAATCGTCATAGGCGCGATCGTGATTTTTGTGTTTGAATTTACCAATCCCCAAACACTCGAGCCGCTAAGCTTGGAAGGTAAGATCTGGAGCTCGCTGTTCCAGTCGATTACGCCCCGTTCAGGAGGAGTCGTCACCGTGGATATTGCTTCGATGCGTCAAGCGACCCAGTTCTTCATTATTGTGCTGATGTTTATCGGTGCTGCTCCGGGTTCGACAGGGGGCGGGATCAAGGTCACGACTTTTGCGATTCTGATCGGGGCGATGTTCTCCATGATCAGGGGACGCGATGACATCGTGATGTTCCGGTACCGGATCGTACAAGAACGGATTGTTAAGGCTTTGACGATTACGCTGCTGACTTTGTTTCTGCTGATCTTTATCGCGATGGTGCTGTCTACAACGGAATCAGCCAATTTCCTGAGCATTTTGTTTGAAACGACCTCGGCTTTCAGCACCGTGGGGTTGTCCATGGGGTTGACAACAAATCTGACGGTCTTTGGAAAAATTGTGATTTGTATTACGATGTTTATCGGGCGTCTGGGTCCGCTTACTCTAGCTTATGCGCTTGGCCCAAAAAAAGGCCGGGAATTGTACCGGCATCCGGAAGGCCAAATGATTATTGGATAATGATGATTGTAATGATTATTGGATAAGGAGAAGAAAGATCAACTATGAAAAATCAGCAATTTGTCGTCATCGGCCTCGGCCGTTTCGGTTCAAGTCTCGCGCTTGAATTGATGGATTTAGGGTATGAAGTGCTTGGTGTAGACCGGAATGAAGAGATTGTCGATGAAATGAGCAACTTTCTTACCTATGCGGTGGTGGCGGATGCGACGGATGAGGATATGCTTCGTTCACTGGGCATCCGCAATTTCGACTGCGGTATCGTGGCGATCGGAGACGATATTCAAATGAGTATTCTCGCCGCGATCCTGCTCAAAGAAATGGGCATCCGCCAGGTTGTTGCCAAGGCCATTTCCGTACTGCACGGCCGGGCTCTGGAGAAGCTTGGCGTGGACCGGGTTATTTTTCCTGAACGCGATATGGGGATTCGGGTTGCCCATCAGCTGGTGACGCCAAATTTGCTGGATTACATTGAACTGTCCAAAGATTACAGCATCGTAGAACTGACGGTACCGTCCGCGCTTGACGGAAAGACGATCGGGGAGGTCAATGCCCGTTCCCGTTTCGGCTGCAGCATTGTCGCGGTTCAGAAGCCCGGCGGGTGTCTTATTGCCCCTACGTCGATGGACTTGATGAACACGAATGATATAATGGTGGTTATAGGCAACAATAACAGCATTCATGAATTCGAGACTGCCATAGACGAATATGAACAGGAGTCTTTATAAGCGGTGCGCCGGCACTTGCCGGTAAACGGCTTCAAGCTTTTGTCCGGAGAAAGGGATGTTTGGAAGTGTTGAAAAATCATACGGCTGCGGCTCTGTTGGAAAATGCCGCGGCCTTCATCCGGTCCAGCTATTCGGAGCTGGGTAAAGACCCGGCAGAAGCCGAACGCCGGATTAACGAAATTACGTCAAGTCTTGTGAAAACAGGCACTTACTGTCATACTGCCGAAGAATTGGCATTTGGGGCCAAAGCGGCCTGGCGCAATAGCAGCCGCTGCATCGGCCGTCTGTTCTGGGATTCGCTGGTGGTGCGCGATGCCCGTCAGCTTGAGACGGCATCGGAGGTGGCGGAGGCTATTTTTGAGCATATGCGCACCGCTACCAATGGAGGCAAGGTCAAGCCGACGATTACGATTTTTCGTCAGGCTATGGAAGGACGGGAAATCCGCATCTGGAACCATCAATTCATTCGTTATGCCGGTTATGAGACGGAAGATGGCGTGCTGGGCGACCCAGCTTCGCTGGAACTGACCCGTGAGGCGCTTCGCCTCGGGTGGGAGGGGGCAGGCACACCGTTTGACGTGCTGCCGCTGATCATTCAGATCGACGGTCAGGAACCAGAATGGTTCCCGCTGCCGGAGGAGCTTGTGCTGGAGGTGCCGCTGACCCATCCGGACAACCCGGCTTTTGCCGGGCTGGGCCTGCGCTGGTACGGCGTTCCGTTTATTGCCGATATGGCGCTGGAGATTGGCGGTCTGCGCTACACCGCAGCTCCGTTTAACGGCTGGTACATGGAGACGGAGATCGGTGCCCGCAATTTGGCTGATCAGAGCCGATATAACAAGCTGCCCGAGGTGGCGGACGTGTTTGGCCTGGACCGGAGCAGCCCGGCTACGCTGTGGAAAGACAGAGCGCTCGTGGAGCTGAATGTGGCCGTGCTGCATTCGTTCAAGCGGCACGGAGTCAGCATCGTGGATCATCATACGGCCGCGCAGCAGTTTGTCAGATTCGAGGAGCGGGAAGCAGCGGAAGGCCGGGAGGTCAACGGCCGCTGGACCTGGCTGATCCCGCCGCTGTCTCCGGCGGCGACGCCGATTTGGGACAGGCCTTATCAGGAACGGGAGGTCTCGCCAAATTATGTCTACCAGGATCGGCCGTACGGGCCGGGGAGCGGCGAAGGAAGCGAGGGAGCAGGTGACAGAACAAGTGCCGGAGCAAGCCGTAAAATAGAAGGGGCAGATCCAGTTGGCACGTCTCATTCGGACGACGAAGGACGACCGCCGAAGCAGGGCTGTCCGTTCCATTTTTGAGCGGAATAAATGATTAATGATTAATGATAAGCGATAAATGATAGAGCTTAAAAGGATGCCCCCTTTGCAGAGGCATCCTTTATTTTTATGCGCGCGGATAGCGTCTTCTCACATTAAAGATTCTTCAGCCGGAAAGGACAGACTGCTGCGGAACAAATCCTTGATCTCCGCTGCCCATTCCAGGGCTTGGCTGCCGTTCTCGGGCTGCAGCGGATAGATGAGGCAGGTGGCGCGCCGCGTTTCGCCCAGTTCCTTCATCGGCAGCGAAACGAGCTCGTTATCACGCAGCAGCTGCGGCCGCAAATAAGAACGGGGCAGCAGGGCGGCGGCTTTGCAGATCGGCAGCAGCCGCACGATGGCTTCAAAGGAGTCGATCTCCATTCGGGTGTCGGGGTTCACCGCATATTTGCCGAACAGGTTGTCGACCAGCCTGCGATACCATGTATCTTTGGAGAAGGTGATCATCGGCAGTTCGTTCAAATCCTCCATCACTACAGCACGGCCGGTCCGCGTCAGCTTGTGCTTGCGGGGCACGACCAGCATCAGGTGATCCTGAAACAAAGGGACGCACTGCAGTCCGGGATCGGAGATCGAAGAGGCGATGACGCCAAGATCGAGTTTGTTTTCCTTCACCTGGGACACGATTTCATGTGTTTTGCCGGTGACCAGTTTCAGCTCTGTATCGGGATATTTATCCATCAGCGCTTCAATCAGCGGCGGGAGCGTCGTTTGAATCGTGGTCAAACTTGCCCCTACGGTGGCAATGTTCCGGACGGGGCTTTTGAAACGAGAAATGGACTGCATAAATTCGTTATGGCGCGAGCGTTGTTCGACGGCATAGTTGTAAGCGGCCAGGCCTGTTTCGGTCAGCTCCAGCCTTTTGCCCTTCCTCTCGAACAGGACTACCCCGAGCTCTTCCTCAAGCTTGGCGATTTTCCGGGACAAGGCCGGCTGAGACAAATTTAACAGCTTTGACGCCTTGTTTAAACTCGACTGCTCCACAACGGTGGCAAATACCCATAAATCCTCGTTCATGCCTGTCGCTCCTCTTTTGAATGGCTGTCCTGTTTCCCCGCTATATAACTAAAAGTTATAACGATTAATAAATATATTGCAATTCCATTATAAGATAAAAAAGAGTAACATTAAAGCGACACAAGTTGTTCACATGTAATGTCCGGAATTCGCTCCACGATTTGGATCGAATTTTATCCGCAAAGATCGGTATGAAGATCGGTATAATGTGGCGTTTCGTGACGGCTTGCATCGAAAATATTCAAAAAATGTAACCGCCATCATCGGCAAAGACGGAATCGTGAAAGGGGTAAACGCATTTATGAAAGGGTTTTATTCCAGAAAGCTGCACTCGCTCTTGGGGATCATTCCGTTAGGTTTTTTTCTGCTTGAGCACATGATCACCAACTTCTCGGCTGTAGAGGGCGGACCGGAGGGATTCAGGGACGCGGTAAAGTGGATCAACAGCCTGCCGCTGGTGCTGGTGCTTGAAATTTTATTTATTTGGCTGCCGCTTCTTTACCATGGTGTTTACGGCACTTATATCGCTTTTCAGGCCAAGCCGAATAACAACCGCTTCAAGCACGAACGCAATCTCCGGTATACGCTGCAGCGGGTGACGGGGATTATTGCCTTGTTCTTTATCGGCTGGCATATCTGGCAGACGCGGATCCAGGTTTCCCTGGGCAACGTGACGCATGAAGGTCTGGGTAAATGGATGCATGACATCGTAACGCAGCCGTTTTACTTTACTATTTATCTGATCAGCGTGATCGCGGTATCCTTCCATTTTACGAACGGACTTTGGTCGTTTATGGTCAGCTGGGGCATCACGGTCGGTCCACGCGCTCAGCGGGTTTCTTCTTATATTTGCATGGGATTGTTTGTTATTGTAGCCGTTATGTTTACCTGGTCGTTGTTCGTGTTCCGCGGGATTGAATTTGAAGCGGACGGCACGGCCATGCTTCAGACACTGAAGACGTTCATAGGATAAGGAGTGGCATAAGACATGGCTAAGAAAAGCATTATCGTCGTAGGTGGCGGCCTGGCCGGCCTGATGGCGACAATCAAAGCGGCTGAGGCGGGCGTTCAGGTAGCCCTGTTCTCGCTGGTTCCGGTAAAACGTTCACACTCCGTTTGCGCCCAAGGCGGCATTAACGGTGCGGTTAATACAAAAGGCGAAGGCGACTCCCCTTGGGAGCATTTTGACGATACGGTATACGGCGGCGACTTTCTGGCGAACCAGCCTCCGGTCAAAGCGATGTGCGAAGCAGCGCCGGGCATCATTCACCTGATGGACCGCATGGGCGTCATGTTCAACCGCACGCCGGAAGGCCTGCTGGATTTCCGCCGTTTCGGCGGCACCCAATATCACCGCACGGCTTTTGCCGGCGCAACAACCGGGCAGCAGCTGCTGTACGCGCTGGATGAGCAGGTACGCCGCTTCGAATCCGAAGGTCTGGTTACGAAATATGAATCCTGGGAATTCCTGAAGGCCGTCATTGACGATGAAGGCATCTGCCGAGGCATTACCGCGCAGAACCTGAGATCCATGGAAGTGGTGACCTTTGCGGCGGATGCGACGATTTTGGCGACCGGCGGCCCCGGCATTATTTTCGGCAAAACGACCAACTCGGTGATCAACACCGGTACTGCGGCAAGCGCCGTGTATCAGCAGGGCGTAGATTATGCGAACGGCGAATTCATCCAGATTCACCCTACGGCGATTCCCGGCGATGACAAGCTGCGCCTGATGTCCGAATCGGCCCGCGGCGAAGGTGGACGGATCTGGACTTACAAGGACGGCAAACCGTGGTATTTCCTCGAGGAAAAATATCCGGCTTACGGCAACCTGGTGCCGCGCGATATCGCCACCCGCGAAATCTTCCATGTGTGCGTAGACGAGAAGCTGGGCATCAACGGCGAAAATATGGTATACCTCGATTTGTCGCATAAGGATCCGAAGGAGCTGGACGTCAAGCTCGGCGGCATCATCGAAATTTACGAGAAGTTTATGGGCGACGACCCGCGCAAAATCCCGATGAAAATTTTCCCGGCGGTCCACTATTCCATGGGCGGCCTGTGGGTGGACTACAACCAGATGACAAGCATTCCGGGGCTTTTTGCGGCAGGGGAATGCGAATACCAATACCACGGCGCGAATCGTTTGGGAGCCAACTCCCTGCTGTCGGCGATTTACGGCGGCATGGTTGCGGGTCCGAAGGCGGTCGAATACATCCGCGGCCTCAAGAAATCGGCGGAGGATGTATCCTCTACGGTCTATGAAGCGGCCAAGAAAGCGGAAGAACAGAAATACGAAGGCATCCTGGCCATGAACGGTACGGAAAATGCTTACGTCATCCACAAAGAGCTTGGCGAATGGATGACTGACAACATGACCGTGGTGCGCTACAACAATAAATTGGAAGCCACCATCAACAAAATCAAGGAATTGAAAGAGCGCCATAAACGCATCAACATCAACGATACTTCCCGCTGGAACAATGCGGGTGCTGCCTTCACCCGTCAGCTCGGCAACATGTTGGAGCTGGCTGAAGCAATGACGACAGGCGCTCTGCTGCGCAACGAAAGCCGCGGCGCGCATTACAAGCCGGATTTCCCGAACCGCAACGACGAAGAATTCCTGAAGACGACCCGGGCGAAATTTACCCCGGACGGACCGCAGATTTCCTACGAGGATGTTGACGTTTCGCTGATTCCGCCGCGGATCCGGGATTACTCCAAGGACAAACACTAAGAAGGAGGAACAGGACATGGCCGAAACGACCACAACTAAAAAAGTGAAGTTTATCATCACCCGCCAGGACGATCCGAAATCCCCGTCCTATACGGAGGAGTTTGAGCTTAATTACCGTCCGGGCATGAACGTGATCAGCGCTTTGATGGAAATACAGCGTAACCCGGTGAACGCAGGCGGCAATTCTACCGCTCCTGTCTGCTGGGAATCCAACTGTCTGGAGGAAGTCTGCGGAGCTTGCTCCATGGTGATCAACGGCAAACCGCGCCAGGCCTGCGCCGCGCTGGTCGACAAGCTGGAGCAGCCCGTCCGCATTGCGCCGATGAAGACGTTCCCGGTCGTCCGCGACCTGGTCATCGACCGCAGCCGCATGTTTAACGCCCTGAAACGGGTGAAAGCATGGATTCCGATCGACGGCACCTATGACCTGGGTCCGGGCCCAAGAATGGCGGAGAAGAAACGCCAGTGGGCTTACGAGCTGTCGAAATGCATGACCTGCGGCGTCTGCCTGGAAGCCTGCCCGAACGTGAACGACAAAACCAACTTTATCGGTCCAGCGCCGATCTCCCAGGTTCGTTTGTTTAACGCCCATCCAACGGGCGAAATGAACGCCGAGGAACGGCTGGAGGCGCTGATGGAGGACGGCGGCATCGAAGGCTGCGGCAACTCGCAGAACTGCGTGCGCTCTTGTCCAAAAGGCATTCCGCTGACTACCTCCATCGCCGAAATGAACAAACAGACGACTAAACATATGTTCAAACGCTGGCTGGCAAACTAACCGCTGGTGTACCCGTCGTTTAAAATGAGCTTATCCTGAATAGGATCATAAATAAGTTCCTAAATAAGCTCCTAAATAAGATAAGCTCCGCAGCTGAACCTGGCTGTGAGGAGCTTATTTTGTTTTTTTATGACAAGCTCTCCTTAGTCAGGGGTAATAAGGACCAGGGACAGGTACCAAGGGGTCATTTTACGGATTGTGTTTGTCCCTGCGTTGTTTTATATTCTCTTTATGTCTGAGAAATCGCCTGTCTGCGTTACCAGATTTCCTTTCGCTCATGAATCCAGCCTGGATGAAAAGGAGGCACAGGAATGTCCAGTTTGCTCAAGCAAGAGCTTAGAAACCGATTCCCCATACTGCAAAGCGAACGTCTGCTGCTCCGGAAAGTGCTGCCGCAGGACGAAACGGCTTTACATCGTTTGCTTAACGAACCGCTCGTTCAGCGTTACATTACCTTTCGGCCGGAAACGGCGAGCCATGCCGGACGGCTCAGACGTTATTTTGAGGACTGCAATCTGGCGCTGACTTCCCTGCATTTTGTGGTGACGGAAAGGGATTCCGGCAGCGTTGCCGGCTTGTGTTCATTTCAGCGGTGGAATGAGGAAGAAGGAAGCGCAAATATAGGCTATATGATCGCTCCCCCATATTGGAACCGGGGAATGGCTACTGAAGCGGCAGGTATGCTGCTGGAGTTTGGCTTTGAGCGTCTGGGGATGAAACGAGTTTATGCTTCTTGTGATGCGGACAACGAGGCTTCCGGAAGAGTGCTGCATAAATGCCGATTTGAACCGCTGGGCCGAAGCATCCGGGCTTCGTGGAAGAAGGAAAAGGAATCCCGTCCGGCTCGCCATTTCCTGCTGACAGCGGATAAAAGACAAAAATTGTCCGTGCGTTATGCTTTGTTACACAATTGAAATATTACTGTGATTTAAACCTAACACAAAGCGGTTAATATGAAGACATGACCCCCTTTTGAATATATATTACTTTTGGAACCTTGCCACCGTGGCTGGGTTCTCTTTTTTTGTCAGCGAGCTGCCCCGGATGACAGAGAGACAAACATGTTCCTGACGAAAAAAAAGAGAGGCGTGTTCACAACCGTTACGACCGGTTCATGCTGCACGTCTCTCCATATGTGGCCTTCAGCCTTTATAGGCAGAAGTTTACAAGGCGACCGTTTGTTTCTGCTTCTGTTTGTAATAGACCCAGGTTGTGAAGCCGATCTCTTTCAGTCTGGCGGCAACCTGTTCCCATTCGTCCCCTACGCGGGAAGGGATGTGAGCATCCGAGCCAAAGGTCACTTCGACGCCGTAATGCAGGGCGCGCTCAAGAATGGCGTCAGACGGATACCAGCCGCCGCTGAGCTTCGTTTTGCCGGATGTATTGATTTCAATAGCTACTCCACATTCGGCAATCGTGCGCAGCGTGTCATCAATCGCTTTCTCGGCCGGAATTTCGGAGAAAGGCGGATAATTTCCTTTCATGGCGTCGATGTGACCCAGAATCTGGAACATACCACTGCGCGCGGATTGGCGGATCAGATCGTAATAATTTTCCTTATGAACAATCTGTTCTTTAGGAGATAAATTTTTCCAACGCGATTTATTAAAGATACTGGTATTATCACTGCTGTGTACGGAACCGATAATATAATCAAAGGGATATGCAGCCAGCGTGGACCGGTAGAGCGAAGCATGCTCCGGAAAGAAATCGGATTCGATTCCCAGCAGCACATCTATTTGGCCCTCGTACTCCTTTTTTAGCTTTAAAACTTCGTCTACATAAGACTTAAGCTCCTGCTTGCCCATGGCAATGCGGGGAAAAGGCTGCTCTTCGGCACTTGCGAAATAAGGGGTATGATCGCTGATGCCGATAACCTGAAGGCCTGCAGCTATACCGGCTTCAATATAATCCCGGATATTGCCGTCGGCATGACCGCAGCGAAAATGATGGGTATGGAGATCAAATTTCATAGCTTGTTTCCTTTCTTAAACAGAACCGGTCAATCAGACCCGGTGAATTTGGTTTCCGGCATGCCTTTCAAATCGCCAAGGAATTGCTGCATGGCCGAGTTGATGTAACGGCTCGATTTGTAGATGACACCTACCGGATGAGTAACCTCCAGCTCTGGGATAGGAACGATTTGCAAAGTGCCGAGCCGGAGTTCTCTGGAGATGGTCTGCTTGGAAATGATGGCGGCGCCGAGGTTGATTTCAACCATCCGCTTGACTTCTTCGCTGCTTGACAGCTCCATCACTACATTGGGCTCCATATTATGATCCCTGAATACCTGCTCGACAAACCGCCGCCCGACTGTATCCGGAGAGAGCAGAATTAAGGGAAGGTCCCGCAGCATTTCAAGCTCGGGTTGTTCTTCCTTGGCAAGCGGATGAAGAGGAGACACGACGACTTCAAAGGTATCGTAGTACAGGACGGAAGCGTGGATCTGCGGGTTGTGCTCGATCAGATACCCGATACCGATATCGACAAGCCCTTGCTCGACATGCTGGTAGATTTGGGATGATGCCATGGACTGGATAGTCGTTTTGATGAGCGGGAATTGATCCTGGAAATAGGAAAGGATACGCGGCAAAATCTGAATCGCGATGGAGGTCGTTGTACCTAGGACGATATGCCCTTGAGGCGTCTGTTCCATATCCGACAGTTTTTGCTTCAATTCTTCGACAATGTCCAAGATGCGTTCTGCTCTCTCCAGAAAGACCTGGCCCCTGTCGGTGAGTGTTACCGGCTGGTTCCGGTCAACAAGCACGGTTTTGAATTCATCTTCAAGGCTTTTGATCTGAGCAGATACGGCGGGTTGTGTCAGATTAAGCAATTCACCGGCTTTGCGAAAGCTTTTTGTCTTTGAAATCGTGATTAAAGTTTCCAACTGGCTGATGTTCATAGTACCCCTCCTTGCATCACTACGACTCTAAACCAAATGGTCCGAACCTGGGTCAGCTTTTCATAATATTATAGGGGTTAGCACGTTTTGGAGCAATGGGAATCGGAATTAGCTTTTTAAGCAATTTTATTTGTATCTGTACAATGGACAGACAGAGGAAGTTTTATGTACGAAATTTGTTGAAAGTTAATGATTTATTTGTTTTGATCAAGTATAATCTAAATAATTAAGAGCGGGACTTAGGATGCACATCATAACAGTTCCAAGTGAAAAGGGGCGCATTTTACGTGAAAGCAGAAGTGATTAATCCTTTTTTGGAATCTGCACGGCTTGTACTTGAACAGGTCATCCAGATTTCGCCTTCCACCGGAAGTCTTGGCGTAAAAGAGATCGCTCCCATCCAAAATCATATCTGGATCCAAGTTGGGATGACAGGCCAGTTCAGCGGCAATGTTGTATTTGGCCTTCAGGAACAAGTGGCTCTCCGGATTGTATCGGTCATGATGGGTGGTTTTGTCCTTACGGAGATGGACGAAATGGGGCAGAGCGCCATTTCGGAGCTTGGCAACATGATCAGCGGAAATGCCAGCACCATATTGTCGAATCAAGGTTATGTTGTGGATATTACTCCACCTAAAGTCATGAAATCGGAAGAGAATGCGCACGAGACGCGCAAAGCACTCTGTATTCCACTACATATGGATGGTATAGGCGAATTGGATATTCAAGTCATGATCTCGTAATATAGATTCTGCAACTGGCGGCAAGTGAAGCGGGGGCTTCAGGACGGAGGATTGCCGCCTTCTATAGCAGAAAGGATGCGAGAGCATGGGCATGCTTAAAGAACAGCGGATTGTCATTACCGGCGCTTCCAGCGGAATCGGGTCGGAAATGGCCCGTCAGCTGTCCAAGCGTGGAGCTTTTGTAGTACTTGCAGCCCGTAATCAGGACAAGCTGGAACAGGTAGGTGCCGGATTATCCGGACCTTTCGGACTTGTAAGACTGGATGTTTCTTCAGAGGAATCGGTAGCTGAAGCTTTTCAGAGGATTAACGATACGTATGGATCTGTGGATTGCCTGATTAACAATGCGGGCTTCGGCAGGTTCAAGCCTTTTACCGAAACGCCGATGAACGAGTTCGAATCGATGATGGATGTGAATTATATGGGTGTGGTCCGCTGCACAAAGGCTGTTTTGCCCGGGATGCTGGCAGCTGGCAAGGGCCACATTGTTAATATCGCTTCCATCGCGGGCAAGCTTGGCACGGCGAAGTCATCCGCCTATTCGGCCAGCAAACATGCTGTGCTTGGTTTTACGAACGCGTTGAGGCAGGAGCTGCGGGGAACAGGCGTTACGCTTTCTGCCGTAAATCCGGGACCGATTGATACGCCTTTTTTTACAGAGGCGGACCCGGACGGAAGTTACGTCAAGAATGTCGGCTGGTTTATGATGAAGCCGGAGAAAGTGGCCAAGGCCGTTGTGCAAGTGATTGAGAGAAAGAAAACCGAAGTGGACCTGCCTTGGGCGGCGGGGATCGGGACGAAGCTTTACCAGCTGTTTCCGCGGCTTGCGGACAAATTGGCTGGCGGTGTCATTAACAAGAAATAACAAGGATTTGCGAAAGGCGCTTCCGGAATGCTCCGGGGGTGCTTTTTTTTGGTCATAGGAAGAAATTGGATGATCAGCGGGATGCGGCCGCGATTTGATTTGGAGCGGCACGTATTATCGCATATAATGGAAATAACGACTTTTTAGAATAAAGGTGGACCTACATGACAACTCAAACATTTATAAATATCGGGGTCGAGCAGAGGCTGGCAGAACGATTGGCCGAATTCGGCATTACAGCGCCGTCTCCCGTTCAGGAAAGTGCGATTCCGGCTGTACTCGAAGGCTGCGACGTGCTCGCTCAGTCACAGACGGGTACGGGGAAGACGCTCGCTTACCTCTTGCCTGTGCTGCAGCGGATTGATCCGGAGCGCAAGGTGATGCAGGCGCTTATTCTGGCGCCGACGCAGGAGCTTGCGATGCAAATTTTGCGCGAAAGCCAGCGTTATGCAGAAGGAACGGGCATTGAAGCGCAGGCGTTAATCGGCGGGGCTGCGATCGGCCGGCAGGTGGAGCGTTTGAAGCGGCATCCACAGCTAGTCGTTGGAACGCCGGGGCGTGTCCGTGAGCTGCTCGCGAGCCGGAAGCTGAAGCTGCATGAGACGCGGATGCTCGTCGTTGACGAGGTAGACCAGTTGTTCCAGCTGGGCGGAGCAGGTGACGTGGATCAAATTCTGAAGGCGTCGCTGCGCGACCGCCAGCTGTTGTTCCTGTCTGCGACTGTAACGGACGAAATCCGTTCCCTGGCGGCCCGTGAAATGAAAGATCCGGTGGAGATCGGCATTGAACCGGAGCAGCGGACTTCGGCAACGCTGGAGCATCTGTATTTTGTCTGCGAACAAAGGGACAAAATTGATCTGGTGCGGAGAATTATCCGGACCTATGATGTGCCGAAGGTGCTGGTGTTCGTTAACCAAATCGATTCGATCGGCGAAGTGGAAGCCAAACTGAATTATGTGGGATTAAACGCCGGAGCGCTGTATGGGGATGCGGATAAGACGACACGCAGCCTGACGCTCCGCAGATTTCGGGAAGGCGAATACCGCGTGCTGGTCGCGAGCGACGTGGCTGCGCGCGGTCTGGATATTGAGCAATTGGGGATGGTCATTCACCTTGATCCGGCAACCGATTCCGAGAACTATGTGCACCGGGCTGGACGGACAGGCCGTATGGGACGTAAGGGGCTGTCCATTTCGATTGTCGCCCCTCAGGAAACCTTTATTATCCGCAAGTTCGCCAGAGAACTGGGCATTTCGTTTGGACTGCGCGGATTGGCCGGCGGCCGCATCACGACGCCTAAAGAAGAAGCACGGCCATTCCGCCGTGAAGTGAAACCGCTGCGGGATCCGGATACGGAGAACAGAGGACGCCGGGGCGAAAGCGGAACACGCGGCTTATCCGGCAGAGGCGGGGACACGGAGGGCTATAGAGGTTCGGAAAGAGGTTCGGACACGGGCCGCGGGGCGGCAAGGCCGAAACCTTCGTCTGCCCGCAAAGCGGGGGCCAAGACGTCAGCCGTTAAGCCGGCCGGCGAACGGAAGCTGGATCGGCACCGCGACCGCAAAAATAAAGGGGCACCGAAGTGGCTGAAGAACAAACCGCCTCGGGATTAATTTTTTTGCAGGGTGAATTTTAGCAGGATAAAACCAGGGGCGCAAGCTGAACAAGAGAAGGAAAGGGAGGCCAGCCTTGATGCAAAATCCGGTTTTGGAAATTGAAGCTTTAAGCGGCGGCTATAATTTGAAACGCCCGGTGCTGCATGACGTCGGCATTAAGGTCATGCCCGGGGAAATGGTGGGACTGATCGGTCTCAACGGAGCGGGGAAAAGCACCACGATGAAGCATATCCTCGGCCTCATGAATCCGGAAAAAGGCGAAATCCGGGTGGACGGGACGACCCGCGCCCGGGATCTGGAGCAGTATCAGGGAGCGCTTGCTTTTGTGCCCGAATCACCGCTGCTATACGAGGAAATGACCGTGCGGGAGCATTTGGAATTTACCGCCCGGGCTTATGGTGTAGAGCGCAGCGATTATGAGGTTCGGGCGGCAGAGCTGTCCGCACTGTTCCGGATGGAGGACAAGATGGACAGTCTCTCCATCCATTTGTCCAAAGGAATGAAGCAGAAAGTGATGATCATGTGCGCTTTTGTAGCCAGACCGAAGCTGTACATTATCGATGAACCTTTCCTGGGCCTGGACCCGCTCGGGATTCGCTCTCTGCTCGACTTTATGATGAAGCTGCGGAGCGAAGGGGCATCTATTCTGCTAAGCTCTCATATCTTATCGACCATTGAACATTATTGCGACCGTTTCGTTATCCTTCATCACGGGCGCGTAATTACGCAGGGAACGCTTAAAGAAATTGCTATGGCGGCAGGCATGCAGGGACAACCGCTGGAGCAGATTTTTTATTCGCTGGTACAGGACGGGCGTTCCTGATGAATCTCGTTGAGCTTCGGCGCAAACGGAGCGGCCAATTCTGGGGCGGTATCCTGCCTTATCTGGGATATGTGCTGCAAAGCGGTGTGGCGGTGTTGTTCCTGTTCTGCCTCATTGCATTCGCGGCCTGGTATACAGCGTTCATCCGGAATTTGCCGGAAGGACTGCCGATCCGCTGGATTGCGCTGGTGCTGCTGGCCCCCTTCGCGATTGGCGGCGGCTTTCGCACATTCCTGCAGCCGGCTGATACGGTTTTTCTGCTTCCTCAGGAAGCTCGGATGAACCGCTATTTTGCTCCGGCCTGGCGGGGCGCGGTGGTCCGCAAATATTTGATATTAGCTGTGTTAATTATAACGTTTTGGCCCTTATACATAACGGCTGAGACCCAAGGGAAGCCATTTGGCTGGACGGCTTTGCTGCTGGCAGGCTGGTCGGTCGTGATGAGCTTCGGCAGCTGGCGCGAGCTGACCTTTGTGTCCCGGCCTACCGCCGGGGTGTACCGCTTGCTGCGATGGGTTGTCGGCGTTCTGGCCGTAGCTGCCTGGTTCTGGCATCCGGCCGGCAAAGCCCTGCTGTTTATCATCGTGCTGGCTGCTGCTTATCTGGCGTCGCTTTATCTGCCGCCCAGGCTGCGTGTACCATGGGAGCTGCTAATTGCAGCGGAGAAAAATCACGCCGCCCGCGCCATGATGGTGCTAGGCTGGTTTGTGGAAGTGCCCGGCCGCGAGCAGCGGGTGCATACCCGCCGCTGGCTGTCGAAGTGGGGCAGCCGGATTCCCTGGGAGCCTGGGCAGGCTTACCGTTATCTGCTGACCAAAAGTTTTGTGCGCAGCGACATGTTTATGATCGTGCTTCGCGTGGCGGTGGTAGGTGCTTTGCTGGCTTATCTCAGCGGACAAAATTGGCTTGGGGGCGCGGTATATCTCTTTTTTGTATTTGTGGTAGGTGTGCAGCTGTCCGAACTTCGCAGGGTGCACAGCGAGTCGTTTTGGCTGCAGCTCTATCCGGTTCCGGCAGGCAGCCGCAAGGCTAATGCGGTCCGGCTGATTTTTCAAATTCAGCTGGTCTATGCCGTTCTGATGTGGCTGGTATTCTTGCCTTCGTTCACCGAGGGGAAAGCCGCGCAGGCCGTGTATGTGCTTGCCGGGGGGCTGGTGATAACCTTCCTGCAGCGTGTTTATGGCAAAAGAACCCGAAAAGGCGAGGAAGAAGAGGAGTAAAGCAAGCTGAACCATCATAGATTCCGGAGAATCCGGTCAGGCAGAGGTGGAGTGAATCCGCCTCTTTTTTTTTAGGCTTTAGCCTGTTGAGCGCGTGAAACGCGCGAAATATAAAACCACCCGCTATGCGGGTGGAGGGATCTAGGGTTACACCAATAAGACCATCCCGATAAAATTGAGATGTTCAGGCTCAATTTGAAAGGATGGTCTTATATGGCAAATAAAAATTTTAGTTTAGCGCACACAAAGTGGATGTGTAAGTATCACATTGTGTTCACCCCGAAGTATAGACGTAAAGAGATTTACAATCAAGTGAGAAGAGATCTAATTGAAATCATGAAACGTCTATGTAAATACAAGGGAGTAGAAATATTAGAAGGGCATATGATGCCGGATCATGTACACATGCTGGTGGCGATTCCGCCGAAAATATCGGTGTCTTCCTTTATGGGCTATCTAAAAGGGAAAAGCGCACTCATGATCTTCGAGAAGCACGCCAATTTGAAGTATAAGTATGGGAACCGGAAATTCTGGGCGGAAGGCTACTACGTAAGTACAGTGGGGCTAAATGAAGCCACCGTCGCCAAATACATTCGAGAGCAAGAGGCACATGACCAAGCAGTAGATAAGCTGAGTGTAAAAGAGTATGAAGATCCATTCAGCAGCAACAAGAGCAAGAAAAAGTAAAACCAGTTTAACTGGTAAGTGAAAGAGGCAAATAACACTGAGCCTGAACGCTTTGTGGTCAGGCTAGCGTCTTTAGGCGCAGTTTGGCAACAGGGGGTTATACCCCTAGTGCAAACCACCCGTTGGACGGGTGGTTCTGATTTGTTGGAAAAACCGGAAAAATGTCATACTTTTCTAAAAAATGAACCACCTCTTTGAAAAAATGAGCCATAGGATTCGCCAAATCCAGGGCGTTATAATAGGAAAGCAACTCAAAATGTATTCGCTTACAAGAAAAGCAGGAAGTTCATTTTAGTTCCAATCAGCGTGAATCAATCGAAACAAGGTCGAATAAGGCGAAACCTCAACCTGTGAATAAATAAAATCCCCGAGCTTTGAAGCTGCGGGGATTTTTTATGATTTTTAACAGATCAATTTTAGAAAGCATAATAGGACTGTGCACAGTCGAACAAAAGGTCGCGTGTTAAGCCTGAAGGTAAGCCGGAAGGGCTACCGCTCATTGGGCTATCAGAATTGCCGGCAGCAGCCTGCAGCTTCCCGGTCAAATCGGTTAAAGCGGCTTCCGCCAGCCTGCGGCGGGCAATTCCCCATTCATCCCGACTGGCGCTTACGTAACGAAGAGCTTCAGAAACGCCGGCCTTCTTCAAACCTTTATAGACAGAAGCAAAACGGATCAGATCAAAATGTGGATGGACTCCCGGCAGGTGAAGCTCGGCCCGGCCAACAACGCCCCCGCAGGTCAACTGCAGCAGGACAAATACTTCATCAGCCTGAATCGGATACATCGTCTTCGTAACAAAATAGGGGTCAAAACGAAAAAGTTCGATCGTGCCGATTTTGTTAGTGGTTAAACGGTTGACGTATTCGTCCAGCCTAGGCGGGGGTTCCAGTTTGTTAATCATTTTTGATCAGATCTCCTTTAACAGTATGGTAAGGTTTGTTTGACTTAATAAGGTAAGGGTACATAAAAAAAGCCCGCAGCGGGGAATGCTCCCTGGCTCCCGCTTAGGCGCAATAAGTTCTCTATTCAACGTTTAAATTGTAGAGTCTACACATTTAAAAACAACAATTTGGATTATGTCATGAAGTACACGGAATGTAAACCGAAAATTTCGACTTTATTCATTGAATTCAGGCGTTATCTTGCAATTTTTGCGTTTAAAATGGGTTTTTTATTTGGATTTCTCCCGATTACTAACACATATTCATTAATTCTTCATTCCTGCTCCTCTAGAAAAATAAAAGCAGACGGGCCTGAACCCCGTCTGCCTAGTTGGCAGAGCTGCCTGTGATTCGCAATCACGCACAGCCCCAGCCTAAATCTTTAATTAGAGGATGAATGCACGGCTGATGATAACGAGCAGGATAAACAATACCAGGATTGCACCTGTGCTTGTGAATGCTCCCAAACCATAACCGCCGCCGTAACCGCCTCTTACTTCTTCTACTCCGTTCATGTGCCATTCCCCTTTCCGCTGTTGATGTTAATTACAGGAGTATCATATGTGCGGAGGGGGAGGGCGGTATGGGCCTTTGCCTTCTGTCCTGAATTTTATCCCATTTTATTGTTTCTGCAAATCCTTCACGCCTTGATAAATCAGATCAAACAAGTCTTCAAGATGTTCTTCGGCAATACAGCTGAATGCGATCCGCAGATCCTGTTCGCCCAAGGCGATCGTGCCTACGCCATACTCGCGCAGCAGGTGCTGGCGCAGCGGTTCTGCGCTTACTGTCTTAAGCTTAAGACACATAAAATATCCGGAGTTGAAAGGATAGTACTCCCACAGATCCCCGTATTTGCCGCTGTCGAGCAGGGCTTTTACTTGGTTGGCCCGGCCCTTCATGACCGCAAACTTTGCTTCTTTCTGCGGAAGGAATTCATCCGACTTCAGAGCATGGAGCACAAAGGTCTGGGAAGGATGGGCCCCGCTTGAAATGGTGGCGCGGATGATGCCCAGCGTCTTCTGCTCCAGCGCCGAAACCGCCTCGGAAGTCCCGGCATAAGTAATGAATCCGACCCGGAAACCCCAAACGTATTCCTCTTTGGTAGCCCCGTCAACTTTAACGGCAAGAACCCGCGGGTGAAGGCCAGCCAGCTTGCCGAACAGAGACTCCTGCAGGGAATCCTCGAAAAAGAGTCCAAAGTAGGCGTCGTCCGTAACTACGACGACATTCACGCCCGCTTCAGCAGCGGCCTCAATGGCAGCTACGATTTCATCGCCTTCCTGTGCCCCCGGCGTATAACCGGTTGGGTTATTCGGGAAGTTCAGAATGACAACGGCTTTACCGCCTGCCGGTACAGACAGAAGGGCTTCACGCAGTCCCTGGCTGTTGAATTTCATCTCATCGGTGAACAGCTCATAATTGACGATGTTGGCGTGGCGGCGGATGCCGAAGGTAAGCTCGTAATTTTCCCAGTTCTTGTCCGGGTAAATTACGGCATCTCCTTCATCGACGAACAAATCGGCTACAATGCTCAGCCCGTGGGTCAAGGCATTGGTCACGATCGGCTGCCCGAAGGACTTGCCGGACAGGGACGGATTTTCCTTCAGCATTTTATCCCGCCATACCGAGCGCAGCTCGGGTTTGCCGGCAGGAGGGGCATAAGGATACAGATCCTTCGGGTTATAGGCCGAAAGAGTATCCTGAATAACGTTCAGGTGCATAGGCCCGCCGTTTTCCGTGGCGATTCCGATCGTGGCGTTATATTTTTTGGCCTGGCTGGAGGCTTCGGCCGATTGACTTAAAATCCCTTCTTTAGGGAAATAAATTTCTCGACCGAGTCCGGATAACATTTCATATACATAAGGACTATCTGCTTTCAGGCGGTCGTTTAGCTGTGACGCTAGAGGGTTCATCACTTTCCATCCTTCCAACTTCTGTATTGGTCCTAAAATTCGTTTTGACTGCCTAACATTATAACATCAGGCCAGGCAAGCGTCACGAATCAAAGTGCTATTTTTCGGTGTGGAAAGGACAATATTTTTGCATGAGCTCTGCCGTATCCGCATCGTATGCTCCGCCTCTTGATTTCAGTCCGTTCAGGACCTGAGCGCGTTCTCCCTCTTGCAGATTCTGGCCAAATTTGAATTTGGCAGTCAGCCCGGACGGTACAAGCTTAAAGACGGCCACGGCTTTAAGCTGTCCCTTGTACCGCTCATCCTCCGCATCAATAGAGGCATAACCGCCTTCAGGCTGAAGCTTGCGCATAAAAAGAGAGAGGGCTTCCGCTTTCTCAGCCGGATCGTCGACCTTTTCATAAATGCCTTCGGCCATTACGCTTTTGAAATAAGAGGTGGCGGGACAAGCCAGATCGGGGTCGCTCCAGTAGGACGGGATCAGCGCGTATTCCTTGGCGACGGTAAAGCTGATCCGGTTGTCGGCTTTCATCTGCTTCATCTTCTCGCCGGCAAGGCTGCCGTGGAAATAAAACACACCGTTTCCGTAGGCAAAATTCAGCGGTGTCACCCGGCAGCCGCCCTCTGCTGTCAGCGTCCCCAGGAAACCGAAACTCATTTCGGCCAGAAAGTCCTCAATCTCTTCCTCCTGATTGACTTTAAATTCTTTTCTTCTCATGCCAGGCTCCCCCTTATATCCGCTTAATATCCGGTTAATAGAAACTAAGTTTAGAAGAGAAATTGACAATAAAAAAGAACCAATTTAGAGTTATTTTACTAGTCCAATGTAGGGAGGTGCCTGCAGGAAAATGCCTGATTTCACTTTGCCGTGGGAACAAGCGCTATCTACGTACCGCTTTAAATATTTGGCGCTTTACCATGCTATTCGCAGCAGGATTCGGGACGGCTCATTGCCGGAGGGAACGAGACTTCCGGCCTCCAGGGAGCTGGCGGAGCTGTATGGGCTGTCCCGGGGCAGTGTAGCCCAGGCTTACGATATGCTGCTGGCAGAAGGATATGTAGTGGCCCGGGTAGGCCGGGGAACCTTTGTAGCTGCCCATTTTGCGGAGCCTGGAAAAGAATCTGCGGAGAAGGGCGCAGCGGCAGAAAAGGCCAGCAAGGACAAGAACGACAAGAACGACAAGAACGACAAGAACGAAGGAACGGATCTTTATTCTGCAGGACAAGCGGCCGCGGAAGCGAATGACGGGAAGGAGGGGCCTTCTGAGGAGCTCTCCAAGGAGCTCTCCGAGGACCTTTCGGGGAACAGCAGCGCCAAATCCGGATTGAAGCTGTCCCCTTGGGCGGCAAGGCTGACGGAGCTCTATATGCAGGCGGAGGCCGGGAGACAGACCGGGCGGATCGAGCAGGCCGGGCAAACTGGACAAACTGAACAGACCGGGAAAGTCGGGCAAGCTGGAAAAATCGGGCAACCCGGGCAGGCCGGGCGGGAGGACAGCTCCGCCTCCTCCCGCGTTTCTTTCGCCAGCGGCGGGGAGAAGCCGCCGGCGGAATTCCCGCACGCAGCCTGGCGCAGCGCGCTGGTGCGGGCCTCCTCCGCCGCTTACGACAGCGCGGCGGACGTCTTTGGCGATGCGGGGCTCCGGGCCGCGATAGCGGCCCATCTGCGCGCAAGCCGCGGCATCGCCGCAGACCCTGCATCGATCTGCTGCTTCAGCGGATCGATGCAGGCCATCGCGCTCCTGAGCCAGCTGCTGCTGGGCGAAGGAGCGCAGGCCGTGCTCGAGGATCCCGGATATCCCGGGATCCGGCTGGCCGCCGCCGCTGCCGGGGCGGCGGTCCTCCCGGCCGAAGTGGACGGCCGGGGCATCATCCCGCGCGATTGGGATGCGCGCGTGCTGTTTGTGACGCCGGGCCGGCAGTTCCCGACCGGCGCCGTGCTGGCGCCTGAGCGGCGGCGCGAGCTGCTGGCCTGGGCCCAGCGGCGGAACGCGGTCATCGTCGAAGACGACTTTGACAGCGAGTTCCGCTGGGCCGGCCAGCCGATGGAGCCGCTCATGGCGCAAGACCGGGGTGAACGGGTCGTCTTCGTCGGCACGTTCACCAAAACCTTGTTCCCCGCGCTGCGCATCGGCTACGCGGTGCTCCCGATGCCGCTGGTGGAGCCTGTGCGGCGCGCCAAAGCGCTGTTCGAGCCTGCTTCGCCGGCTCTGGTGGAGCAGCGGACGCTGGCCCGGTTTATGGCCCGCGGCGACTATGACAAACATCTGCGGCGGATGCGCCGGATTTATGGCGCGCGTTATGAAGTATTCCGCCGGGAGATGGCTGCCCGCCTTGGCGGTTTGTTTGCGCCGCTTCCGCTGAACAGCGGCCTGCATGTGTACGCCGAGTGGCGCCGGAGCCCGGACGATTACCGGCTGTTCTCGGCCGCCTGCAGGCAGGAAGGAATCCTCTTCCGCGACGTGGAAGTGTACTGGACAGGATCACATCCTCCGGCAGCCTGCTTCTTTTTCGCCCATTTACAGCCGGAAGAGATCATTTGCGGCATAGGTCAAATGGAGGAGATTGGCCGCAAAATTTGGGGTGACGGCGTTTCCGTAGTATAATAGCAAGCAAAAATGACTCCTAGGAGGAAGAATCATGCTGAATACTTCTCCTTCCTCTTTTGTATTAAAGCGGGCATTCGCCAAAATCGTCTGCGAACCCGGATGGAAATGGCAGAAGCGGGAGAAGCCGCTGGAGAATTTTGATCTGTTCTATGTATGGAGCGGAGAAGGGACGCTGATTCTGAACGAGCGGCCGACCCAGATCGGCAAGGGAAGCTGTTTCCTGTTCCGCCCGGGCGACTACACCAGCGCTACCCATAATCCTCAGAAGCCGCTTGTGCTGACTTACATTCATTTCGATGTCAGAGGGTCTCTGGAGGAAATCCCGTCGCGCTACCGCAAGCTGGAGGAGACGCTGGATTTTGAGTTCATGCTCTCCAGATATGTCCGGCTGTTCCTGAATCAGGACACGTATGGTGCCGAGGAAGAAGCCCGTCTGCTGCTCAAGCAGATGATGATTTACCTGCTGCGGGAGGAACGCCATGATCCGGCGCCTCAGACGGTCAGCCATCATCTGGACGAGTCGATCCAGGAGATCGCCAATTATGTGCTCCAGCATCCCGGCCTGCCTCACCGGACTAAGGATTTGGCGGCAAGAGCGGGACTTTCGCCGCGTTATTTTTCAATCAAGTTCAAAGAGATCACGGGTTCGCCCGTTCAATCCTATATTATAAAATGCCGTATCGACCGCGCGCGCCATCTGCTGCTCCATGCGGGAATGAATGTGACCGAGGTGGCCGAAGCGCTCGGCTATCGGGACATCTTTTTCTTCAGCCGCCAATTCAAGCAGTATACGGGCAAAAGCCCCTCCGAAATCCGCTGAAGCGGCCATCCGGGTTCAAAGTCCCGGAAAAGGGGGTAATTTCTAATTATTCTTTATTGCCCCGGATCACATGGCCTGAAAGGAGGTGAAATTTATGAGCAGAAGACGGCGGATGCGCAGCAGAGGGTTTGCAGGCAGCTCAAGTATATTCAGAAACCGTCTGCGCCGCATGAAATCGGCGGCCGAACAGGTTATTTCCTGGTTCTGAGGATTGCCCATTACTTAGTTCTCATTGCGATTTTCCATATATCATAACCACCAAGAAAAAAGCAGCTTTCGCCCGTCGGGCGGAAGCTGCTTTGGTTTTTTTGGACTCAATAGTAAGATTTGATTCTTGGACTCGATAATAAGACTTTTTTTCGACTCAATATTAGGACTTGTTTGTTGGACTTCAGGTTCGGGAAACACGGGCACGCTGCTTCTGCTTCCATTCCCGGCCTCCGCTACCCATTTCCGTTCCCGGCTTCTACTTCGCCCGCTTGAGGAAATAACCGAGCAGCGCCCCCATTTTGACGGCTGTACCGGGCTTCAGGGTGTCCAGCGGCTCAAAGGTACCGCTTTCCGTCAGCAGAACGACCGTAGAACCAAATTCAAAATAAGCAAGATCGTCGCCCCGTTCCCAGGTTTTGGCGTCAGGATCGGTGTATTTGATACTGCTCACGTTCATGGCGCCAACTTTAACAAGCGCAACTTCGCCCGGATCATGAGCGATGTAGGTGACCAGCCGTTCATTGCGAACGAGCACGGATCTCAGATGCGTCATGCCGAAGTCGTTAACAGGATAAACCTTGCCCCTGATATGTTCCGTTTCCAGCTTGGTCCCGGCAACGGGGGCATGGATCCGGTGGTAGTCGGTAGGACTCAGATAAAGAACAAAGAAATAGCCGTGTTTGTATTTCTCTAGCCTTGGCGAGCCGTTAAGCAGATCGGCAATCGTATAATTTTGGCCTTTGACGTTAAGCAGGGTTCCTGCATCAATGGGGCCCATAGCCGTAATCAAGGAATCGACAGGACTGACCAGCGCGCCGGCTTCCTCATGTATCGGCCGCATGCCCGGCTTTAACCGCCGCGTAAAGAACTCGTTTAATGTCCGGTAATCGGCCAGCTGTTTCTCCGCTTCATGCAGAGGGATATTGTACATTTTCGCAAAAAAAGGAATCAGCGGCCGGCTGGCGGCAGACCGTGAGAAACGCCCGGTTAGAGAGGCGATCCACTTCCGTGAAGAAAGCTCCGTAAAAAACCGCATCATGGTTTGAGCCATAAAACGCTCCTTTCAAAAATTCAACCCTCCAGCTTATACGCCAAAGGGATAACTCCGCTAATATTGACACAGATCAGCACGTAAATCAACAAGGACGGTGCCAAGGAAGGACAAAGCCGCCCTCCGGTGCGTCATAGACGCTTCGGAAGGCGGCTTATAAGGTCAGGAAGCCGAGCCGATTTTAAGTGGGAATCTATTCGGGCGGCATACCGCTTAAGGGAGGAACAAGGCTGGAGGCTGACGATCGGGCTGGTACATCAGCAGATGGCGGGCGAAGGCCATCGGCCGACGATAACTGTCCCGCCAAACCGCGTCCATGCCCGCTTCCCGAAATCCGTAACGCTGATCGCGGCCGTTGCATTCTATGAAGTAGATGCGGCCATCGGCTGTGATTCCGATATCCATGCCCAGATCGGCGAGAAGCGGCAGCTTGGCAGAGAGGTGCTCCGCGACTTTAAACGCCAGAGAGCGGGCTCCGGCAAGCGCACTTGCCGCCATGCCGGACGGCATAACGGCGCGCAGTATATTTTCAGCGGGATAGGCGCTTCCTCCCTGTGCAATATTGGAGAGAAATCCGCCCGGAGCGGCCAGCTTGGCAAACTGGCCCGTGATGCGCCACTTTCCGTCAAGTCCACGCTGCACGGTGATGCGCAGGTCGAAGGGCCGGCCGTCGAATTCAGCCAGCGGCAGCCTTTCCTGTACCAGATAAGGAACCCGGCGGAGCTGACGGATAACCGGCAGAGGCCACATCATTTTGCTGCCTTTGCCCAGCCGTGTTTCTATCCACCGCTCTGGGCGTTTCCCCCGGCTGCTGCGGTGAAGCAGCCGCCAAATGCCCATGTCCTGCCGCAATCGCATAATTCCCTGTCCGACGGAGCCTCTGGCAGGCTTTAAAATTAAATCATTATATCGCTGCATCATAAATGCTATGCCGCTGAGAGTAGCGGGCATCGTATGAGGCTGGCAGCCTGCTAACGAGGGATTTCCCGCCAGCAGCAGGTGGATTTCGTCTTTGGAATAGCGCGTATTAGCATTAAAGACGATAATTCCCTGACTGCCGAGCCGGGTTATCTTCTGCCTCGCTCCGGTCCCGGAGTAGATTGCCCGGTTATGGATCACCCGCGGGGTAGGTATAGCGGCACGGATGTATTCATCCCCCCGCCGTACATAAGCAAGGCTCGTTTCTCGATCGGTCCGAATGTCCTCAAGCCTCAAATAGCAGGGGGTTAAACCGTAAGCGGCTGCCCCGTCTTCATAAAGCGTAAGAGCTTCTTTCCCGGTACGGCCAACCGGTATGCCCCGGTGCATCTTTGCATTAAGCAGAATGCCGACATATTCGGGATGCAATATCCCTTCCCCCTTCCTGCCGGATTATCCGGATAGGATGATTGGCTTGGTTTATTTTATGTTCAGGACAGGTTGAAGGCATGGACGAATGAAGGGTTACAGCCGCCTGATTTCGCGGGACTGCCGCCGCTGCAGCGGTATTTTTGCGTAAGAGTCACCACGGCGGGGTTCGTATCGTATAACTACATCATAATGATGATTGGCAGAAGGGAGCTAATGGCTTTGAATCCTCACAAGGTTGCGGTAATTTCGCCGGGATCGTTTGTCATTCCATCAGGACGAAGCAGTTCGGTGGAACGTGTAATCGAAAAAGTGGTCCCGCTGGCTGCAGGAAACCTGGATATCCGGGTATACGGCAGAACAGGGGAAGATGGACCCGTGAAAGCGATGCTTGGAACGGTGCCCTGCTGCAGAGTGCCGGGAGGTTCGGCCTATTTGCCGTCCATTCTTCGTCATCTCCGGGCATGGCGGCCGGATTCGGTTGATGTGCATAACAGGCCGATTCTGGCCAGCAGGCTGAAGCAGCGCATGCCGCAGGCCAGAATTTATTTATCGCTGCATTCGACTACGTTTGTTCAGGATAAACATTTTCCGCGGACCTGGGGAGAAACGGCGCTTAATCAGCTCGACGGTATTATCTTGAACAGCCGTTATCTGCATAGAGAGCTAAAGAACCTTTTCCCCGGATTGTCGGCCAAACTGGAAGTGAATCATCTGGGGGTCAGCCTGGAGGATTTTGTTCCGCGCTGGACGCCAGTAGGGGAAGGTTTAAGAAAGGCAAGACTAGAGGAATACGGCTGGAGCGGCCGAAAAATCATTTTATACATCGGACGGCTGATTCCGGAAAAAGGGGTACATCACCTGCTGCAAGCTCTTCCTAAGCTGCTGCTGCAAGAGCCGCAGGCGCTGCTTCTGGTCGTTGGCGGGGCGTTCTACGGAAGCCTTCGGGAAACGGATTATGTTCGCGATTTGAAGAAAATGGCCGAAGCTTATCCCGGACAGGTGGAATTTCTTCCGTTCACCCCCTACCCTCAGGTAGCGGATTGGTACAATCTCGCGGATATTGTAGTTGTCCCCTCCGGGGAAGACGAGGCGTTTGGGCTTGTTAATGTGGAGGCGATGGCGGCCGGCATTCCTGTTGTTGCCACCAGAGCGGGAGGTATACCGGAAATTGTTGAAGACGGATTGTCAGGTTTCCTGGTCAATCCGGAGCACATGAACGATGAATTGCCGGCATACCTGCTTAAACTTCTTGGCAGCGAGGAGCTGCGGCGGGAGATGGGACTGAACGGGCTGGACATCGTACGCAGCCGGTTCCGCTGGCAGCATACGGCAGCCCGGTGGATCCGGATCATGTCGCAGGAACATGACCAGGGAGGCTGGGAAGATCGGGAAGCGTATTTATAACGGTGCGGGTGCGGGAGAAATTTTAAGGGCGGTCGGCAGGAGACGGCAGTGAGCCAAGTTCAGGAAGCAGATCAACATCCGGTTGAAAGGAAAGAACAGGAGGAAGGCGGGTGCCTTTCTCCTGTTCTTTTTGCTGCAGCGGAATTAAATGGCCTCTTAGGCAAAGCGGCGCCCGCCCCTGTACGTTTGCCGTTGCGTGGCACAGCCGAAAGCATAAGCTATCGTATATGCCATCCATTCTGCATAACTGACAAAGGTGGGATCTCGAAGATGAACAAACGCAAAGTCCGTTCCAGAGTCAATCCGAGAGGCGGCAAACGAAAGAAGCTGACTGGGGCTGCTGTCATTACCTGTCACCCGGAGCCGGTCGTTTCGGTCATCATCCCGGTCATGAACGAAGTTCGGACGCTCGCCGGCGTCATCCGAGAATCCTCCCGTGTACACCCGAAGACGGAGGTCATTGTAGTGGCCAACGGCTGCCGGGACGACAGCGCGGAATTGGCGCGGAAGCTGGGGGCGAAGGTTCTAGAATTCGAGGAACCACTCGGGCACGACGTACCAAGAGCAGTCGGGGCCAAAGCGGCTCAAGGAAATGTGCTGCTGTTCGTGGACGGGGACATGGCTGTACGGGCCGATGAGCTGAAGCCCTTTGTTTCAGAAATTCTGGAGGGCGGGGATTTAGCGCTGAACGATTACAGCGGGCCGGTTAAGACCGGCAGCATTCATCCCGTAGTCAGCTCGAAGTATATGCTGAATTCGCTGCTTGGCCGGCCGGACCTGAATGGGGTGTCCCTAACGGCCGTGCCCCACGCGCTCAGCCGGAAGGCTGTGTCAAAGATCGGATTTGATACTTTGTCTAATCCGCCTGTGGCCTACGCGGCAGCGATTCTGGACGGACTTCGGGTGCGGGCCGTGCATTATGTAAATGTTGGCAGCCGGAATCGCAGGCGCAGGCGCTCGGGACAAAAGGATCTCCTGACCCCGCTTGTTGCCGGTGACCATATGGAGGCAGCCTGCCGGATTCTGGAGCTGCGGGGACCGCGCGGCGGATTTTCCGACCTGGGCAGGCTCCGGGAAAGAGCAAGGTGATTACATGACAACAACGGCAAAGAGAAGAACACATACAGCTTCCAAATCCTTTGGGGCAAGGCCAAGGGCTTCCGCCAAGAGGGGCCGAAGCGGCCCGGCAGCTTTAAGACGGCGGAGAAGAAAGCGGATGTTAGCCCAGAAAAGGCGCGGCAGCTCTGCAGCCCTCCGCCTGAGCCGGCGGCGCTCCCAGCAGTTTTCCTTGGCTGGACGCGGGCGGCAGGCAGGACTCTCTGAGGCTTTTGCGGCTGGAAGAATGGCCGGGCTTACCTCCAGGTCCGCTGGAATGACCGATGGATCAGCGGCTTCCGTCTCGGAGCGTCCGATTGCAGCTGATTCTCCGGCTGAGTCGGTTCCGGCGAATCTGGTGCAGGAAAGTCCGGTGCAGGCTTTTCGCCGTTCCTTGTCTGAATGGTTCAGCGCTCGTTCCGCTAAGGGGCGGCCATCTTTCCGCGAGGCGCTGTCTCTCGGGCTCGCTTACCGGGATGGATACGCCAAGGCAGCCGGCCTGTTACCGCCGGCTTTAGGTGTGCCGGTGCCTTTGAAGGGAAAGGCTTCCGTGGTGATCACGGCTTGTAATGAAGAGAAAACGCTGGGGCCGCTGCTGGATGAATTGGACCGTCTGCCGCTTTATGAACGGATTGTCGTGTTGAACGGCTGCACGGACGGGAGCTTTTTCGAGGTCAAGAAACGGGAGAACGTCATCATCGCTTACGATCCTGAAAGGCTTGGACATGATGTCGGCCGGTCTATTGGCGCTTCCCTGGCCGGCGGTGACAGTCTACTATTCGTGGATGGGGATATGCAGGTGCCGGCCGAAGAGCTCGCGGCTTTTCTCTATGAGCAGGAAAGCGGAACCGATGTGGTTCTGAATGATATTTCGGCATTCGTGCCTCCATTTGGCCGGCAGGATGAAGTAACCCGCTGCAAATTGTTCCTGAATCAGGCGCTGGGACGCCCGGATTTGGGGAGCAGCTCACTGACGGCAGTGCCTCATGTCTTGTCCCGCCGGGCTTTAGAGGTGGTCGGTACGGCAGCGCTGGCCGTTCCGCCCAAGGCGCAGACGATAGCCATTCTGGAAGGGCTGGCCGTTTCTGCCCCCTGCACGGCGGATGTTATCCAGCGCAACCGGCTTCGCCAGGGCAATCTGGGAACGGGCAATAAAGTGGCCCAGCTAATTGTCGGCGATCATGCCGAAGCGCTGCACGAAGCCGTAAAACGGCTCGGGCCGAGACTGCACTGGCAAAGTGTTTCCCGGCCGGAGCTGGCGAAAGCGAGGAACGGATGATGGGCAAGGAAGACTTAACCAGCATAATCATACCGACTTACAACGCTTTGGGTCTCGTATCCCGCTGCGTGGATTCCATCCGGAAATATACCCGGGTCCCTTATGAAATTATTATCGTCGATAACGGGTCCACGGACGGGACAGCGGAATACTGCGTCCAGCAAGCCTTGCGGTTTGTTTCGCTGCCGGCGAACAGCGGTTTTCCGGCGGCCTGCAACAAAGGGCTGGCCGTCTCGTCAGGGGAGCAGCTGATGCTGCTTAATAACGACTGTATGGCTGCCCCCGGCTGGCTGCCGCAAATGCTGTCGGCCCTGTACAGCAGTCCGGATATTGGCATCGTTGGCCCTGTGACGAACTATGCCAGCGGAAGACAAAGGATTGATGCCGGTCCGGGAGGTCCGGAGGAGCTTCTGGCTTATGCGGCTGGCCATAATCGTCCGGATGCGTCCAAATGGCGGGAGGTCAAGCGGCTGGTCGGATTTTGTTTCCTGTTCAAGCGTTCGCTGTATGAACGGATTGGCCCGCTTGACGAAGGGTTCTCTCCCGGGCATTACGAGGATGACGATTACTGCTACCGGGCCATTCGTAAAGGGTACCGGCTGCTGATCTGCGGGGATACCTTTGTGTATCACCAGGGAAGCGCCAGCTTTACTTCGCAGCATCCGGAAGGGTGGCAGGACCTCATTCAACGGAACCGCCAGCGGTTTATCGAGAAGTGGGGATGCGACCCACTGTCGTTTATGTGAGTCTTTTTTATAGAGAGCTTTATTCAGATCAAGAGGAGGAGTGGCCATGAAAGGCGTCATCTTGGCGGGAGGCACAGGAACAAGGCTGTACCCGTTAACCCGGCTGATCAACAAACACCTGCTTCCGGTCGGAGAATCGCCCATGATTTGTTACGGAATCGACAAGCTCAAGCAGGCGGGAATTACCGATATTCTGCTGATTATAGGCAAACAATCGGCCGGCCTGTATACCGATTTTCTCGGCAGCGGCCAGGAGATGGGGGTCAACCTTACCTACAAAATTCAGGAGCAGGCCGGAGGGATCGCCGAAGCGCTTGGTCTTGCCCGGGGATTTATTCCTGCCGGGGGCCGGTTTGTAGTGCTGCTGGGCGACAATCTGTTTATGGATGATCTGCAGCCTTTTGTTGAGAAATTCAAGCAGCAGTCTTACGGAAGCGCGCGTGTGCTGCTCAAACCGGTTAAGGATTCGCGCCGTTATGGCGTGCCTGTGTTTGATGAGAATAACCGCAGGCTGATTGCGCGGATTGAAGAGAAACCGGAGCACCCGAAATCAAATTACAGTGTAACCGGTATTTATATGTACGATGACCAGGTGTTTGAACGGATAGCATCTACGAGGCCTTCGGCGCGCGGTGAGCTGGAAATTACCGATGTGAACAATCTGTATGCCCGGGAAGGCAAGCTTGAATATGATGTACTGCGGAAATGGTGGACAGATGCCGGAACGTTTGAATCTTTACAGGAAGCGGCCCGGAAGATGGGGAAAGCAGGCCGGTAATCTGCCAATCAGGTTTAAGGGAGGGGGAGCGGACCATGAAAAGGAAACAACCGCCGTTACATGCTGCCGTGAACTTTCATTCCTCTGGAAGCAGATCAACCCTTCCCGGGGAAAAAAATACGCCTGCCGCTTCCGTCAGCGCCGCTGCTCACCAGCGGTCCCGCCGGCAGGGGGGCAAGCTGGGCGCTTTGAGCACGAAAGCCGGGAGAAGGCGGAGCCGGCGGCATCGCAGGTCCCGGCGGGGAACAACAGCGCTGCGGATTAAGCGGAGAAGGGGAGCCCGGAGAACGTCCTTAAGAATATATAAACGAATAGACAAACGGACGGGGGCTAAATCCCTCATCCAACAGCCGGATCTTTTGCAGCCGTTCGATGCTGAAGAGGCAGCAGCTGCACAGCAGACACCGCAGGACAAACCGGCTGCTGAGCAGCAAACGGAACAAATGGCCGGCGAAGCCGAATTGGAGGAACGGTACCAGGCAGGTTTGAGAGAAGGATATTTTGAAGGAGGGGAAGGTGAAGTTGCACGGCTCCTCCCTCCCAACACAATCCTGCAGGGTTATACGGCAAGGGATATCATAGCCGCGGGTCTTTCCCAGCTGCCCCGGGAGGCATTTATTCCGCTGCTTCCGGCAGAAGGAGTGACGGAGATGTTCCGGGAATCTTTGACCACCGGCCGTTCCTTATCTTTGGTGAGGCTTGGAGACGGGGAATTGCTGACGCTGGCGCATGATACGGTGCTGCCGGTGGAAGAAGCGCGGCGAAGGGGGCCTTTCCTGCCTTATGCAGGGGTAGAACTGCCGGACCCCGGCGTCCGGGAGAAGCTGGCACAAGCTCTCTTTAAGGCCGATATTATCGGGGTTCCTCAGTCGCGGCATCCTTCCTTTCAGGGCCTGCTGTTCCCCGTATTGTCCCATTATGGACTTGATCCTGCGAAGCTCCGGCTGACTTTGTCGACGGTTAACTACGCCATGGTGGAGCGAGGCCTGCTCCTTCCCTTGCTGCAGGGGCGGAAAGTGCTGGTTGTCGGCAATAAATCGCCCGGACTGGCAGAGGTGCTGGCGAGGTCTGGTGTTGAGATCGGAGGCATAATTCCATCTGTACAAGGAGCGCATGATGCCGAAAATGCTGTTGCGGCTGCCGCCGGCCATTCCTTTGACCTGGCTTTGGTTTCCGCCGGGATTGCAGCGGTCCTCATTTGCAGCGAGATAGCTTCCCGGCTTGGGAAGCCGGCAATTGATTTTGGCCATCTGGCCAACAAATTGGAAAGCGGCGAGATGACGCTCCGCTGAAGGGCGGAATGAAAGGAAGAGGGTGAAGATCACGAAACCGAAGCAAAGGCAGCAGCGGCAGATCGGTGCCAGGACAAAGAAAAACGGAAGAGCAGCCCTGGGAAGAGCGGTCAGGAGAATGAAGGGAAACGGGAAGAAACGAACGGTTTCCCGGCTGAATCCGGCGCCGGCGCCAAACCCCCTGATTTTTGAAGAAGGCTGGAAGGCGGGTTACGAGAGGGGACGGCAGGCCGGGTATGATGATTTTGAGCAGGTGTTTGAAGGCACAAGCATCATCATCCCTACGTTTAACCAGAAGGAGATGCTGCTGCAGTGTCTGGACCGTATTGAGGCATTCACTCCGCAGCCGTACGAGGTGATTGTAGTAGATGACGCTTCAGCGGACGGTACAGCCGAAGCGCTTCGGCCGTACCGGAAGGTGCGGGTGGCTGTCCATGACGGCAACAAAGGGTTTGCCGGCTCGATCAACACCGGATTAATGCTGGCCAAGGGACGTACGGTGCTACTGCTGAACAACGATGTGTTTGTTACGGAACGCTGGCTGGCCAATATGCTGGACTGTCTGGAGTCCTCGCCGGACATCGGAGCTGTGGGACCGGTCACCAACTATATCGGCGGAGAGCAGCAGATCGATGTTCCCTATCAGGACCTGCAGGATTTAGACCGGTTTGCCGAAGCACGTAATCAGACGGATCGCAGCAAGTGGAGGGAAACGGAACGGCTGGTCGGCTTCTGCCTGCTGATGAAACGGGAGACCGCCCATCAGACCGGTTATCTGGACGAAGGCTACCGGCTTGGCAATTATGAGGATGATGACTGGATCATCCGGCTCAGGCTGCAAGGACTTAAGCTGATGATTGCAGGTGATGCTTTTGTTCATCACTTCGGCAGCGTCACTATGAAAAGTCTGGATACCCGCGAATATCTGGAGACGAACGAGCAGAATCGGCAGCTGTTCAACCGGAAGTGGGGCAGCATTCATGAATATTTGGCACGCGATTCAAGCCGCCGGTCCCAGGCTGGTCTTCAAGGGTGCAGTTCCTATGAAGGAATTCCCGCCAAGGTGGTGGCGGAAAGCGGCACAGGACACCTGTATTGGCTTCAGGACGGCATGAAATTCCGGATCAGCGCTGGAGGTGCTTATGATGGTCTGGCTTATAGCGGTCCTAAGGTCAGAGTATCTCAGCGGGATTTACGAAATCTGCCTTATGCCGGGGAATGGACGCTGGAGCAGGCTGAAGCGGTCATGTCAGAGCTAGCCGTCCCGCCAGATCCTCAAGTCGATCAGGTCGCTCAAGCCGCGCCCCTGTCCTCGACGCCGGAGACAGCCGTTTCAATCCCATACAAAGAAGGAGCTGTCATCGAACTTCCCGAAGGCGGATTGTTCCAGATTGACCGGGGTACGGCCCGGCCGATCCTGACCCGGTATACGGTAGAGATTTGGGGACTTGAACGCAGAATCGTCCGCGGATCGGCCGAACAGCTGGCTGCTTATCCTGAAGGAGCCCTTGTTCTCCCGCCTGTAATTCTGCTGTCAGACGAGTTATAAAATTATCCCCTGGACGAAGAGTCATAGCGGAACGTACATTGTGGCCCCGGCATATGCTGAAATCAGTAGGACGCCGGGGCGTTTTGGTTTATAGCGCCGGGCGTCCGGGGCAAATGGAGGGGCTAACAACGTGGATCAAAAGATTACCGATATTCTGATGCACATGGCGCATTCACACCAACAGCTTGCCCGTATCATCGATGCCGAACGCCATATTACGGTCAGGATGGCACAGATCGTGCATGCGCTGCCGGACGAAGAGCCGGATTTTGAAGGTGTTGAGGGAATGCTGGAAAGTACGTCTTCCGTAAACAAAAGCATTATCGCTTATTTGAACTCCATTGCGGACCTGGAGGAAGCCATTGCCGAGAACCTTACGCAGGTAATGACAGAGCTTAAAGGTTCGGAAGAGGAGTAGAAGCCGGATCTCGGAGGTGAGAAAGTGAGCAGGGAGCACGCTTATATCAACATATTGGATGCCGCAGCCAAAATTCAATGGAACGTAGCCATGATGCTTGAGGCAAAAGCCCTTGAAGCGGAGAAGACGAGGAACTGGACGCTCAACCATTTGCATGCAGGCAGCTTCAGCGATCATGAGAGCCAGCTGGGTCAGCCGCTGGGCGTCCATGAGCAGATGGTGGAGCTCATCGAAGGATTAACCAAGCTTGAGAACGGATTGTGCAGCAACCTTCGGGCGGTGCTGGCCACTTCCGGCGGAGCTGGAGATTCGGGCGGATTCGGAGACATGCTTGGAGGTTTGGGAGGCCTGGGCGGATTAGGATTTGGAGATGAGGAAAAATGATGCTCTTGAACCGTCCGCCGACGGAACAAGAGGCCAAGCTTCAATTAATTATGTCTATTTCCAGAAGCCAAAATGCAGTGGCGCGTATTCTGGACAGCTTGGCCGACGTTTCGTCCTATTCCGAAGAAACCGCTGAGCTGCTTGCTCATGAGGTCCACCGGATGACCCGGTACCAGCAAGCGATGGCCGCATTGCTTACAGGGGTTAAGCTGAACCGGCAGTATACCGGTGTTCCGGCGAAGCCCTGGATTAACGCTGAGTCAGCTACGTCTATTGAACAGGGAATGAAGGAGGAAGATTAACCTATGGCTTTAAAGAAAACAAATAAACCGGTTAAACTGCGCAAAAGAAGAAGCAGCGGCAAAATACGCAAGCGCAGACTGACCAAACGGACTGGACGGAGTACGGTCTGGCTTCGCAAGAAGAAGCTGGGTAAAGGGAAGACGGTCCGCAGAAAGCTTCGCAGAAGAAGAGGAAGCCTGCACCGGGGAAGAAAGGCCGTTGTTCAGCCGCTGGTGCAGCAACCAGCAGAGCATTCCATCGATACGAATGCTTTATATCAGGAGGGCTACAACGAAACCTATCAGGAAGGCTTCAACACAGGTTTTGCCCAAGGATTCGAAGACGGCCATAAGCTGGCCTATCAGGAGCAGGAGAATAAAGCGTAGGAAACGCGGGACTTTCTTAGTTTCGCAGGAAAACCTATTCAGCGGCCTTGATTCCCTAAATATAGGGATCAAGGCCGCCAGATTTGGCTGGATTAGGTTCACGGCTTATACATACGTTTCGTACAAGCTCCGGACGGTCAGCTGCTCCTTGAAAGCCTCCAGGCTTAAGGCCTCCGACAAGCTGTCTTTAAAGACTGTAACCGACTTCGGCTTGGAAGCGGACAAGTCAAAAAGGTTGTCGCTCCACCGTGCGTCCGCCGCCCGCAGGTCCAGCGACACAAATTTGGCGAAGGCCCGGCTGCGCAGCACGATCACGAAACGATCGTTCGCTTCTGTTACTTCTGCTTGGAGCTGCGGATCCAAATAGTCGAAATGTTTGGATTTCACGAACAGCACAGTACCGCTGCTGACCGGATGTCCTGCTGCGGCAAATTCGAATTCCAGGTAGCTCTGCCGGAGCTTCTGCTTGCTGTCCAGCTCCTTGCTGAACTCAAGGCTGGCTGCCTCCTTGGAAGAAAGGGCTTCCACCAACACTTCCGTTTCGCCGCTGCGGATCACTTCGGACCGGTGGTTCATCAGGCGCCAGGACAAACGCCCGCTGACCGGGTGAAGCGTCTCGTTGGTCACGTGCAGCGAAGCGGTTGTTCCCTCTTCGCACGCCGAAGCGAGCACCGGAGCGAAAAACCGTTTGGCCGCATGATGGGTGGCTTTCCATCTGCCGAAGTAGTCCAGGCTGGACCAGGAGGCTCCCGGCCAGATGTCGTTCAGCTGCCAGTAGATAGCCCCCATGCACCGGCCGCGGTTGCGCCGCCAATGCTCGACTCCGACGCGCATGCCTTCCGCCTGGATCAGCTGCGAAACATACAGGAGCGAGTCAAAGTCTTTCGGATATTTAAAGTATTCGCTGATATAATAAAGGATTTTTTCATTGCCCGTGCCGTTCTTCTGGTGAGCCTCCATGACATAGGAGAAAATGTTCCGGTCTTCAGGCAGGGTGAACGTCTCTACCGTTTTCAGCGAAGGAAACGACTGCAGCCCGAATTCGGACATGAACCTCGGAAACAGCGTGCGGAATTCCGTAATCGGCTTCCGGCCATGCCACACGTCCCAATAGTGCATATCGCCTAGGCTTTCCTTGTTCGGGTCGTCCAGGCCGCCGGCCGAGGAAGGCGAAGAACGCCAGTAGAAGGTGTTCGGATCAAGCGATTGGTTCAGCTCGGGCATAAATTGCTCGAATTGAAGCAGATAATCGTCCCGCAGCTTCTCCCCGAACCGTTCCGTCCAGCCCCAATATGCCCACGCATATTCAAGCTCGTTGTTGCCGCTCCAGATGCCAAGGGAGGCGTGATGGCGGAGCCTTTTGACGTTGTCGATCGTCTCCTGCCGGATGTTCTCTTTAAAGGCTTCGTTAAAATCGTAAGCGCCGCAGGCATACAGATGATCCTGCCAGACGATCAGCCCGTATTCGTCGCACAAATCGTAGAAGCGGTCGTCCGGATAAAAGCCGCCGCCCCAGATGCGGATGCAGTTGTAGTTGGCTTCCACGCAGCTCTGCAGCAGGTTCTTAGACCGCCCGAAGCTTAGTCTTCCAAAAACGTTGTCCTCCGGAATGTAGTTGGCCCCCATGGCAAAGATGCTTTTGCCGTTGACTTCAAATTCGAACGATTCGCCCCATTGGTCTTCTTCCTGACGGATCGTCAGCGTCCGCAGGCCGATGCGGATCGTTTTGTCGTCGATGACCCGGTCTCCGTTCAGCACCTGTACGGTCAGTCCATACAGCGGCTGGCTGCCGTAATTGTGCGGCCACCACAGCTCAGGATGGTCAACGCCGATCGTCTGCAGGACGCTGTAACCGTCCAGGGTTGCTTCATGTTCCCATGTTTCGCCGTCCGGAGCCTTCAACACGATGCGTACCCGCAGGCCGGCTTCTCTCCACTGGCGGACGTCCGTCCGGATCTCCAGGCTGACATGATCATCAGTATGGTGCTGCGTAACGAGTACGTCCTCGATCCGCCCGAAGTCGTAGCCGCGCAGGTCGATGTCCCGCCAGATGCCCGAATCAGGCAGCTGCGGACCCCAGTCCCAGCCGAACATGCTGTGGGCCTTCCGTAAATGGGAGATGCCCGGTACCGCATCGGCGCAGCTGCACAGGTACATCTCCTTGTCCCGTTCCAGAACATAGCGGGTCGGCGAATTGAGCAGGACGTGGATGTGATTTTCCCCGGGCTTCAGGACCTGTTTAACATCCGGTTCATAAGTACGGTGCATGTTATCGGCCTCAAGAACGAGGTTGCCGTTGATCCTGATTTCGCAGAGCGTGTCCAGGCCTTCGCAGCGGAGCAGGACAACGTCGTGGTCAAGCGCCCCTTGTTCCACAAGAAAGGTTCTTTCGTATTCGTAATCAAATTTCGTCTGCTCCAGAATGTCGTATTCATTGTCGCGGAAGAAAGGGTCCTCCATTTTGCCTGCCTCAAGCAAATCCTGAAAAACAGATCCCGGTACGACGGCGCTGTTCCACTCCGTTTCGTCGGTCCGCTTCATTTTCCAAACCCCATTAAGTGTTAGCAAACGCATCTGATCTCCTCCTGATATCGGCTGTTCATTTTTGTACTGTATTTGTATCTCAGGCTTCGCAATGATTAATCCTAACCGCCAAGAACAGCTAGATCATAGCATTCCGGCTGCGGGTCGTCTTGTATTGCTTGCGTAAATTTTTGTTCTATATTATCATTTGCCTGACTTGAACTTGATCGGAAAGAGGAGGGGGGAAGATGCAGATTCCCGTTCTGCGCGCCGCCGCGCTGATCGACGCCCAGGTGCAGTCGAACTATCATATCGTCCATTCGATTCAGCATGCCTATCCGCTGCACAGCCATGATTTTTACGAGCTGTTCCTGGTTACCTCCGGCAGGTGCATCCACCGGATCAACGGGGAAGAGCAGCCTTTGGAGACGGGGGCGATGGCGTTCGTCCGGCCCGGCGATACCCACGGCTACGATTATTGGGGACACGAGGACTGCCGGTTTATGAACGTCAATTATTATCCGGAAATCGTGGAGAACGCGTTTGCTTATTTCGGCAACCCGGGTTTTGCCCAGAAGCTGAAAGAAGGGCGGAAATCGCCTGTAGTCCGGCTTGTGTCTTCCGATCTGGAGGCCATAAGCCGCAAAGGAAGACAGATGCACCTGTATACGACGACGGACAAACCCAAAGCGCGGATGGCGGCCCGCAGCCTGCTGACCGAGGCACTCGCGTACTTTTATTACGATTACCGGGATGAAAACGGCAGAACGCTGCCGGAGTGGCTCGACCTGCTGCTCATCGAAATGCAGAAGAAAGAAAACTTCACCGCAGGGCTGGAAAGGCTGAACGAGCTGGCGGACCGAAGCGTCAGCCATCTCAACCGCATTTTTAAACAATACCTGCAGACCACCCCCACGGCTTACATCAATCAGCTCCGGCTCAGTTATGCCAGAAATTTGCTGCTGACTACCCGGCTTTCTATCCTGGAAGTCTCGCTGGAGGCCGGTTTTGATAACCTAAGCCATTTCTACCATCTGTTCAAAAAATGCTTCGGCCTGTCGCCGGGAAAAATCCGCAGCGGATGACAAGCTAGTAGACGAGCCACTATGCCAGCCACTGGACAAGCTCCCAGGGCGAAGACCCAACCGTTACGAAAGAAATCCAATCATCGTTAAATAGTAAAACGCTTACATTTTAACTACACTGGAAAATGATTTCAAATCTTAAGCGGGAGGGATAGCCAGTATGAACAAAAGGATTCGCCGATTGCTGCTTGCCACGGTCGGAGCCGTGCTGCTGACCGGCGGTTTTATGCCAGGAGACAGGAGTGTATTAGCCGCCGAGCCGGTGCCGGTAACCGTCATCCAAACGGGGGACATCGTTACGGCCGATAACGGCCTGTTGACCGTGACGTACGATTTGTCCGACGGGAAAGGGGATCTGAAAGCCGGGGATACGACGATTATGTCGGATTTTTACTCGGATTACAGGCTGGCGGGCAGCACAAGCCGCATCAGTTCATTTGACGAGGGCACGCGAACAGCGGCCTGGACTTCGATCGGCAGCGATGGCTATGGATCCAACGGGAAAAAGCTGACGATTACGAACGCCCTTGCATCCGGTTCGACCCTCGTTTTAAACCTTTCACTCTATGAGAATTTGCCTTATATGCTCGCGGACATGAAGGTCGTAAGCGGCACAAGCCAGAGCCTCGACTTGATGGAGCCGGTTGCGGCGCTTAACCTCGATATCGGAGCAGGCGCGGACAAGCGGATTTACACGACGCCTTACACGAATAACTTCGATTTCGGCGTTGCTCCTGTAAACGACTTCGGCAGCAGCCAGAACGGTTACGAACGTCTGCCCGGCTCCTCGGAGGAATGGACCGCTTTTAACGGAACGAGTTATTGGGTCACTTCCGTCTTTGACAACTGGAGCAAACACGGCTTTGTAGCCGGGGCGGCAACCACGTTTAAATGGAAAAGCATGCAGCATTTAGGGCAGGCGGAAACGATGAACGGTCCGCTGACCGGCTTCTCCGTCTACAACTCGGGCGGAAAGCAGAGCGGGACGGAGGTGTCGTCCGATTCCTTTTTCCTCGGTTATTTTGACGATTACCGTACGGGCCTTGAGACCTTCGGGAAGGCCTATACCGTAGCGGAGCCGACGCTGGACTGGTCGGGGGATGTGCCGACGGGTTTCAACACCTGGTATGCCTACTACGACTATTCGTCGGCCGACTCCATGTATGCGATGACGGACTATTTTGCCGATCATTTGAAATCGCGTGGTTATGAATACATGAACCTGGACTGCTGCTATCGCGGGGTCCAAGGGCAGGACATTGACCCGAGCCTGAAGCAGTTCGTCGATTATGTGCACGGGAAAGGCATGAAAGCCGGGACCTATTCCGCGCCGTTTGCGATCTGGGACGACTTGAATTCGACTGTGCCGGGGACGTCTTATACCTTTAGGGACATTGCGCTCAAGGACGAAAGCGGCCAGCCGATCAAATCCTATATCAATACTTATATCGTTGATGCGACGCATCCCGGGGGCCAGGCTTACCTGCACTGGGTGATCCACAGATACCACGTAACGCCGGGTTTCGATTATGCCAAACTCGATTTTATTGATTTAGGCATGACTGACGGAGCGTTTTATGACTCGTCCAAAAACGGGATGCAGGCGTACCGGATTGGCATGGGCATTATCCGCGACGAGCTGGAGAGCGCTCCGCACCCGGTCTTTATCGACGAATCGATTGCCCCGCTGATGCCATCGGGCTACGCGCACGGCAGAAGATCCGGCGTTGATACGACGATCGGACTGGAATCTTACCCGGGAATCGAACGGCAGGCGCTGAATACCGCCGCTTCCTGGTGGACCAACGGAACGCTGTATGACTACAATGATCCGGATATGCTGTTCCCGCAAAATGTCATTAACGGGTTTGACAGCATGACCCTGAACGAAGCGAAACTTCTAGCGACGACGGTCGTAATGGGCGGTGGCCATCTGCTCCTTGGTGATAACGTTCCGTTCATTTCGGAGGACCGGATGAAGATGATCGTCCAGAATCCGGATCTTCTTGCGCTGGCCAAGAAAGGTCTGGCGGCGAAGCCGGTGCAGATGACGAACTTTTATCATCATCTGGAGCATGCTCCGGCCGTGATTTATTTGACGGATGCAAACGGCGACCGCTATGTCGGCCTGTCCAACTGGGATATGAACCATCCGGCTGAAGTCTCGTTCTCATCCGCGGATATCGGGCTTGATCCTGACGCGGCTTACACCATGACCGAGCTGTACAGCCATACGAAGCTTGGTACGCTCTCCGGCAGCTATTCGCACACGTTACAGCCCGGAGAATCGATGATCGTCAAGGTATCGGCAGAGGAATCGGCGCTGCCGCAGCCGCCTGTAAATTTGGCACTGGGCAAAGAAGCGGTCGCCTCTTCAACCTGGTCCGCAGAAGCCGGTTTTGACGCTTCGAAGGTAACGGACGGCGATGTCGCCACCCGCTGGAGCGCGGAAGGGGGCACAGCTGACAACCAATGGATCGAAGTCAACTTTGGCGAAAGCACGGAGTTGAACCGGGTCGTGGTCAGCGAATACGGTTCCGGCAGCCAAAGTTTCCAGATTGAAACCTATGCGCTGCAATATTGGGACGGCTCTGCCTACAAGGATCTAAAAAAGGAATATACGCTCGGCGACAACCGCGTGTTCGATTTCCCTGCGGTATCCACGTCGAAGCTGCGGCTGTATGTGGAGAAAGCCCGGTTTATCCCTTCGATTGCAGAGATCGCGGCTTATGACGTGCCGGACAATACTGGTTTTGTCATCGACCAGGACAACAGCGGCGCGCCTTCATGGACCTATTCGGACATCCGCGACGTCGTGCAGCGGATGCAGACCTTTACGCTGACGCAGCCGGAGCTGCCAAGGCTGGACGTTTACCTGTATGAAAGTTACGCGAGTAAAGTGCCGGAGGATACGCTTTATGTGGATGTTGTGGAACTCGATTCAAACGGAAATCCGGTGAAAAAGCTGTTCAGTTCTGCGCTGAATCCGAACAATATTCCGGGAGCGCCTGCGCCATATGCGGTATATCCGCGTTTGACGGGACTGGATACAAACAAACAGTATGGCTTCATTTTGCGCTCTCCCGGCACGCTGGAGGACGGTTCAACGACCAACAAGTACGGTTTTGCCTACAGCGATGACAATACGTACGCCGGAGGTTATGAGCGGCTGTCCACGGACGGCGGGCTCACCTGGTCCACGGAAAGCGGAGGAAACCGCGATCTGAGATTTACGGTGTACAAATAAATGATCAGCAGGAAATGTGAAGACGGCGGCCGGGTTTCCGGCCTTCCGTCTTCCCTATTTCCGGGCTGTCTTGTTATCCTGTCCGGTCTTTCCGCCAAAAGGACCGCGAGTGCCAACCATCGCGATAATAATCCAACCGTTGTTATATGGTAGCGGTTACAAGCCCGCCGTTATAATTAGGCCACGGAGGTGATTCCATGCTAGCAAAAGTGGTCAAATATCGGTGGCAGTATCTCATGATTGCGCCGGCCGTCGTCCTTCTTTTCTTATTCAGCTACATCCCGATGGCCGGCATACAAGTAGCGTTCAAAGATTTCCACATCGGACTTACGATTTGGAACAGCCCCTGGGTCGGGCTTGAAAATTTCTCCTTTCTGCAGGATGACCAGTTCTGGGTCGTGGTCAGAAACACGCTCTGGATCGCGCTGCTGAAATTCATTTTCGGCTTTCCGGCGCCGATTCTGCTGGCTCTGCTGATTAACGAAGTGCGGCACACCGGATTTAAACGGTTCGTTCAGTCCGTCAGTTATCTGCCGCATTTCTTCTCCTGGATCGTTGTAGCGTACATTTTGCAGTCGATGCTGACGCTGGACGGGGGACTTGTAAACCAGTTCATCACAAATCTTGGTGGACAGCCGATCTTTTTCCTCGGATCGACGGAATGGTTCCGGCCGATGATTGTGGTCAGCGGCTTGTGGAAGGAGATCGGGTGGAACACGATTCTGTATCTGGCGGCCATCACATCCATTGACCCGCAGCTTTACGAAGCGGCGCGGGTGGAAGGCGCCGGCCGGCTGGCGCAGATGCGGCATATTACGTTTCCGGGCATCCTGCCGACCGTTTCGATCGTACTCATCCTGAGCATGCCAAGCCTGATCGCCGTCGGGATGGACCAGATTTATCCGCTGATGAATCCGGCGAACCAGCCGGTTGCGGACGTGCTGGACACGTATATTTTGCGCAACGGCCTGCAGCAGGGCTACTTTGGAACGGCAACTGCGATCGGCCTGCTTTCTTCGGCAATCAGCCTGCTTCTCGTGTTGTTTACGAACCGCATTTCCAGAAAGCTGAACGGAGAGGGGCTCTGGTAAAAGATGAAACTATCAGCGAGTGAACGTACCGGCCAGATCCTAATCATTGTGCTCCTCAGTTTGCTGTGCGTCTCGGTTCTGTATCCCTTTCTCTATATGCTTGCGATCTCCCTGAACGTAGGAAGCGACGCCGCTAACGGCGGCGTGTACTTATGGCCGCGCAAGTTTACGTTGTACAACTTTCAGGTTGTGCTCGGCAATGCGGTGATCCGGCATGCTTATCTCATTACGATCCTGCGTACGATTATCGGCACAATTGCCGGGCTGCTCGTCACCCTGCTTGCCGCGTTTGGACTTTCGTACCGCGGACTGCCGCTGCGGGGAACGCTGCTGGGCTATGTGCTCATCACCATGCTGTTCAGCGGGGGACTTATTCCGTTCTACATTCAGTTATATAATTTGTCGCTGGTCAACTCATTTTGGGTGTACATCATTCCGAGCGCCTTTTCGGCCTGGAATATGTTCGTCATGCTGAAGTTTATCCAGGGCATTCCCGATGCGCTGATTGAATCGGCTGAACTGGATGGCGCCGGTCCGCTGCGGGTACTGGGTTCCATCGTGGTGCCGCTTTCCCAGCCGATGCTGGCCGCCTTGGGCCTGTTTGTCGCCGTCATGCATTGGAACGACTGGTTTGCCGGGGCTTTCTTCGTTTCGGACCAAAATCTCATTCCGGTTCAGACCTTCCTTCAGCATCTGTTGTCCGCTCAGGACGTCTCGACGGTGCTCGGCTCCAATAACAATATCGAGGCCTTGGCCAGAGGCAGCATGCTGGAGAACATCACTCTCATGTCGATCAAGATGGCGACGGTGATGATCAGCGCCATTCCGATTTTGTGCGTCTATCCTTTTCTGCAGAGATACTTCGTCAAAGGCGTGCTGATCGGTTCGGTGAAAGGGTAAGCCGTTTCATTCTACCTTCCGCTAGTTATCTGGCAACACGGAAACACCAAATAGATTAAGAGGAACAGAAAGGGGTTAACCGCGTATGAAATGGCTTGGCAAAAAATCCAGGATCGCCGGCGCGTTTTCGCTAGCCTTGCTTATCCTGGTCATGACAGCCTGTTCGGGCGGCCAGTCGGCCTCCAACACAGGCACAGAGGCAGGCAGCTCCGGTGACGGAGGCGACTCGAAAGCCTTCAAGCTGTGGCTGGGCTGGAACATTACGGTCAACAACGACAGCATGGTGCAGACGTATTGGCGGGAGCACGAGCCGGGCATTGACGTGAAGCTGGAAGCGACGCAGGGCGATGCCTTGACCGCGCTCAACCTGAAGCTGAACGCTGGCGGCTTTGATGACGCGGCCGTGTTCGGCCGCAGCGAAACGATCGATTCGGCTATGGTGCGTTCGGGCAGCGTGCTGCCGCTAGAGCAATATTTCGATATGCCCGATAAATATCCCGGACTCGCTTCCATTCCGAAAGTTTACCTGGATGCCATGAAAGATGCGGATGGACATATCTGGTCGATCCCGACCTGGTTTGATCAGAATCCGGATGATCCTTGGCCGGGCTGGGCTTCGCTTGGATGGTTCATCCGCAAGGATGTGCTGGATCAAACAGGAATGACCAAAGACGACCTCAAGACGATCGAAGGCGTGGAAAAATATCTGAAGGCGGCTTCCCAGCTGACCGACGCCTCGGGCAAAAAGCTCATCCCGCTCAGCTTCCTGTCGGACGCGGGCGACGAAAGCGTCATTTTGAGCACGTTCGGCGTATCCACGGCTACCGCCGGGGGCGTTATCCCGGTGGAGAAGCAGGGCGACGGCTACCAATTTATTTATGACGATCCGCAATATAAAGAAGCGTACAAATGGATGAACAAAATGTACCGCGAAGGACTCATCGACCATGAAGCGATTACGGACAAAAAGGAACGCTACAAGGAAAAAAACAAAACCGGCCGCACGGCCATGAACGCAGGCGGATTTTTTAACATGGACGCTTCCCTGTGGGAAGTCTTGGACGGACCTACGGAGCCGGCCTGGTATTATGAGACCATTCCTTATCCGAAGGTGGAGGGCGTGGACCAGATCGGCGCCAACCAGATCGTCAATCCTTACCCGGCGGATGATGTTTACATCAGCAAAAACACCAAAAATCTGAACGCGATCCTCACGTTCCTGGATTACATGCTGCAGCCGAAGCCGGAACAGCAGCAGGTGGCGGACAGCGGTCCTGCCGGCGTGTTCTGGGACTGGGTCGACAAGCCGCTTGGCACCTGGCAGTATACGGACGCCAAATTCCAGGAGCTTCATGATTCGGGCGACGCTGCGAAAAAGGCGAGCACGACACCTGAGCTTTATGCGCTCTCCTCTTACAGCAATGCCTGGTATCCTTGGTGGAATTACGCTGTCACCGAGCCGAAGGGCCGTCAGAAGACGATCGATTTCTCCGAGGAAATCGGCAAGATGGGCGGTATCCGGGTGGCCGAGCCGGCCGATATGGTCAAAGCCAAACCGGGCGGCTTGTGGGAAAAATATTTGCCCGAGCTTGAAAATGTTCGCGTAGAATACAAAGCAAAGCTGATGATGGCGGATAGCGACGAGAAGTTTGAGTCGGCATGGAAAGACTTTCAAGCCGCGCTTGAGAAACGTGCCCATTGGAGCGAGCTTAAGGCCGAATGGAACGAAACGTTCCAGGAGGAGAGCAAGTCCTAATTTATTTTCGGTAACAAGGTTCCGGGGGAGCTGCCTGTAATGGGCGGCTTCCCTTTGCGGCTGAATGCGGCCATGCGGCCTGAATGCCGCTTCCGGCATGAAACGAAACGGCGGGTAGACCCCAACTACTGTACCGGCGAGGGGAGATGGCGGCCTTGAGATTGTGGCTGGAGAAAATGATCATAAAACTGATGCACCGGATGAACCTGCAGAGCAAAATCCTGGCTATGTATGTCCTAATTCTGCTGCTGCCTACCCTGCTGCTCGGCGGCGTGGCCGTTTATCTCGTCATTCGCAGCTTCACACAGAATTATTTGGTGACGGCCGACGAAATGGTGCGGCAGACGGCGCAAATTGTTGATTTCAGCAAACAAAGCTACGATCTGCTGGCAGTAAGGACGGCGACGGACGGCGAATTGATCTCACGGCTTGGCCGTGAATATACGGACATGCCTGAAATTGTGGACACGGTGAATTATGTTGACCGGACGTTCCTCATTACGAGCAAATATTTGCCGGGCATTGCCGATTTCCGGATCTATCACAACAATGACACGCTGGTTCAGGACGGCCAGCTGCTGTGGCGTCCCGAAGACCGGACGCTTGCGGGCATGAACGAAAGCTCCTGGTACGAGGAGGGGACGAAGTCATCCGCTCCGATCCGCTGGAGCAATGCGCCCGGCAATCTGAAGCAGAACGTCATTACGCGAAAAATCATCGGACCCGGCGGCAATCTCCTCGGCCTGGTCTATATTCTGCTCAATTACGATGCCGTGTTCGGCGAACTGCTCGACAGGCCGTTTAAGGGAACCGGCAGCTTGTATATCGTGGATGATTCCGATCATATTTTGGCCGCGTCAGATCCGAAGAGCATCGGCCTCCGCATCCAATTGAAGGACTGGCCGAATCCCGGAGAAGAAGAGCAAGGGCGGCAAGGAGGGCAGGGCGGACAAGACGGGAAGATACTCGACCTGAGCCGCAGCAAGGATTTGCAGATCGTCAAACCGCTGTCCTCCGGCTGGCACGTCGTTGCTTTAATCCATATGAAATATATGGATGGGCAATCCAGGACCATTCTGCTGCTCATCGTAGGCATCACCGTCCTATTCCTGCTGCTGTCCATCTCCCTTATGATGACGATTGTAAATAATATCGTGCGGCGCATCCGCAAGCTCGGCACGCGGATGAGCGACGTTTCCCGCGGAGAATTTCAGGTGAAGATCCGCCATCAGGACAAAGATGAGCTCGGCGATCTCGAAAGCGTCTTCAACTCGATGTCCGAACGGCTTGGCAAGCTGGTAGAGGACATCCGGCAGGCGGGACTGGCCGAGAAGGAGCAGGCCTTCAGGGCGCTTCAGGCCCAGATCAATCCGCATTTTATCTACAATTCCCTCGGCCTGCTGCGCTGGCGTGCGCTGGATGTGAAAGACCACGAGCAGATCCGGATCATCGATGCTCTGACGACCTTCTACCGGCTTACCCTGAACAACCGGATCAGTGTGATCAGCATCCGAGATGAGCTGGAGCATGTCAAAGCGTATTTGGACATCTGCCAGTTCCGTTACCCGAACCGTGTGCGGATCGAATGGGAAATCGACGAATCCGCGCTGGACTGCTATACGGTGAAGACGGTGCTTCAGCCGATCGTTGAAAATTGCTACCAGCACGGAGCCATTATCCGGACACCTGATGCGCTCATCCTAATCTCCGTCATCAGGGAGGCGGACCGGATTCTCATGTCGGTTTACGACAACGGCCAGGGAATTCCGGAAGAGACGCTGCAGGCGCTGCGCCGCGGCGAGCGTGCCGGCCAGGGCAACGGCTTTGGAATAGGCAATATCCGGGAGAGACTGGCGCTTTATTTCGGCAGCGAAGCAACGTTAGCGATCGACAGCGAAGCGGGTAGCTGGACACAGTTCACGCTCATATTTCCGGTAGCGGTTTCTCCGCCGGCAAGCAGGGAGGTCATATGAATGCTCAAAGTGCTCATTGTTGATGACGAACCATTTAATCTGTATGGACTGGTCAGCAATATCGATTGGCAGGAACTCGGCTATGAGGCTCCCGTTACCAGTGAATCCGGGGAAGAGGCGATGGAACTGCTGAAAGAGACAGCCTTTGACGTGCTGATCTCCGACGTTTCCATGCCCGGGATGAACGGGATTGAGCTTGTGGCCGGAGCCAGGAAGCTGTATCCGCACCTTCAGGTTCTGATGATCAGCGGCTACAACGAATTCGAATTTGTCCAGGATGCCATTCATGTCGGCGCTCAGGCCTACGTACTGAAACCGCTGAAGCTGGAGGAGGTAACTGGCAGACTGAAAACTTTTCAATCCACGCTGGAGAAAATGCGGCGAGTCGTCGAACAGACAAACGAACTGGAGAAGAAAGTGTCCGGCAGCATGAGGCTGATTAAGGAACGTTTCGTGCTGGACCTGATCACGCAAGGCGCGCAGGAAACCGTATTTTCCTGGGAAGGCCTGCTGGACGTCCCTGAGCTCACTGAAGGGTTCCAATTGATCGTGTTTTCGCTGGATGCCTATTTATCCTCCGGCAAGACAGCCAAAGACCGGATGCTGATCGGGACCGGCTTCAAGCAAGCGGTGGAGATCAGCCTGAACGATGTGGAAGCCATTTACCTGGCCCATGTCACTCCGGACGAATATGTGGCCCTGCACCTGAATCCGGCCCCGCAGGACCGGGTATATGTGGAGAAGCAGTTGCCGTTCGTTCAGAGTCTGATGGAAGAGCAGTATGGCGCTTCTGTTACCGTGGGGTGCAGCCGCACGGGGAGCTCCTGGGAGGAAGTGGATTTATGCTACAGGGAGATCAAATTTGCGATGGCCGAAGCGCGCCTGATCGCGGACGGCCAGATCGTCCGGTACGAGGGCGGCAACCCGAAAGAATTCAAGGACTACCGGCTGCGCGAGGAATTAATGCCGAACCTGCTGAAGCTGATGGAGCAGGGAGAAACCTCCGCCGTCGCCGTCTATTTGAACCGGGTGCTGGATGTTCTGCTGCTTCGGGAAGCGGCGTCGTTTTCTTACGTGCAGGCTTTCGGCATGAGCTTTCTCAGCGAGCTGATCCGGAAGCTGAAGCGGCAGGAAGAGCCAGGCGGGGAGACCAATATGGTCATGTGGAGAAGGATGCTGGACTGCGGCAGTGCCGAGCAGATTATCGGCTTAATCACCGAATACGTGGATGGCTACATGCAGGTCGAGAAGAAGCGGCACCACCAGCAGCATCATCAGCAGCACAATCTCATTCGCCGGATTGCGGCCTTCATTGAAGAGCAGCTGCAGGAGAACTGGACGGTCAAGCAGCTTGCGGAGCAGTTCAGCCTGAATGCCAGCTATTTGAGCGTGTTGTTCAAACGCGAGATGGGCAAAACGATCTCCGAATTTATACAGGAAACCCGGATTCAGCGGGCTCGCAAATTATTGCAGGACCCGAATATTAAAGTGTACGAGGTTGCGGAACAGGTCGGCCTGCAGACGACAGCTTATTTTACGTACCTGTTCAAGAAAACGGTCGGCCGTACCCCTCAGGAATACCGGGACTATCATTATGATGCAAATGACGGCTGACAAACTGCTCTAGTTTTTTCATTGATTACGCAAATAGATTCATGTAGGGAATTTTGTTTGCCGGTTAAGCCAATCCGCTGCTGCGGGTTGGCTTATTTTGCGTGGAATAGCGAACGCGCAAGTATACCATTCGGGAAGAGCTGTGCGGCCGCGGAGGACGAGCAGGGCATCAGCCAATTTATAACTGCACAGGTTAGCCGTCCATGCCTGGAGTTTAGCCCTCCGCATATAGTTATAAGGACTTAATGAACACCCATAGATAAGGATGTGTGCCGTGAACAAATCTAATCAGCAAGCCCAAGAGAACGCGTTCCGGCAAGGCAGGATGGAGGGCTACAGGCTTGGAGGCTGCCGTGCAGTCATGGAGAGGACGACACCTTCAGGGCCGGCGGGAAGTCCCTTGCGCATTATGTATGTGCCTCAGGGGTTTGCGTCCATCGACCATGGATTAACGGAAGCCCTGAAGCAAAGCGCCGCAGAATTCATTGTGGCGGGACCGGCTGAAATGCTGGACACCGCACAAAGCTGGAGACCTGATCTGGTGCTGGTACTGAATGCTCTGCATGTCTTCCCCCCGGAGCATGCCGCCCACGTCGATCAGCTCCGGTCCTGGGGAATCCGAACGGCCGTGTGGTTCGTGGACGATCCTTATTTCACCGAATTCACCCTGGATCTTGCCCGGCACTTTGATTATGTCTTTACTCATGAAAAATCTTGTGTGCCCTATTATGAGGCCGGAGGCTGCAAAGAGGTGCATTATTTACCGCTGGCCGCGGATCTTGAGCTGTTCGCCCCGGTTGAAACTCCCCGTTCCTACCAGTCGGATGTTTGTTTTATAGGCAATGGCTTCTGGAACCGGGTGGCTTTAATGGATGAGCTAGCCCCTTATCTGTCTACCAAAAAGGTGGTTGTGGTCGGCTCCTTTTGGGACCGTTTGAGCCATTATGATCTGCTTCGGCCTTTCATCAGGGACGGCTGGGCAAATCCGACTGAAACCCGGTTCTATTATAACGGTGCCAAAGTAGTCATTAATCTCCATCGCCCTGCAGAGTACGGGATGGATAATCACAACACCGCGGGGCTTCCAGGGCATTCTATCAACCCCAGAACCTATGAAATTGCCGCCTGCGGAACCCTGCAGCTGACGGATATTCGCGAGGATCTGCATGAGTACTACCGTCCCGGTTATGACATCGAAACTTATGGCTCGGCCGGGGAGCTGCGTGACAAAATCGAATATTACCTGAGTCATGAGGCAGAGCGGGCACAAATCGCCTGGAGATCTCTTTGGACGACCAGACAACGTCATTCCTATAAGGATCGAATTGCTCTTCTGCTGTCTTACATTCAGTAACACACGCAAATTTCAAATAAGGAGTGGAACATATGGTGAAAGTTCAACGCTTGAAAAGCAGAGCAAGGAAAAAAAGTGTACCGGTTTACTCCTCCCACGCCGCTGAGACCGCCAAACACGAAGGAAGAAGCGCCGGTTTGCGGGCGGGGTTTGAGGAGGGATATCTGCGCGGGCGCATGGATGTTATTGCAAGCCAGCCCCAGACCGTATTTCCGCTGCGCAATATCCATGTGATGTATGTCAGCTCAGGCAAAGGGTTCCCGTATTCGCCGTTTGATGAAGGGATGGTCGAAACGCTGCGTTCACTGGCTGCCTCGGTTACCCCGGCGATGCCAAACCAGCCGGTAGCCCAGCTTGCGGCCGAACACCATCCTGATCTGGTTATGGTGTTCGACGGGCTGGAAATGCCTACCGACCAAATTGATGCGATCCGGGCCATGGGAATTCCTACAGCGGTATGGCTGACAGACGATCCTTATTATACCGATATGACGTCCCAGCTGACTTTGCATTATGACTATGTGTTTACCCTTGAGCTGAACTGTGTGGAATATTACCGGCAGCTGGGCTGTCCCAATGTTTATTATCTCCCGTTCGGGGTCTATCCGGGACATTTCCGTCCGCTGCGCGACCGGGCACCGGAACCCCGCACCGTCAGTTTTGTCGGCAGCGCCTATTGGAATCGGGTGCATTTCTTTCAACCTATCATCGATGATCTGATGAAACGGGGAATGCGGATCAATGGGATCTGGTGGGACCGTCTGGTAGAGGCTGGTTCTTACGCGGACCGGATTGAACAAGGAACCTGGCTTGGGCCTCAAGATACCGCAGTCGTATACAGCAGCAGCAAAATCTCGCTTAATATGCACCGTTCTTATGACGACGACAGCGTAAACAACAATACTTTGAAAATAACTGCTGTCTCCCCGAATCCCCGGACCTTTGAAATTGCGGCCAGCGGATCTCTGCAGCTTGTAGATGCCCGTAACGATCTGGCCCGCTTCTATACGCCGGGAGTGGAAATCGACACCTACGCCTCACAGGATGAACTTCTTTCCAAAATCGACTTTTATTTAACACACGAGGCAGAGCGCCGCGAAATGGTTCTGCGTGCGCTGGAACGCACCATGCGGGAGCATACGTACAGCCATCGTCTGAATGAGCTCTTAACGCATATCTTCGGCTAACAGATTTTATGCAGGAAGGAGGTGAATCGTTTCTTCCTTATTGTATGCGGAAGAACGAAACTTATGGCCAATCAAGCGAAGCTGCTGCTATTCTCACATGTCAGCAATACTGAAAGCATTACCGGGGCGGAGAAGATGCTGCTGCATCTGGCCCTGAAATTATCGGCCTATTTCCAGTGTGTGTTGGTTGCTCCGCAGGCGGGAGAATTGACACGTCGGGCTGCCCAATACGGTATCCGTACGATTCCATGCCGCTACCCGCTTGTTTATGAGATGTATATCCCTGGTCCAAATCTGCCGCAGGTAGTAGAGAACCTGACGGAAACGGCTGAATTTCAGCATTTGACAGCGCTCATCCAGGCTGAACAGGCCGATGTGATCCTGACCAATACCTGCGTGAATGTGCTTCCTGCCGTTGCTGCTTCCCGGCTTGGAATTCCGGTCGTCTGGAATATAACGGAAGCCATTGTTCACACCGCTTACTTCGGCCATGCGCTGCAGCTCATCGACAGCCTGAGTGATCGGGTGATGGCGATTTCCGGAACGGTCATGTCCCGGCTCCAGGGAGGGATTCCCGAAGAGAAGCTTGGTCTCATCTATCCTTCCTGGGAATGGTCCGACTATCATCCGGGCCGCTGGGGCCGTCTGCGGGCAGACAAACGGTCGGAGCTGGGAGTAGGTCCCGGACACCGGCTGATCGGCTTCATCTCCTCTTTTCTGACCGAAGAGAAGGGGTTTGGACATTTCATTGATACCGCGCTTGAACTGTGTAAGGAGCGCTCCGACCTGCGTTTCCTGGTCATCGGACAGCGGAACGACAGAAGCTTCTACAAAAGCTGTCTCGATAAGCTGAACGAAACCAAATATTTTGCCAGATTCAACTTTATCCCTTATGAAAAATCCGTCGAGGCCGCCTATTGCGCCATGGATATTCTCGTGATCCCGAGCCTCATGCCGGAAGGCTTTGGCCTAACGGCGCTTGAAGGCATGATCCACGGAAAGCTGACTGCCGCTTATGAAGCAGGGGGACTCGGGGAAGTGCTGGGCGCCTGCGGCTTTGGCTCCTATTTGTCAGAGATGGGGAACAGGGAGCAGCTGACCGTCCAAGTCAAAGCGCTGCTAGAGCTTCCGGAGGAAGCGGCGTCTTCGTTATCGGCCGCTGCGAGGGAGCAGGCCGAGATTCATTTTGGACCTGCCGCCTTCTCCGAACGGCTTCGTTCCGAGGTTCTGGCCTGGGCGGTACGGCGTCCGGACCGCCTGTATGTAAATGAAGCGGATGAGGGGCGTATCTGGTCTTCCATAGGCGGCCCGGGGACGATGGATACAGCCGCCGCTTACGCCGAAGAACCTGCTCCAGCCGCTTCATCGCCGATCCAGGGCCGCAAACGCCGCCGCTTACGCCGTTTGCGCTTCAAACATGGAAGCGCAAAGGCAAAGCGCAGAAGCCGAAATGGCGGCGGAAGCAAGAGAAGCGGCGCGGTAAGAAGGCGGCTATCCGGACGCGTTACCGCATCCCGCCGCAAGAAGCGCGGAGGGCCGAAGAGATCCGGTGCTGCCAGAAAGAAGCGCGGAGCCATCGGCGCAAGGCGCCGGACCAAGCGTTGAGGCGGCAGGCAACACCAACCCGAAGGAGTTGACATAATGAAAATCATGACGATCCTGGGGACACGTCCTGAAATTATCCGGCTCAGTTTAATTATCCCCCTTCTGGACCGCTTTGCAGATCAGCATATTCTTGTTCATACCGGCCAGAACTTTACGGCTTCACTAAGCGGCGTTTTCTTCTCCGAGCTGGGTCTGCGTGCTCCCGATTATGTGCTTCAGGACCGGCAGGCCTCGCTTGGAGAGCAGCTTGCGGCCATGTTCGCAGGGATGGAGGACATTCTGAATAACGAACGCCCCGACAAGGTCCTGCTGCTCGGGGATACCAATAGCGCACTTTGTGCGGTGTTGGCGGAACGGATGGGGATTCCGGTCATTCACATGGAAGCGGGGAACCGCTGCTTTGACCTTGACGTTCCCGAAGAGAAGAACCGCAAAGTCATCGACGCGATTTCCAGTATCAACATGCCCTATACCGAACAAAGCAAACAGCATTTAATCCGGGAAGGCGTGCCGGGGCCCCGGATTGTGCTCACAGGCAATCCGATTTATGAGGTCATGAAGCATTTTGAACCTCAAGTGGAGGCCAGCGATGTTCTGGGCCGGCTCGGTCTTGCGCCCGGAGAATATTTCCTGGTTACGACTCACCGCGCCGAGAATGTGGACCGTCCCGAGCATCTGCTGGAAATTATGAAAGGCCTGAACGCCGTAGCTGAAGAATATGGGCTTCCTTTAATTTGCAGCCTGCATCCGCGCACCAAATCGAAGATGGGGAAGGATTTCAACCTCGCCATGCATAAGCTTGTGCAATTTCATGAGCCCTTTGGCTTCTTTGACTTCGTGAAGCTGGAACGCCATGCCAAATGCGCATTGACGGACAGCGGGACGGTGCAGGAGGAATGCTGCATCATGCATGTTCCAACCGTAACCCTGCGCAAGACGACGGAGCGTCCGGAGACGGTGGACTGCGGAAGCAATATCGTTTCGGGGCTGGACGCCCAAGCCATCGCCAAGGCGGTACGGATCATGACGGCAAGCGATACGGACTGGGAAGTTCCCGGCGGCTATTTGACCGAGCATGTATCGCAGAAGGTAGTCAAATTTTTGCTTGGAGGGAAAATGCATGTTTAATAATCAGGTTATTTTGGTGACAGGCGGTACCGGATCCTGGGGGTATGAGCTGATCAAGCAGCTGCTGCCGCAAAATCCGAAGGAAATCATTATTTATTCCCGCAGCGAGTCGACGCAGGTGGCCATGAGCCGCGCGTTTGAGGATCACAGATTAACCTTTAGAATCGGCGATATCCGGGACAGGGAAGCTTTGACGGCTGCCTGCAAAAATGTCGATTATGTGTTTCACTTAGCTGCGCTGAAGCATGTGCCGGTTTGTGAAGACCAGCCTTATGAGGCGCTGAAAACCAACGTGGTTGGCACACAGAACGTAATTGAAGCTGCGGTTGAGAATCATGTCAAGAAGGTCATTTATATATCGACCGACAAAGCGGCGAATCCATCGAATTTCTACGGCATGACCAAAGCCATCGGCGAAAAGCTGATTGTATACGCTAATCTCTTGCCTTCAGATACACAGTTCGTCTGTGTACGCGGCGGAAATGTGCTGGGCACAAACGGCAGCGTGGTCCATCTGTTTATGAATCAAATCAAAAACAAAGGCCAGGTTCGCATTACGGATATGAATATGACACGTTTCTTCCTCACTCTTCCGGATGCGATCAAGCTGCTGTTTAAAGCTTCGGTGGAAAGCGTTGGCGGGGAAATCTTCGTCATGACTATGCCGACCTGCCGCATTGTGGATCTTGCGGAAGTGCTGATTGAAGCCTCCGGACGCGACAACGTGGAAATCATCGAAACAGGAACCCGCCCGGGCGAGAAAATCCACGAAATTCTGATGAGCGATTTCGAAAGTCTGTCAACGGTCGTTTATGATAACGAATATTTGGTCATTTTGCCTACCTTGGACATTCCAAACCTGAAAGACCGTTATAAATCCTACCCGCTTGTTTCCTTCAGCAGCTTCAGCTCGGATAAAAATCTGATGGATAAAAAGGAGATCAAGGAGATCCTCGTTCGAGGGGGGTTCCTTGAATGAAGCTTTTAATTTTTGGCGGGAACGGAATGGCCGGGCATATACTTGTGCAATATTTCCGGGAGTCCGCTTCCCATCACGTTTTCTATACGACACGTGATGCAGCCGATAACGGCGGGATTCTGCTGGATGTCCAGGACCCCGGGAAGGTGGAACAGGCGGTCGCGCTTGTTCGTCCCGATGTCATCATCAACGCGGTTGGCGTGCTGAACCAGTTTGCCGAACGCGATGTAATCGGAGCTTATGAAATCAACGGTTTGCTGCCGCATCGCCTTCAGCGGGCGGCGGACCGTTACGGGGCTAGATTGATTCATATCAGCACCGACTGTGTGTTTCTCGGCGACCGCGGTTCCTATACCGAACACGATCAGCCCGACGGGGTTTCGAAATATGCGCTGACCAAAGCGCTGGGCGAGGTTAAGGAAGGGCGGCATTTGACCATTCGTACTTCCATCATAGGACCTGAAATCCGGAGGGATGGAATCGGTCTGATGGAATGGTTTCTGGGGCAGACCGGGGAAGTTCACGGCTATCAAAAGGTGCTCTGGAACGGCGTTACGACGCTTCAGCTGGCGAAGGTGATCGAGGAGGTGCTCGATCAGCCGTTGTCCGGACTGATTCACCTGGCGCATCCGGAGAAGGTCAGCAAACATGACCTGCTGAAGCTGATGCAGAAGGTCTGGAACAAACAGGACGTGAACATTTTACCGGAGGATGCAACCGTACTTGATCGTACGCTTGTTTCTACCCGCAGTGACGTGGCTTTCGATCTGCCTGATTACGAGGCGATGTTGTCCGAATTGGCAGAGTGGATGAAGCAGCATGGCTAAAGAAACGATTCTGATTACCGGGGCGGCCGGCTTTACCGGCCGTCATGCCTGCCGGCATTTCGCCGGGCAGGGGTATGAGGTGGTTGGGGCGGTCCGGAGTCTGGAAGGGCTTGAGGCTGTACCCGGCGTCAAATATGTGGTCTGCGATCTGAAGGATTATGAATCCGTACGGAAGCTCGTTGATAAGGCGCAGGCGGATCATGTGCTGCATCTGGGCGGGAAGAACGCCGTCAAGCAGTCATGGGAGCAGCCTATCGACTATATGGAAACCAATGTGATGGGCGTATTCTATCTGCTGGAGGCGCTGCGCAAGAGCGGGAAACAAAGCCGAGTGGTCGTAGCCCATTCCCGTCTCCGGTTTCAACTGACCGATCATCCGGTTCCGAACCACCCTTATGGGCTGAGCAAGTCGCTTGGCGGCATGGCGGCTTTATGCTGGGGGCAGCTGTTCGGGCAGGAGGTCATTATCGGTGAACCGGCAAATCTGGTCGGCCCCGGCCCTTCAACGGGCATTTGCGCTCTGCTTGCCAAACACATTGCGGCTGAAGAGCAGACCTACACCGGCCGCCCGTTCCGCTTGTCCTCGGGCCTTGAACGCCGTGATTTTCTGGATATAAGGGACGCGGTTCTGGCCTATGAGCTTCTGCTCAAGGTTGGGCGAAGCCGCGTAATTTATCCGATTTGCTCAGGCAGGGAACGCACATTGCGGGAAACCGCGGACAGCTTCAGCCGCCTGGCCCGAGTTCCTGTAACGATAGAAGAAGGGGATGCCTCTCCGGTTCCTTCGTCAGAGGAGATGCAGGGGCCTGAGGAGCTCATCAAGCTGGGATTTAAGCCAACCGTATCCTGGGAGAAGTCGGTTCAAGATATTGTTGCTTACTGGCGCAGCGGGCTGCGTTAAGCCCAAAAGGCGAAAGGGGGAGGAAAGCTTGAACCTGTATAAGGAAGTTTACAACGCCAATTTCATTTCGCTGCTCCGGCAGCAGTTCCGTTATTGCGGATCCGTGCTGGATGTTGGCTGCGGATTGGGCCTCCTGTGGGACCATTATGACTGTAATATCATTGTGGCTATGGATATTCATCGTCCTTATCTGGAGAATCTGCGCAAAACCTCGGCTTTTGTGCTGCCGATTGTGGCGGATGCCCGTCAAATCGGTTCGCTGCTGATGCCGCGGTCCGTCGATGCTGTCGCGCTGATTGATTCGCTTGAGCATCTTTCCAAGGGGGATGCGCGGAAAGTGCTGAGTGCCGCCGAGAAAATTGCCCGGCAGCGGGTGGTTATTTTTACGCCGAGAGGATTCTTTCCACAGGAAAGTCTGGATAACTACGGGCTGAAGGGCGAGAAGTTCCAAACTCATCAAAGCGGCTGGGAGCCGGAAGAGTTCATGCAGCGCGGATACAGGGTGATCGTGCTTAAAGGTTTTCATAACGCCCAAAATGCTTCCTTCCGTGCGGCTTTCGGCGAGAATGCACCTCCGGTGGATGCGATTCTTGCGTACAAAATCATTAAAGATAAATGAGGATAGCGTTAACCGATCAGGAGGAGGGGGCTTAAGATGCGTTTTACTTTTCCCGTATTGACTTTATGCCAGGGAGGGGCGCAGCGGATGCTTGCCGAACTGACGAACTGGCTGTCGGCAAGAGGCCACGAGGTTACCCTCGTCATGCCGGCTCAGGGTGTGGTTGAATACGCCATATCGTCCAGGGTGCACCGGGTGGAGCAAAGTGTGCTGAAGGCTGAAGATTTTCCAAATGCGGATGTGATCGTATCCAATTTCTACACAACCGTATATCCGGCGGCCGAAGCCAGCACCCAGGGCAAAGGGGTTCATGTCCGGTTAGCCTTATGTTACGAGCCTGTTTTTCTAAGCGACAACTTTGCCTCTTTTCCTACCTATTCTATGACGGAGCATCTGCTCGTTTTGTCGCGCTGGGAGCAGCAGCTGATTCAAATCATTCATGGGATCGGCGGCATGATTGTGCCTGTGGGCGTCAGCAGCTTTTTCCATAATATGAATTTCCGGAATCAGCTTGCTCCGGGTCTTCGTATTACGGCTGTTGTCCGCAGTGTAACCCCAAGCTTCTCCTGGCACAGGGATCAGGAATATTTGCTGTATGAGCTGGCAAGAGTTAAACATCAGTACCCGGACGTGGATATTAACCTTATCTGCCCGCCGGCGGAATATGAAGGGTCACCGGAGCTGCAGCAGCTTGGAGCAAACGGTTTGTTCCGGATCGTTACGCCGGCGGATGATACGGAACTGAGATATCTGTACAACATGACGGATATCTTTGTCAGTTCAAGCGTTTATGATGCGGGCGGCCTGCCGGGGCTGGAAGCGATGCGCTGTGGTGCGTCTTTGGTCACCTTATATTCAGGCGGGAATGCCGATTATTGCCGTCCCGAGGTCAATTGCCTGATGTCTTACCGCTATGAGAATCGGCTCGGTGAAGACATTTCCCGCCTGATTGTAGATCCTGTGCTTCGTTCACAGCTTGCCGCTACAGGCCAAGCCGATTCATATCATTTCACCTGGGACAAAAGCGCCGCCGATTTTGAACATGCGGTACAGGTGCTGTTGACCCGAACAAGCTGAAGAAGAGGTGGTTCGGGTGGCGCGATTTCAGACGCTCATTATGAGTGAGATGGCTCCGTTTGCGAGACCGATTCATTTGATCGACGTAGCTGTAGCCAACAATGGAGTGGAGCCTTTTGACGCTTGTATATTGGGGTTAGTGAACGGGAATACCGTATTTCAGTTTGTGTCCCAAGTAGCTCCCTGCCACGAGCGGGGTTCCGTGATGCATATCCGGAATATGGGGATTTATGAGCCGATGCTGCTGGTCATCACGACAAGCATTCATCTGCAGCGCCACGCTTCGATCCGCATTGTATTCCGGGACGCTTCCGGAGAAATCATGGGCATGTGGAGCGAACTGAATGTCGAGTGGACGGCTTCTTGATGACGGCATTTTCATATAAAGAAGAAAAAGCATCCCGCTTAGCGGGGTGCTTTTTTGCTTAGCTTAGCGGGATGCTTTTATATAGTTTGCATAGAACAAAAAGGTATTCCTTTCCTTCCTTAACTCCCCAAAGCATAAAGCGTTTGGATCAAAGAAGTGGCATAGGCGTCCGGTGACAATTGGGTTTGCAGATGCCGGTATGCGGCTTCGGTCATCTGCTGGCGAAGCGCTGTATCCTCCATTAGACGAAGAGCTTTCCTGATGGCGGAAGCTATGTCTCCCAGCGGATAGAAGGTGCCGGTAACGTCCGGCACAATAAAAGCCCGCACCCCGTCGGAATCTGTACTCAGCACAGGACAGCGGCAGGCCATGGCCTCTCCGACCGCATAGCCGAAGCCTTCCATTTTGGAGGTGGAAATCACCATGCCGCCTGAGGCTCTGATCAACGAGTAATGATAAGGCATCTGATCATTTGGCACACTGTGCAAGGTATGGAGATTTCCGGTCAGGTTCAGCTGCTCAATCAGCCCGTAGAAGGCATTGCGCTCTTCAGGAGCGGCCAGCGTCTCATCCGTGTACATCCGGATCTGCAAGCCAGGTTTAACCTGCAGCAGTCCGTAGCAGATAAACATAAACTCCGACCAGTTTTTATTGGGTTCCAATCTGCCAATCCAGGCTACGATCGGATTCTTCGGAGCCGGTACATCCAGCTTGGGGAAACGGCTGAGATCAATCATATTCGGAATGACATATCTCGGCACATCCGGGCAGAGAAGATCAAACAACTCGGTCAGATGAGCGGTAGGCGGCATCAGAATGCCATTAGTGAAATGCTTGACGAAAGGCTCCGATTCCAGAACGGTCAAATAGGCATCCTTCCACATACCGAAGCCCTGGGCTTCAAACAGGATAGGTTTGGTAAACCCGGCTTGGCGTAGACGGTAAGCCATCGTGAAATCGGAGGTCACGATGGCGGCATCATACTGCTGCTGTTGGACGATGGCCCTTAGATCCGCATCCGAGTTCGTGATGAACACCGGAATGTCGGAAATATTTTGCAGACCCGTTCCGGCCTGATTATACAGCAGATGGGCTTCAACACCGTGCTGGCGCAGAACTCTGCTGCGCATCCGGTTCAGCGTTTCCACCCCGCCGCTTGGAATAAAGAACGTAAATAAAATTTTCAACGGCCCATTCACCTCTAACCTTGGAATTTGACGGTCAACAAGCTTCTATAAGGTACGTCAAGGCGTCTGCCAAGGTGTGGTCAAGTGCCGGGCAAATGCTAAATTCTTTCTGGATACTACATCTTTATAAAGGTCATTCTATAGCTGTCACTCATTATGCTTAATGGAAGGGGAATGACCATTTATGCGAGCTTCAAAAACTTTGGGTTTGTCTTTGTCAGCAGCTCTTGTAGTCGGTATGCTTGGCCTGACCGGCTGCGGTCAAAACAATAAGGTTGGTACGCAAGGAGTGAAAAATCAAACCGCTCATCGTTTGAATATCAATTCTAACGATCAGGGCCGGGATAACTTGCGGAACATGAAGTACAGCCAAGTGCTGAGTAAAAAGGTTATGGAGATTGGCAGTGTTCGTACTGCCCATGTCATGACTTCCGGCAATGAAGCCTTTGTTGCTGTTAACTTAAACGGCACCAATCCTTCTTTGGGCGGTACTCGTGCTTCCGGCAACGGAACAGGGTCAATGAATGACCTGAGTGTGCCTAACGGAACCCTCGGTACACGGGGACCGGGCGCTCTGGGCACCGGCAACGTCACGGGCCGTACCTCAACGCTTGGACGTTCGATGGGACAAGGAGTTAACCCAGGCGGAAGCGACTACCGTCCAAATGGCGTCGCGGGTGCTGCTCGCGGACTCGACTTCACCAGTAACTTAAGCGGCGGTACCAATCCGGCAGGCAGATATAATCCGAATCCCGGAACGATCTATGACGGTTCCAGACTGGGCGGGGGATTAGGGGCACAGGCTGATAACATGCCTCATGGCGCAGGTGCTGGAAGAGGGTACACTACTTATGGTACGAATAACGGCACGAATAATAACGCCAGCACAATTCCAGCCGACGTCCGCAGCCAAATTGAACGTACAATTAAACGTTCAGCCCCGCAGATCCAGCAGGTTTATATCTCGGACAATGCCGATTTCGTAAACCAGCTTGGCAGCTTCAACACGGGCGGTGGAACAACATTGGGCAACAATCCGTTAACGAACGGTGCCCGTAACGTAACCAACGATTTGGCAGGCATGATCGACAACCTGTTCCCTGAACGTTTAAGAAATATGGGACGTACGAATACAGGCAATACGGGTATCTTTAATACGAACCCAACGAATAACAACAACAACCGGTTTGATATGAATCCGAACCGTTAATCTTAGCATGACAAAAAAAGAGCATTCCATTCGCGCCAAGCGTAGGAATGCTCTTTTCTTGTTAAATCAGCCTTATCTAATGCAGGATTAAGCGATTAAGCTTCGTGTTGAAGACCTTTTACCCAAACGGTCTGCAGCTCTAATTGTTCATCGACAAGCAGCAGATCAGCCTGTTTGCCGGTTTCGATCGAGCCGGTCCGGTCAGCGATCCGGATCAGTTTAGCAGGATTGCCGCTGGCTGCTTCCGAAGCGCGTTCGATGCTTAGGCCTACTTCCTGAACCAGGAACCGGAATCCGCGGATCATGGTCAGCGTACTGCCAGCCAAGGTGCCCACGCTGTCCTTCAGCGTACATACGCCGTCTTTCATCACGACAGGAAGATCACCGATCATATAATCGCCGTTTCCAAGCCCGGCAGCCGACATGGCATCCGTGATCAGAACCAGATTATGGTTATTCTTGACGGTTGCCAATACGGAAATGACCGCCGGATGAACATGGATGCCATCGGCAATGATTTCGGCGCTCATTTGCGGCGAGCTTAGAAGAGCACCTGCTGTCCCCGGCTTGCGGTGATGCATTGGCGTCATGGCGTTAAAGGTATGCACGGCATGATGAAGCCCGGCATCCACTGCCGTCATGATTTCCTCATAGGTTGCATCGGTATGACCTGCGGCAGCAACAATGCCCTGCTTGCGGAGATAAGCAATCAGTTCCAAAGCTCCATTGCGCTCCGGAGCGAAGGTAACCTGCTTGATGAGCCCCGGATAACGGGTTTCCCATTCTTCGATCCAGGCCCGGTTCGGATTAACGATATGCTCCGGATTTTGCGCTCCTGGCCATTTCGGGCTGATGAACGGCCCTTCCAGATGCACGCCTTCCAATTGGGCATAAGGCATCTCACCCGATTTAAAGGTATGGACTTCCTCTAACACCTGATTCAGCACATCCCGCGGGGCGGTCATGGTCGTGGCCAGCATGGCCGTTGTTCCCTGAGAGCAGTGGAAACGGGTAATAGCCTCGATTCCCTGCTGGTCAGCTCCGGTAAAGTCATGATGGACTCCGCCGTGCACGTGAACATCAATAAAGCCCGGAAGCACATATTTGCCGTCCGCATCTATAATTTCTGGATAGGAAGCAAGCGTGTGTTTGACTGCAGATGCAGAGCCGACAAAAGTGATTACGCCGTTCTCAACGGCTACGGATCCGTCTTCAATAATCCCGGTTGGGGTAACAATCTTACCGTTAGTAATGACAAAGGAACGGTTCATCAAAGCAGACGCCCCGCTTCCTGATCGACCAGCACGATGACGTTGGGATGTGTCTGCAGCAGCGAAGCCGGACAATGTGTCGTAACAGGACCATTAAGAGCGCGGGAGATAACTTCGGCTTTCTCGGCGCCTCTGACGAGCAGTAAAATCTGCTTGGCGTGCAGAATCGAAGCGATGCCCATCGTAATGGCCTGGGTCGGAACCTCGTCGATAGAGGAGAAGAACCGGGCATTGGCTTGGCGCGTGCTTTCATCCAGCGTGACGACATGAGTGAAGCCATGCAGCTCACTGGCAGGTTCATTAAAGCCGATATGGCCGTTTAACCCTACGCCGAGAATTTGCAGATCCAGCCGTCCGGCCTGCTGCAGAAGCTCCGTATATTCAGCAGCCGCTTTCTCGGGATCAGGCGAAGAGCCCATAGGCACATGAGTATTTTCCGGAAGAATGTCTACGAGATTAAACAGCTTCTCATTCATGAACCGGCGGTAGCTTTCCGGATGATCGGACGGCAAACCCACGTATTCGTCCAGATTGTAGCTCTGGGCTTGGGCAAAGCTTACAGAACCTTCTTTATAGAGCTCAACAAGGCGACCGTACACGCCCACAGGCGAGCTGCCTGTAGCTAAACCAAGCAGGGCTTTGGGATTGCTTTGCAGAAGGCTGGCAACAATACCTGCCCCGATGTCGTTAAATTGCTCTTCGTTTTGCGCTTTGATAATGTTTGGCATCACTGAATTCCTCCAAAAATGATTTTAGCGGTAACTTCGGACATTATGATAAGAATGCTCCAGCTTGGGAACGTAATCCTCAAACCGGGAACTGACCATCCCCATAAACAGGATGTCTATAATATGAAGCTGGGCAATACGCGAAGCCATATCGCCGCGGCGCATGCCCTCCTCAAGGGAGGAAGAGAACAGCGGAATATCGGCCAGAGAGGCTAGAGAGCTGCTGCCATAATGAGTCAGGCAGATCGCTGTAGCCCCGCTGTCTTTGGCGCATTTGAGTGCCGCAATGGTTTCCGGCGTTTCTCCCGAATAGGAGACAGCTACAGCCACATCGCCTTTATTCAAAGTAGTAGCTGCTGTGATCTGCATGTGCGAGTCCGCAAAGGCTGTACAGTTCTTGCCGATCCTCACCAGCTTCTGATAGAAATCCTGGGCGACGATGGATGATGTAGCCACCCCGTAAAGGTCGATTCGTCCGGCTCCGCACAGAGCCTCAACGGCCTGCTGGATCTGCTGGATATCAAGCAGCCGGGTCGTATCGGCGATCGAGGCTAAATGGTTGGCCTCCATGGCTGAAGCGATGGTTCGCAGGTCATTGCCGGCAATCACATCCTGATAGGCGTTTTGTGCCGGTTTCTGAGCGAGCTCGCCGGCCAGCTTCATTTTGAAATCGGGATAACCTTTAAAATGAAAAGCTTTGCAGAAGCGGGTAACCGTCGAAGGACTAACGCCGCACTGATCGGCCAGCTCCGTGATACCCAAATGGACAACGGAGGCCGGTGAAGCCAGAATATATTCGCCAATCCGGCGCTCCTGCTGGGAAAGCTGCGGCAGATGCTCCTGCACCGCATGCAGGATAGGAGTAGAAACCGTCGAAATATCGTTCACCTTCCCGTTTTTACATTCAGAAAATAATTTTCTATTTAATTTAATATATGATGAAAATAATTTTCAAGATTATCTTAGTGCATTTTCATCAGCGATGCAACCCTTTGCTTGTAGTTTTGCCCGCCGAATAGGGGAGTTCATACAGGCCGATACTAACAGAAGCATTGAGATATCGCATTAGTTAGGTTAAATTTATAATATAGCTTGCTTTGGCTACAGGCAGTAGAGAGGGGGCAGACCGTGGAGGTAGAATTGGATCATTATATCGAACGGCTGCAAAAAGGCTGGACCAAAACGTTTAAGCAAATAGAAAATGATATTATGCGCCATAAAGAGCTTGGGCTTACCGGCCCGCAGTTCCACATGCTTATTTACATTTACCGTAAAGGGCCGTGCAAGGTCAGCGACCTGGCGGATGCTCTTGAGGTCAAGCCGAGTGCTATTACCGTAATGCTCGACCGGCTTGTCCAGAATGGATTTGTTGAGCGGCGTCATGACAAGGAAGACCGGAGAGCCGTATTGGTTTCCTTGACGGAATGCGGGAATCAGGCGATGGAAGAAGGGCGGAAGAAGTCGATCCGAATCGTCAAATGGTATTTGGAGAAACTGGAGTTATCCGAAGTGGAGAGCCTGGTTAACATCGTCGAGAAATTATCGGTAATGGACAAACCACCTTGGCTGAAAAAATAATCGTCCCCCCTCTTGTTCAGCGCCCGATAAGCCGGTAAACGGCTTTCGGTGCAGAGCGGAGGGGATTTTTTTCTCACAACAAAAAAAGGAAGGAGCGTATCTGCGCTCTCTTCCTTTTTTTTGTTGTTATTATTGCACGTTCTAAATGGCTGGAGCCTGATGTCCGCTGTCCGGCTTTTGTCCATGCGGCCGCCGTGTAAAGGAATAAACAATCCAGGCGACCAGCAGCACCTGTGGAATAATGGTCTCCCAGGTCGGGTAAACGCCCAGCCAGCCAACGGTCGGAAGTCCGCTTTCGCTGTGTGCGGGCAGCTTGCCGGCAATTTGCAGGGCGTGAAGGCTTTCGCCAAGAAAACGAACCACCAAATAATAGATCAATACGGTAGCCGTCAGGAAAAATGGCCGGATCGGCAGCCTGCTGCTGAACCGGATGATGCAGTAGCCCAATACGACCAGTGCGGCCAAAGCGCCGGCGATGCCCAGAACCAGCTCGGCCGGCGAGATGGAAGGAGCCATTCCGATATAAAATATCGTCGTCTCAGCTCCTTCGCGCAAGATCGCCAATCCGGAAAGCGTAAACAGCGACCACAAGCTGCCGCGGGCAATAGCCCCGCCAACCTGCTTGGAGATGTACGCATTCCATGCCTTCGTGCTGGATTTGCCGTGGAGCCAGGCGCCAATCGTCAGCATCATGACTACTGCGAACAGGCCTGTAAGGCCTTCCGTCAGCTCCCGTGTGCTTCCTGAGGCGGCTTGGGAGACGGCGAAGGTGAGCAGTACGGCCAGAAGACCGCTGAGCACGAGGCCGGTTACCGCTCCGGACCATATGAACTTGCGGGCCGGGCGGTTGTTCGCCCGCTTGGCGAAGGCCAGCAGGGCCGCTACAACCAGAATGGCCTCCAGTCCTTCGCGGAGCATAACAAGCGCAGCGTCCCAGGCGCTGTAAGAAGTCACCTTAGAGATCGGTTCAAGCTCGTCAAGCATTTGTCCGATCACCGTTTGGGCTTTATCCGTGGCCGGAGGATTAGAAGCCAGGTAACCGAGGGCTTCCGTCATCCGGTTTTCCGTATTCTGATAAGCCGAAGGAGAAGAGATCGAGACCGCGCCTTCCACGGAAGGCCACATTTCAACAAACTGTTCCAGTTTGTCTTGGGCACCGGCCGCATCAGCGTAATCAATCTGCGCCGAGGCGTTATGCAGCAAGGTGACGGCGTCTGCCAGAGAAGCGCTTCCGGCGGCCGGAGCTTCCTCTTGTACCCCGTCCAGCTTGCCGTCCAAATAATCCTGAAGCATGGCATTCATCTCGGCCAGCTCGGCGGCAGCCTGGTCCGTTTTGGCGGGTTCAGCCTGCAGCGCAACCCGGACCAGACTCATCTTTGTCTCCAGCTTGCTGTACAAGCTGAAATGAGCCTGGCGGATCGGGTTCTCAAGTTTGGTCCATCCATCGGTGACCGCTTTGTAATCCCGCTTGGCCGACTCCAGATCGGACTGTTCGAGATCGCTGGCGACTTTGCCGCTTAGAGTCAGCAGGTCTCCGGCAGATTGTTTGCCGGCATCCGCGGCCGAAGCCGCAGCTGCTTCTCCCTGGGCTGCTCCACTCCCGCTGGCCGTATCCAGATAAGCATTGACGTCCTTCGCGAGAACGGACAAGGCTTGGGAAGCGCCGTCTTTATCCCGGGAATTGACCGCTTTCTCCGCAGCTTCAGCCTCCGAGGTGATCCGGCTGTTGAAATCATCCGGTACGGACAGGGTCTGCCACGCGGAACGGAACTGGGAAAGCTCTTTGGAAGCTTCCGGCCATTCTTCGCTCCCCGCTGCAACAAGCGCACCGCCGACGAGCGGAAGCAGGGTATCCAGCACAGCCTGGTCGTTTGGATCTGAAGCATATGCAGGGATTTCGGCCCCTGTGAGCCAGAGCGGAGCAAGAAGCAACGCTGCTGCCAGCAGAAGGCCTATGAACGGCTTAAGAATCGATCTTTTAGATCTTTTATAGCTTTTACAGGTTACGTTATCTATTTGATGCTTAATAAAAGCCTGTCTCGATGGGTTGTACCGCACAGCTCTGCCAGGTTCCGAGCGATCCGCTGCACAGTCCTGTGTCTGTTCGTTCATATGAATCCTTCTTTCTGCCTGGAATTCGTTATCTAAAAGAGCTGGTCCCCGATATATCCGCCTTCGGTTGCACCCGGGAAGCAGGCAAAGCTGGCGCTGCCGATATGGGAGATATATTCGTTTAGCTTATCACTGGCTGCTAGTCTTTCCTGCATCGCGACAAACTGCTTTCTAATATCCCGTTGGAAGCAGATAAAGAATAAACCCGCATCCAGCTGGCCCGTTTTCAGATCCAAACCGCTGGAGTACGAATAGGCCCGGCGCAGCAGCTTGGTTTTGCCATCCATATGGGCAAGGCGGGAATGGGCATTCACGGGAATAGCCGGATTCCCCGATGCGTCTTTAGCGCTGAAATCGAGCGGATCAAATTCGTTATGAGCCCCAAGCGGAGCACCGCTGTCGCGGTAGCGCCCAAAGGTCTGCTGCTGGTCATCCAGGGTGGATCGATCCCAAACCTCAAGACGCATGCGGATGCGTCTCACAACCATGTAGCTTCCCTGGGCCATCCATGGAGCGCCGTCTTCCGGCTGAACCCAAACGACCTGCTTCATCTGCTCTTCGTCATTGACATCGGGATTCCCGGTTCCGTCTTTGAAACCCATCAGATTTCGTGGAGTGCCTGAAGACGGTTCAGCGGCCGTTGTCCGCTGGAAGCCTTCCTGCGTCCAGCGTAGCACGGCCGTACCTCTGGCAATTCGGGCCAGGTTGCGTACGGCATGGAAAGCGACCTGCAGATCATCGGCGCATACCTGAACGCCAACATCCCCGCCGCACCATTCAGACTGCAGGGCATCGCCCCGGAACTTTGGCAGATCCGGGAAGGCTGCCGGGCGTTTGCCGGCCAGACCAAACCGGCTGTCAAAGAAGGAAGGGCCTACGCCGAAGGTAATCGTTGTTTTGGAAGGAATCAACCCGGCCGCTTCCCCGGTGTCGGCTGGCGGCAAATTAGGATTGGTGTTGGCGGGCTCGTCGCCGAGCATCAGGCCTTGCGTCATGCTGGCTGCCGCCGTGGTCCATTTCTTGAACAAAGCCCTCACTTCGTCCAGTTGGGTTGAAGTCAGGTCAAAGGAAGCAAAACACATGAAGTTTTGCGAAGGGGTAATAATGCCTGCCTGATGTTTCCCGTAAAAGGGATAAACCGTCCGGTCGGACCTGCCGGCATTCAATACTTTTTTGCGGCGCGCAATGGCCTGCGTACTGGAAAACAAAGCTCCGGCCGCTCCGCCGCCCAGCAGGAGGCCAAGGCCGCCTACGCCAGCCATTTTCAAAATATCCCGGCGGCTTACAGGTTTATTCAGCAGAGAACCGGGCGTCTTGTCAGACGTCCCGGTTTCATTATGACTTATAGTGTTTTCAGATAACTTCTTCTTCATTAGATTACACTCCCAGTAAAGTACCCATTTGAGACAGCGGTTCTGCGAGCGCGTCCAGGTTCTGACTTAATTTGCGGACTTCGTCTTCCTTAAGCACGTCATAAGAGACATACCCGCCGTCTTTGGCATAGGCGTTTAATTCATCCTGCAATACTTTAAAGCTGTCAGCGATCTTCTGGTTCAGCTCGGCGTCTTTGTCGGCCAGGCTTGGTTTTAGCAGCTCATAAATTTTTTGAGCGCCTTCAACGTTTGCCGCGAAATCATACAGATCCGTACGCGAGTAGCGGTCCTCTTCGCCCGTCACCTTGGAGGTGGACACCTCATTCAGAAGTTCGACGGCTCCCGTAACGAGCAGGGAAGGATCAATCTCTACGGTTTCGACTTTAGCCCGAAGCAGTTTGGTGTCGCTTAGCAGACGGTCAGCAAACTCTTTGGTGCCATCCGTCGATTTGTCTTCCCACAGCGCTTTCTCCAGCCGGTGGAAGCCGCGCCATTCAGCAGGCTCTACATCTCCGTCCCGTGCGTCGATGTTTGGATCCAGATCTCCTAAAGCTTCGGCAATCGGTTCGATTCTCTCGTAATGCATTCTGGCTGGTGCATACAGCTGTTTGGCTTCTTCAAGTTTCCCACTGTTGATCGCGTCGACAAATGAGCCGGTATCTTTCACCAGGGCGTCCGTTTCCTGAATGACGTAAGCTCTGTAGCTGTCGATGGCTGCGGTCAAGTCGACGGCAGAGGCATCGGAAGGGGAAGTAGTTGCTGAGTTTGCGGCAGAAGTGTCTGCTGCCGAGTTAGCGGCATTAGTGGAATTAGCGGCAGCTGGCGTGCTGCCAGCTGCATTATTAGTGTTACTTGAGCAGCCTGCAGTCACCAGAACAGCTGCTAAAGCGGTAAAAGCTAAGGCATAACGTATGTTCATAATCGAGCTCCTTTATATGTAAGTTTATTTGATAATGATTATCAATTGCAATGTGATAAATCTATCATAGTCAGACCTCTTTATTCCGTCAATCCCTAACTTTAGTAAAACAAGGAAATCGAAATTCTTTTAGAAAGAAGGAGAATCGGTCTTTTTGTCAGAAGAGAGTCTGTGTTATTTTTCCATCCGGTGTATAATGGCTGCTGCCTCTCCGGATAATGTAAAAATGAGCAGTAGAAGAAAGGAGAAATTCACTTTGAGTAAACCATCTGAAAGTAATCCTTTGTATGGCAAGGAAATCATCGTTCCTGAAAATCCGGTGTCGCGTTTTCTGTTCTCCAGCACACGTTCCGCCTGGATTTGGCTGATTATCCGTTTATACGTCGGTTATGAATGGCTGTCGGCGGGCTGGGAGAAAGTGAATTCGGATGCCTGGGTCGGCTCCAAGGCCGGAACCGGGTTATCGGGTTTTCTGCAGGGGGCGCTCACCAAAGCAGAGGCCGGCGGGGAACATGCCGACGTAACCGGATGGTACGCTTCCTTTCTGAGGGAGTTTGTTCTGCCGAACGCCAAAGTTTTTTCCTATCTGGTTGCATTCGGTGAAGTGCTTGTCGGGATCGGATTGATTGTAGGTTTATTAACCGGGATTGCAGCATTTTTTGGAGGAGTAATGAATGTCAGCTATTTGTTCGCCGGTACGCTCAGCACCAATCCGATTTTGTTTGTGCTGGCGACCTGGCTCGTAATGGCCTGGAAGGTGGCGGGCTGGTACGGGCTTGACCGCTGGGCGCTGCCGAAGCTGGGAACACCTTGGCGCAGGAGGCTGACGGACCGGGATTAATAAGAGGCACCAGCCTTTATTTGTATAGGCTTTGAAGCCAAATTTCTTATGCCCCGCATTGCGGGGCTTTTTTTTGCTTCAAGGAGGTGCAGAAGCGAGAGGCGAAGCCGTTTGAGCCGGTGTGACTTTTTTTACAAATTCGCGGCTTTCTCTTACTATAACTATATAAAGGGTAAATCTCATCCAAGAGGACGGGGAGGAACGGATAATGGGGCAATATATCATGGCTCTGGATCAAGGCACGACCAGCTCGCGGGCTATTTTATTCGACAAGGAAGGACGGATGGTGCATTCGGCGCAGCACGAGTTCCCGCAATATTTTCCAAAGCCGGGTTGGGTGGAGCAAAATGCCAATGAAATCTGGGGTTCCATTCTGGCGGTGATTGCCTCCTGCTTGTCGGAGTCGGGCGTGAAGGCTGCGGACGTCAGCGGCATCGGGATCACCAACCAGCGGGAAACCGCTATCGTCTGGGATAAAAATACGGGCATCCCCGTTTACAACGCCATCGTCTGGCAGTCCCGGCAAACGTCGGAGATTTGCGAGGATTTGAAACGGCGGGGGCTGCAGGAGCTTTTTCATCAAAAAACAGGCCTGCTTATCGATCCTTATTTCTCCGGCACCAAAGTGAAATGGATTCTGGATCACGTAGACGGCGCAAGAGAGCGGGCGGAACGCGGGGAGCTGCTGTTCGGCACCGTCGATTCCTGGCTGATCTGGAAGCTGTCGGGCGGTCTTGCTCATGTGACCGACTACTCGAACGCTTCGCGCACGCTGATGTACAACATTCACGAGCTGGGCTGGGATGAGGAGCTGCTCGAAATTTTGAACATTCCGAAAGCGATGCTGCCGGAGGTCCGCTCGTCCTCCGAGATTTATGCCCACACGGTGGAATATCATTTCTTCGGCGCCAGGGTGCCGATCGCGGGGGCGGCGGGAGACCAGCAGGCGGCTTTGTTCGGGCAAACCTGCTTTGAAGAAGGTATGGTCAAAACGACCTACGGCACGGGCTGTTTTATGCTGATGAACACCGGCAGCAGGCCCGTGGACTCGGAACACGGCCTCATTACCTCTATTGCCTGGGGAATAAACGGCAAAGTGGAATATGCGCTGGAGGGCAGCATTTTTGTAGCGGGTTCTGCGGTGCAGTGGCTGCGCGACGGGCTGCGGATGATCAAATCGGCGAAGGACAGCGAAACGTATGCGCAGAGAGTTGCCTCTACGGAAGGCGTGTACGTGGTGCCGGCTTTTGTTGGACTGGGCAGCCCTTATTGGGACAGCGACGTCCGGGGCGCCGTGTTTGGTTTGACGCGCGGCACCAGCAAGGAGCATTTCATCCGTGCGACGCTGGAGTCGCTTGTGTACCAAACGAAAGACATCCTGCAAGCGATGGAGCAGGATTCAGGCATCGCGGTGCCGACGCTGCGCGCCGACGGCGGGGCGGTGGCCAACCGCTTCCTGATGGAGTTCCTCAGCGGGCTGCTGGATGTGCCGGTCGAAGTGCCGGAAATCAGCGAAACGACGGCGCTTGGCGCGGCGTATCTCGCCGGCCTGGCCGTCGGTTTCTGGAGCGGCCGCGAGGAAATCTGCAGCAAATCGAAGCTGGCGCAGCGATATGAACCGGCAATGCCGCAGGAGGAGTGGGAAGCGTTGTACAGCGGCTGGAAAAAAGCCGTTCAGGCGGCGATGGCGTTTAAATAAAGCTGAACTCCCCGGCATTGTATAAGTGCCGGGGGAGTAAGCCCATTTTTAACTCGCCATCGCACCAATAAGTGGACCCTCTCATAAAATGTGTTGACTGTATCCCTTAACCTTGTTAGACAACAAAACCCGGGCAAGGAGGGGTGACACATTTTGAAGGGCAGCGATCGCAACAGCAAATTTTTGCTTACTCATCGGGAGCGGGAAGTATTTGAACTGCTTGTGCAGGACAAAACGACTCGGGACATTGCAGAACAACTGTTTATAAGTGAAAAAACCGTCCGAAACCACATCTCGAATGTCATGCAAAAACTTAACGTCAAGGGCCGCGCGCAAGCGGTAGTCGAGCTGATCAAGCTTGGGGAACTTAAGATATAGTCGCTTCATTCAAAGTCCCCGAAAATGCAAATAGCCTTTCCGGCTTCCCTTATGGGAAGCGGGGAGGCTTTTTTGTTGGAAGGGGCAAAACCTCTCTCCATCCCGCTTTAGGGGAGGAAAGGTCCGCGTCTTGTTGACTATGGTTTGCTTTTCAGCCTATTCCATAAACTCTGGATTCTTCCGGATCAATCCTCGTTGGAAGCCAAAGGCAGTTTGTTTTTGACCATCGCCTCGAAGCCGGAATGGGCGAGGTGCGGATATTTCAGGCAATGTTTATGATAGCTGGCGACGATTTTGCGGTGAAGCGCATGCTCCTCAGGAAAACCCAGCTCGTCCTTCACCACCTGCTCGACGCCTTTCTGGCGGAGAAGAGCCTGCAGCTGTACCGCTTCCGGATCTTTGGAGGAATCAAACAACAGGGCGGCTGCTATGGCCGACACCAGATGCTCCGTTTTAAGCCCGGCCTCGTTCGCCCTTCGGGCGGGAGAAATGAGGCGGTCTTCAGGGGAAAGCTTGCGCAGCGGAGAACGGGCAACGCGGAGAATTTGATCGTTAAAATGCGGATTGGCGAAACGCTCCAGCATTTGCTCGATATAAAGCTCATGTTTGAAGGCATCAAAGCCGTGTTCGGCAACCAGCATCCGGCCGGTTTCCAGCATGGCTCCTTTAACCTTGGAACGGATACCCGGGTCGCGCATGGCATCATGAATGGTGCCGTACCCTTCCAAATAACCGTAATAAGCCGCGCAGCAGTGGCCGGTATTTACCGTAAACAGTTTGCGTTCTACATAGGGATGAAGCGAATCGGCAAATTTAGCGCCCTGAATAGGGGGGAGCTCGCCAATTAGCTGGCTGCGGTCGATCACCCATTCGCAGAAAGGCTCCACCATGACCCGCAGGGGATCCCTGTGCTTCTGAACCGGTACGATGCGGTCGACAACCGTGTTGGGAAAAGCGACCCGCGTCTCCGCCAGTTCGGCTTCGGACGGCCTTAAATGCTGCCCCACCCATTTCTTCAGGAGGCTGCTGGCTCCGATGCCGTTTTCACAGGCCATCACATGCAGCGGTCCGGCTTGGGGAAATTTCTTCAGTCTCAGACTGATGCCTTTGGCAATCGCCTCTGATATATCTTTTAAAGCACTCACACCCACGGCGGTCGTCACGATGTCGGCTTCTGCAATGGAGGCGGCAACGGCATGATCTTCGCCCAAGCTGAGCGCGGTCACATTATGAACGAGGAAGGAATCCCGGTCTTCGTTGGCGAGCACTACCGGATACTGCCGGCGTCTCTTTAGCTCCTCGACCTTCTTCATGTTCCTTGCGATAAAACAAACCTCATAACCGGATTGGGACAACACAGGGCCGATAAATCCTCTTCCGATGTTGCCAGCGCCAAAATGTACAGCTTTCATAGAGTTGTTCCTCCTTATTCAGTCAGGTTGTGCTGACGTGATCAGGACCAGGACAAGCGGAAGAAAGCGGTAGGGGCAAAATCAAAATAACAGGAAATCGTTCTCCCATGCCCTGGTTTCCGTTGACCACGTGGATAGCGGGTAACGCTTTGCGGCAGGGGGCGGCGACAGATCTACTAAACTTCAAAAATAATGGTCAGGCTTCAAGAAAAAGCTTGCGGGATACGACATGGTCAAAATCGAGGTCACTTAAACGACTGGTTTGGTGATGCGGAGTTTGAAATTCAAGAAACCGGGTGATTTCGTTGGGAATCACAACGCAGTGCAGCCCGGCGGCCGCGGCAGCCTTTGAGCCGTTAGGCGAATCCTCGATCGCAACGGTCTCTTCGGGTTTCAGGTTCAGGCATTGCAGCGCCTGGTGGTACAGCTCGGGGTCCGGTTTTACTTTCGCTACATCGTCCGAGGTTTTGATGCATTCAAAATAATCGGTGATGCCAAGCTGGTCCAAATGTTTCTCGACCCACTCCCGGGAGGAGCTGGAGGCTACGCCTAGCTTCAGTTTGGCTTCTTTGGCGGCGTCCAGGTATTGCTGAATGCCCGGCCGGATCGCTTCCAGCTCCATCAGCTCGCCGTGGCGGCGGTGAATGGACTGCCGGAATGCTTCTTTGTCGAGCGGCAGGTTTAAATCGGTCATCAGATATTCGTAAGGATTAAAGCCGTTCAGATCCGTTCCGATACAGGTGGAGTACTGCTCAAGCGTCAGCTCAACCCCATGTTCGGCATAAGCGTCTCTAAACGCATAATACCAGGCTGTTTCTGTGTCAATAATCGTGCCGTCAAAATCAAAGATGAATCCTTTGATCAAAACTCATCATCCCCTTTGTTAGTAGATTGGTGAGGTTTCATCCTGCAGCCGGTCCGAAATTTGCATGTTCCATTTGGAATAAAAAGTAATTTCCGGCTTCTTGTTAACTACCCTATCATGGGAAAAAGTGAAGCGTCAAGGTGATGGAACGCCATTCCCACAGATGTTTGCGCTTACAAGAAGCTCCGATTAACCGTTTACAAACCGAGTTGTTTTTACCCTATGAGGACGCTTTAATGACGGCTAATTATCCGGCCAGGAAGCCGCTCAACACCAGCAGTATCAATGGTTTGGCGCTATGGTCGATTTAAAGCTTGCCATGAAGGGCGGACATGCCCGCATTCGGGGAGGGAAAAAGCAAGAAATAAAAAAGACTGATAAAATTTTGCAATGGGCTAATTTAGAGGGGGGGGTGTGGGATATATATCCATTTATAGATCGTTTATCAAGCTGAAATCAAAGAACAACCGCCCTTCCTCTCTGGAGTTCAGAGAGAAACGGGCGGTTGTTGTCAGGAAATCTTACAGAGATCTCAGGTATTCGACAATGGTCAGGAGACCTTTATCGAAGTTCTCCAGATTAAAATGCTCATTAGGCGCATGCAGGTTTTCGTCAGGCAGACCGAAGCCCATCAGCACGGCCGGAGCTGTCAGCACGCGGGACAAGGTTTCGACGATCGGAATCGAGCCGCCGTCTTTCGTGAAGAGGGCGCGGGTTCCGTACACTTTTTCATAAGCGTCAGCGGCTTTCTGCAGCATCGGCTGCGAAGGGTCGATGTTGAAAGCAAAAGCCTTCTCGCCCGGATAGAACGTCAGCACGGCGCCGGTAGGCACGTTAGCCTTCAGATGGCGTTCGATTTTCTCCAAAATGTCATGCGGATTCTGGTTGGCTACCAGGCGGCAGGTGATTTTGGCATGCGCTTCTTTAGGGATAACCGTCTTGGAGCCTTCGCCCTGGAAGCCGCCGTACAGGCCGTTAATCTCCAGGGTAGGACGAGCGCCAACGCGCTCTACAAACGTATAACCCGGTTCGCCGAACAGGGAAGTCAGGCCGAGATCTTGTCTCAGCTTCTCCTCATTAAACTGCTGTTTCTCGAACTCGGCATGCATTTCAGGAGACAATGGGGCAACATCGTCATAGAAACCTTCAACGGCCACACGTCCGTCTGCGTCATGAAGCGAGTTCAGCAGGGTCACGATGGAATGCAGAGCATTTGGCACGCCGCCGCCAAAGGAGCCGGAATGAAGATCAGTGTTCGCCGTGTTGATCGTCAGCTCCAGAGAGCACAAACCGCGCAGGCCTGTGGAGATGGCCGGTTTGCCTTTTTCGATCAGGGAAGTGTCGGAGATCAGCACCGCGTCAGCTGCAAGCTTGTCCTTGTTCTGCTCCAGGTAAATCGGCAGATTCGGGCTGGACACCTCTTCTTCGCCTTCAATGCAGAATTTGATATTGACCGGAAGCTCTTTCTCTTCGGCAAGAATGGCTTCAACGGCTTTAATATGTAGAAATACTTGGCCTTTGTCGTCCGTTGCGCCGCGCGCGTAAAGCTTTCCGTCCCGGACATCCGGCTCGAACGGAGGCGTCTGCCACAGGTTCAGCGGATCGACAGGCTGCACGTCATAGTGGCCGTACACAAGAATCGTCGGTTTGCCCGGCGCGTGCAGATGGTCGGCGTACACGATCGGATGGCCTTTCGTTTCGTTGATGGAGACATTTTCAAGACCGGCGCGTTTCAAGGTATCGGCGAGCCACTGGGCCGCACGGTTCACGTCGGGTTTATGCTGCGAAATAGCGGAGATACTCGGAATGGAGAGCCATTCCTTGAGTTCATTTAAATGTTGTTCTCTGCGGTTTTCAAAATAAGTTTGGTAGCTCATTTGATTATTTAATCCTCCCTGACATCAATCTATGGTCTATTGTACTACGTTTTGGTTGACAGCGGAAATGGAGTCCGCGCACGTTTGTCCATTGGATAAACATGGATGAATCTTGTTTTTTTGGCTAACCTTAATATAACCTTAAAAAGATGAAGAATAATTTTTAGTAAACGTTAAGGTTTTTACATCAAATTTCTGGTATCTTAATAAAAGCTTAGAAATTCAGAAGGGAGTCACGTATTAATGACTGAAGAGAAAAAAGATTTGCAGGGAGTAGACCCTAACGCTTCCGAGCCTGTAAAAGAAGAGCAGGTGCACGAGGCTGAAGCTGAACATAAAGAAGCAGCGGACGCGGTCGGACAAGCTCCTGAAGAAGTTCAAGAGCAAGAAGTACGCGCTGAAGACAAAAGTGGCGAAGAAGGCCCGCTGGTGACCGGTCTTGACGCGAACAGTGAGGCTTTGGCCGTTATGCAAGCCGAAGACGCTTCCGAAGCAGCTCCTGCGAATGAAGAACCGCCGGTGAAACGCGGAAACAGCGGCTTGTGGATGGGAATTTCGCTCATTCTGGCCGTTCTGCTTGTCATTTCTTTGTTCACAAGTCCGTTTGCTCAGAAGGATTCCGAGAAAGCCGTGGCTACTGTCAACGACGCCAAGATTACAAAAGGCCAATTGTACGATGCTTTGGTTAAAGCCGGCGGTGAACAAACACTCAGCGGAATGATCGACGACGAGCTGATCCGTCAGGAAGCCGTTAAAGCTAACGTTGAGGTTACTGACGCCGACATTAAGAAAGAAAGAGATTTCTACATCACGCAGTTCGGTTCCGAAGATGCACTGAACCAGCTGCTTGCCCAATATGGCATGACCGCTGATGATTTCCAGAATCAGCTTAAGAAAGAAGCTCAAATCCGCAAGCTGCTTGAACCTAAAGTAACGGTAACGGATGATCAGATTAAGTCTTACTTTGATCAGAACAAAGCCCAATTCGATACGCCTGCTCAGGTACAAGCCTCCCAAATCGTAGTGGCGACTGAAAAAGAAGCCAACGATATTATTTCCCAGCTGAAAGGCGGCTCTGACTTTGCCGCTTTGGCTAAAGAGAAATCTACGGATACAGCTACCAAAGACAACGGCGGCGACCTTGGTTTCTTTGCGAAGGATTCGGGAACGGTAGATCCGGCGATTGAAACAGCTGCTTTCTCCCTCAAGAAAGGGGACATCAGCAGCGCGGTTAAAACGTCCGACGGCCAATTTGCAGTAGTTAAAGCTACGGATACTAAGGCTGCACACAGCGCTACCCTGGACGAGAAGAAAGGCGAGATCAAAGACCTGCTGGTTACCCAACAGGTGTCCACGATGTCGACTTCTTGGCTGGATGATTTGAGATCCAAATCTACGATTAATAATTCGCTGGACAGCAGCGCGGCTTCCGCTGAAACAGCTGGCGAAGACGGAGCGACAACAAACGAATAATCTCTTTGCAAGAGCTAAAGCTAACAAGCAGCAGATCCGGGGGTAGTCCCGGCTGCTGCTTGTTTGCATGTTAGGCAGGAAGATTCCTGTTTAAGTTAATAGGGTATATGAAATGGAAGCAAAGGGTTATAAAATAAAGGGAACCGGAGAACAAGAAGGAGTCGGTATGATGGCGGAATGGTACGAGCACAGCTTTGGCGAAGATTACTTGCTTGTTTATAAACACCGGGATGAGCAGGGGGCGAGGCAGGAAGTCCGGCAGATGATCGAGTGGCTGGGCCTTGAACCTGGAGCAAAAATGCTGGATTTATGCTGCGGAACCGGAAGGCACTCGCTGGCGCTTCAGCAGTCCGGTTATCACATGACCGGGGTTGATTTGTCGGAGATGCTGCTGCGTGAGGCGATCAAACAGGATCCGGACGGTCTCATTACCTGGCTGAAAGCCGATATGCGAAGTCTCCCGCTTGCCGACGGGCAGTTTGATGCGGTAATCAATCTGTTCACCTCCTTTGGCTATTTTATTCAGGATTCAGAGCACCTTAAAGTGCTGGAGGAAATACGGAGAGTATTGAAACCGTCTGGACGGTTTGTAATCGACTTCCTGAATGCCGAATATACGATACGCCATTTGGTCCCGCAGTCCGAGCGGATTGATGATGGACAACTAATTAAAGAAACCCGCTGGATGGAGAACGGCTTTGTGAAGAAGAAGATCGAAATCATCAATGCCGAAGGCGACCCGGGCGAGACAAGACAATATGAGGAACGTATAAAGCTTTATTCTCGGGACCAGTTCGAGTGGATGCTGGGAGAGGCTGGTCTGAAGATTGAGGCGGTTCACGGGAGTTACAGCGATAAAGATCCGTATGATCAATATAAATCCAAACGTATGATTATGGTGGGGAGAAGGATGTAAGATGGCTGAGAAGCTTGAGATGACAGGAAATCCGGAAGGGCCCGGGAGCAAAGAATGGCTGGACGGAAGATTGGTTCAGCTTCCGATCTCGATGGCGCCCCCGCTGAGGTTCGTTAACAGCTATCTGCTGCGTGAGCCGAAATCCGGCGGGGTGACGATTATTGACCCGGGTCCGCGCTCGGACATAACGAAGCAAGAATGGAAGAGGATACGGGAGAGATTCGGGATTGGCCCGCAGCAGGTCAAACAAATTATCGTTACCCATCATCATCCTGATCATTTCGGTATGGCTGGCTGGCTTCAGCAGCAATTTGGTGCACCCGTGCTGATGTCAGAGGAAGCTCACCGTGAAGCACTCCGGATGTGGCAGCCGGACAGGTCCATGAACCGAGCCCTGCCGGAGCTGTTCCGGCAGCATGGTTTTCCAGAGCCGCTTGTCCGGCAGCTGCCGGAGCATTTGGAGAGCTTCTACCAGCAGGTTGAGCCGATGCCGGAAGTGACCTATATCGATGAAAGCCGGCAGCTTGAAATGGGAGGCTGGCTCTGGCAGCCTGTTTTGACCGGCGGGCATGCAACCGGCCATTTATCCTTTTATCAGGCCGAAGAACGTATGATGCTCTGCGGGGATGCCGTACTGCCGCAAATCTCGCCTAATATCAGCTTCTATCCTGGGGGAGATGAGCAGCCGCTTCAGACCTTCATGGACGGCTTGCGGAAGCTGGGACAATTTGAGGTAAATACCGCTTTTCCGGGGCATCGTCATCCGTTTGATTCCTTTCATTCAAGAGTGCAGCAGCTGCTTGATCATCATGAGGAACGTTTGGCCAAGGTGGCCGGTCTGCTGAAGCAGGAAGGAACCCAAACCGGCTTCAAGATCTGCGAAGCCCTCTTCGGGATGAGGCCCGGCATTCATCAGATGCGTTTCGCCATGTCGGAAACGTTGGCGCATCTGGCTCTTCTGGTGCACAGAAATGAGGCGGAAATGGAACTGGGGGAACGTGGACTTTATCAGTTCAGCAGCCGTAAGGCAGCCCGAATTTATTGAATTCTAAGCTAAAAAGAAGCTGTCCAAGACAAGATCGGAAGATCCGTCCTGGACAGCTTTATCTTTTTACAGAGAGGTTCCTTTCTCAGCCAGTGTATCCACAGAATCCTCACCGCTGGCTTGTTCGCGTTCAGCCTGCTTGCGATGAGCAATCCGGCTGCTTGCTGCGGCCGCTACGGCTCCTACGATGTCATCCAGGTAAGTGTTGACCGGCCCGAGGCTTTTGTCGTTGAGACGCTCCAGCACACCGGGTTTGAGTTTGTCCACATAACCATAGTTTGTGAATCCAATGCTTCCATACACGTTGACAATCGAAAAGGCAAGAATTTCATCTACCCCGTATAAGCTTTCATCGTATTTGATCATATCCTGCAATTCGGGAATGAGCAGGTCCTGCTCGCATAGAATATCCAGTTGAATCCCGGTAAGCACCGCGTTCTGCACTTCCCGTTTGGACAAGACCCGTTCCACGTTATGCAGGCACTCTTCCATAGTGAGGTTCGGGTAATATTTCTTCTGCAGCAGCAAGACCAGCTCAGCGATTTCCTCGAGCTTCACGCCGCGTTTCTCCAGCCAGTATTTCGTGGCCTCTGCGACCTTCTTACTATTCAGGGCATAAGGAATTTTGGGTTCTTCCATTTCTAGTTCACCTCATTCTCAGCATCTTTAATAAGTTGTCCAAATCTGCAAAAAATATAGTTATTTTTCAAAAGAAGGCTCGTATACATAGTAGTACAAACCAGCCCAATAAACGTAGGGAGGACCCCATTCATGAAACGTATGAAACACTGGAAAAAGACTGCCGCCGCCGGCGCGGTTGCGCTGCCGCTTATTTTATCAGGCTGCTCCTTGATCGGAGCCGGCCCTTCCGGCACGATCGACGCGCCTCCAGCCAATGTAGAAGCTCAAATGCTGAGCGGCGAAACGCCGACTGCAGCAGAAGTGCAGCATGATCCGGCAGCTTTGACAACGGTCTATCTGGACAATGGACAAGGGCTGCTAGCCCCGGTGTCACTGCCAATTGACGGAGACGGAGGCACTGCAGACAGCGTGCAAAATACGGATGGTACAGCTTCAACAGGTGCAGCTTCAACCCATTCAGAGGCTCAGCAAACCTCTGCGGCCGATCCGCTTGAAGAGGAAAGCGCTGCGGACAATACCGCCAACCCTTCAAGCTTGTCTGAAGCGGACGAGCAGGACCTGGCAGCCGCTGCCGATGATTCGGCAAACGCGGAAGATTCAGCAGATGAAGGCGGACAGCAAGCCCATAACACTTCGGCGGAAGTCCAGGATTCGTCGAAGGCCGCAGACGAACAGGGACAGGCGGCCAGCGGAGAAGTCACTAACGACAAACTGGTCAAGAGCCTTGAAACCCTGGTGAAGAACGGCCCTTATCAAAGCGAGCTCCCATTAGGATTTAACGGCATTCTGCCGGAAGGCACCGAAGTCAAAAGTGTAACGGTCAAAGCCGATCAGAAGCTGGCCGTCGTTGAGTTTTCCAAAAACTTCGAAGGCTACGACAAAGCGGATGAACGAAAAGTTATGGAGGCCGTGACCTGGACGCTTACCGAGCAGCCCGGCATAGACTCCGTCGAGGTATGGGTGGACGGGCAGCGTTTAAACGAAATGCCGGTTGACCATACGCCAATTCCATACCCGTTAAGCCGCGCCGTAGGCATCAATTTGGAATTAAACGGGGGAGCAAGCGTTTCTCAAACGACACCTGTGACGGTTTATTTCACCGCTACCTCGGAAGACGGGTCCTCTTATTTTGTACCCGTAACCCGCTTTGTTCCAAACAGCGATGATCCGCTGAAGGCAGCGCTTGGCCAATTGATTGACGGTCCGCAGCAAGGGGACGGGCTTGAGCAGGTGCTCACCGAAACGGCTTCCCTGAAGTCGGTGGATACTTCCAAGGACGATGTGGTGAACGTCGCACTGAATGATGACATGTTCGAAAGCGGCGAGCGGATTCCGTCGCAAATGCTGGAGGCGGTTGTACTCACCGTTACAGAGAACGCCAAAGGAAGCAAGGTCAATATTACGTTTAACGACAGCAAAAATGTGGTGGACACCGAAAATAAAACCTACAGCAGCCCGGTTACCCGGCCGGAAAAAATCAACGATTTGTCCGTATAAACAGGGATGTTCCCGGACAAAAACGGATAAACTGACTTAGGCTGGAAACTCCTGTACCGGATCTCAAGCACACATCCGGGATGGACCAAAACATCAGAGACCAGGCGGTCTCTTTTTTTTGCCTATGGCTTTTGCGGGGCAAGGACTGCGAAGGCAGGGTGCTTTTGCCGGGTGACTTTGGTAGAATAAGGGGAGCAAGGCCCCCGCATAATGGGGAATTTAAGGAGGACAACAGGAACATGAGACTGGATGGCCGTGCTCAGGATGAGCGTAGAGCAATGACACTTACGGTAAATACGAATAAATATGCGGAAGGATCCGTCTTCATTGAAGTAGGCGATACAAAGGTGATTTGTACAGCAACGGTGGAAGAACGGGTTCCTCCTTTTATGAAGGGACAAGGCAAAGGCTGGGTAACAGCCGAATATTCGATGCTGCCCCGCGCGACCCATACCCGCAATCAGCGCGAAGCCAGCCGAGGCAAATTGACGGGCCGTACAATGGAAATCCAGCGCCTGATCGGCCGGGCGCTTCGTTCGGTTGTTAATCTGGAGGCACTTGGCGAACGTTCCGTGCTGATCGATTGTGACGTTATTCAAGCCGACGGCGGTACGCGGACAAGCTCGATTACGGGTGCTTTCGTGGCGATGACGATGGCGATTCACAAGCTGGCGGTGAAACATAATCTGCCTGTATTTCCGGTAACGGATTATCTGGCTTCCGTCAGCGTTGGTGTGATCGGGGAACAGCTGCTGCTGGATTTGAATTATGAAGAGGATTCCAAAGCGAAAGTCGATATGAACGTTGTTATGACAGGGCAGGGCAAATTTGTAGAGGTCCAGGGAACAGGCGAAGAGAATCCATTCTCCCGGGACGAATTAAATGGCTTGCTCGCTTTGGCGGAGAAAGGCATCAGCGAAATGATTACTCAGCAGCGTGAGGCGCTGGGGGCCATAGCTGACAAAATTGGAGGCGGAGCGCAGGCATGACGGAGCAGAATGCGATCATCGTATCCACGCGCAACAAAGGGAAAGTCCGTGAGTTCGCTCACGCGCTGGCTTTTCTGGGAAAGCCGGTTCAAAGCATGTATGACTTTCCGGACGTGCCGGAGGTCGTGGAAGATGGCCAGACCTTTGCGGAAAATGCACGCAAGAAAGCCAAAGAGGTCGGTGACCGGCTGGGCCTGCCGGTTCTAGCTGACGACTCCGGCTTGTGCGTAGACCGACTAGACGGCAGACCCGGCGTGTATTCCGCCCGTTTTGCCGGTGAAGGCGCGACTGACGAAATGAACAACGAAAAATTACTGGCCGAGCTTGCCGAACTGAGCTTGGGCGAAGATACGGAGCAGCCGCTGCTCAGCCCGGCCCGATTCGTCTGCAGCCTGGCTTATTATGATCCGGCAACAGGAAGTTTTGTGGAGGCGGACGGCGAGGTGGAGGGCTGGATTACGTCCGAGCCGTCCGGCAGCGGTGGATTCGGTTATGATCCGCTGTTCTATCTGCCTGAATACGAGAAGACAATGGCTGAGCTCAGCCTGGAAGAGAAGCAGGCGATCAGCCACCGGGGCCGTGCGCTGCACAAGCTTACGGAGCTGCTGGAGAAGCAGTCGAAACCGCTGTAACGGAGGGCTTTTTTCCCCGTCTCTATCCGCTGGCCGGGAATCAGGATTCACCAGTGTTGGCCTTACTATATAGGTCGTTCCATTAGGCAGGATTTAATTTATAGAACAAAGCAAAGGCATCCCTGGGCGGGATGCCTTTTTTGCATGCTGGTTTGTTAGTATTTGATTACTTCAGCCGGGTTCGATTAGTAGTTCGATTATCGGTTCGATTATCGAATAGATACGTTATAATCCTTCAGCCAGCGGTTTACCTGGGTGATATAGGCAAACAGCTGCGGACCGGACATCAATTGGCTGAACCAAGGCAGATGTGAGGTTGGATCGGTTGTTGCCGCGATTTCGCGCAGCTTCTTGCTGTCGATCAGCGGGAGAATCGGGGATGAAGGATCATCCAGCACCGTGAGCATCTGATTGCGGACGGCGTCCAAATAAGCCGGATTATGTGTTTTTGGATACGGGCTTTTCTTGCGGTACAACACGTCGTCCGGCAGCAGCCCTTCAAGGGCTTTGCGCAGGATACCTTTTTCCCGGTCGCCGGTCATTTTGATGTGCCAGGGGATGTTGAACACATATTCGACCAGCCGGTGATCGCAATACGGCACGCGTACTTCGAGTCCCGCCCCCATGCTCATGCGGTCTTTGCGGTCCAGCAGGGTAGGCATGAAACGGGTGATGTTCAGGTAGGAGAGTACACGCATTTTGGCGTCGTTGTCGTCTTCGCCTTCCAGTGCGGGAACCTCGGCCAGCGCTTCCTGATAACGTCTTTCGACATAATCCAGCGGCTGAATGTGTTCTCTCAGCTCCGGCGACAGCAGCCCGGCACGGAAGGCGCTGGATACGGACCATGGGAAGGTGCCGGAATCGCGTAATTCTGGACGGTGGAACCAAGGGTAGCCGCCGAAGATTTCATCCGCCGCTTCGCCGGACAGGGCGACGGTGGCTTCTTTTTTAATTTCATGACAGAACAGCAGCAGGGAAGAATCCACATCGACCATCCCCGGCATATCCCGGGTTCTTGTAGCATCATCCAAGGCTTCCACCAGAGAATCCGTGTCGATCAGTATATAGTGATGTTCGGTTTGCAGCTCGTCGACCATCCGTTTAATCCACGGGCCATCGGCTCCCGGCTGGAAAACATGCTCTTTAAAATGTTTGTCGTTGCCCACATAGTCTACGGAGAAGGTGTGGACCTGACCTTGGCCGGTTTGTTTGTAGTAGTTGACGGCCAGCGCGGTAAGGGCGCTGGAATCCAGTCCGCCGGACAGCAGCGTGCACAGGGGCACATCGGAGATCAATTGACGCTCAACCGTATCCGTCAGCAGGGCGCGGAGTTTCTCGGCCGTCTGCTCGACATTGTCCCCATGAGCCACGCTTTGGAGCTGCCAATAAGGATAAATCCGCAGCCCGGACTGGCTGTAAATCATCGCATGCCCCGGGCGCAGCTCTTTCAGCTCTTTGTAGACGCCATGGCCAGGTGTACGAGCCGGTCCAATCGCAAAAATTTCGGCCAGCCCTTCCGCGTCCACAGACGCTTCGACTCCCGGGTGTTTAAGAATCGCCTTCGGCTCCGAGCCGAAGACCAGCAGTCCGTCCTGTTCACTGTAGAACAAGGGTTTAACCCCTAGACGGTCTCTTGCGAAAAAAACATGCTGCTTCACGCTGTCCCACACCGCAAACGCAAAAATGCCGTTGAGCCGGTCCACACAGCCCGGACCCCATTCGGCATAGGAGTGAAGGAGAACTTCCGTGTCGCACGTCGTACGGAAATGATGGCCTCTTTGCTGGAGCTCGCTTTTTAATTCGAGTGCGTTATAGATTTCTCCGTTGTATACGATAGTGAACACAGTGTCTTCATCCACAAAAGTCATCGGCTGGGCGCCGTTCTCGGGATCCATGACGCTCAGGCGGCGATGTCCGAAGGCGCAGGGATTGGAAATCCAAGTTCCGTGACCGTCCGGCCCCCGTCTGGACAGGGTTTCAGTCATATTCACCAGAAGCTCGGAATCCTGCGTCAGGTCCCGGCCCCATTCAATAAATCCTGTAATTCCACACATGGTTAATGTTCATCCTCTCTTTCAGCCACTCCCTGGTGCGTAGTGATGTCGCCCAAAGTAATAACACATTATGCCGAACAAGGGCATAAAATGTCTGTCCTTTATGGAAACTACATGAGGATGCGTTTGCAATTGAAACCAGGAAAGGGGAAGACAGCATGTACAAAATCACCAACGCGGAGTTCCGCCGGATGACCGATTATAACGGCCAGCGCTGTGCGGAAATTGAGGTCAGCTCCGGCAAAGCGGGCGAGCATGACCTGCTCGTTTATGTAGCCAAGACACCTCAGGGGGCTTACGACATCGTCCACATGTACAGTACCGACATCGATCCGGAAATCGACTGGTACAACAACAATCTGCATAACTCGTACGAAGAAATTTCCGAAGAGGAATTCGGCGGCCATCTGTCATCGATAACACAAACAACCGAACTTCATCGTATGCAGTTTAAGAATACGTTGTTCGGAATGAAGCGAATCGCGGCCAAACTGCAAGAGAACCTGTAAGGAAGGAGAGCCTGTAAATGAAGGAGTACCTCTAAAAATTTATCGTAGCTGTACTCTGAACGAAGCCTGCCGCAGAAATATGACTTCTGGAGATTGTCACCGTTCCCGTGCGCAGCACCGCGTTTGGCGGCTGCTGCCTCACGGGTCTATCATCAAAAACACTTGAAATAAATCCAGATTCCCGTATAATAATATACGTTGTCCTTACATATGTCCCAGTAGCTCAGCTGGATAGAGCAACGGCCTTCTAAGCCGTCGGTCAGGGGTTCGAATCCCTTCTGGGACGTCTTCAAAAGCTCTCCTTCGGGAGAGCTTTTTTGCGTCTTGGGATGAGAACCCCTGGGGGTTCGTCGAAGCGAGGGCCCCGTGAGGGGGGCCAAATTTCCATTTGAAAAGAGGTTGCCGCCCTGCTGACGGAGCAGTAAAATAAGTCAGTAATGTTCAGGGGCCTTTGGCTGCCCGATCCTGTCTGGGAAGGTTCTGATTGTAAATGATTAAATGGGCATCACTTCGTCTCAAAGAGCAGCAGCGCTGGCTGCCGCTGGCTCTAATGCTTGTTTTTCCGCTGCTGGGGTATTTGTATCATTTTGTGGATCATCCCACAAAACATGTGTATTCTCTGGTTACTGATTTTGACCGTGCGACACCGTTTATCAAGTATTTTTCGGTACCCTACGGGGTCTGGATTTTTTACATTTACGCTTGTCTGGTCTATTTCTTTTTCAGGGACAGAAAGGCCTATTACCAGTCTATCGTGCTTTATACGGTTTGCGCGCTGACCTGCTACGCGATCTACAGCGTGTTCCAGACGACGGTCCCCCGCCCGCTTGTGAGCGGGAGCGACGTTTTTTCCCGCCTGGTCACTTTTATTTACGACCGGGATCAGCCGTTTAACTGTTTTCCGAGTATTCATTGTTTTTCAAGTTATATGGTTCTGCGGATGATGTTTACCAGTCCTGCGCGCGGCCTGATGAACAGGCTCCTGATCGGGGGAATGTCGGTCACCATTATTTGTTCGACCCTGTTTATGAAGCAGCATGTTATATTAGATGCTCTTTCGGCTTTTGCTCTGGTTGAGCTTTATCGTTTGATTCTCTTCAAGGTTCCGGCCCGTCATGCCGAGCAGGCGGCCTTACGCCGCCGGCAGATGGAGGCATGAGGCAAAATTGTCGTCCGGAAACAGCCAAAAACCGAACTAAATAGAGGTGCCAAGGCACCACAAGGCATCACCAGACGAAGCAGAGGCCTGCTCCGTCTTTTTTTATGCGCCTCTACATCTCCCGAAAGTTAAACATTCAGCAAACCTTCAGTTTCATTTCAGGAACCATTAATTTCGGCTTTGTAGAATAAAGGAACACAATACATACATTTCTGTATAGGGAGAGATGAGGGGCGCCGATGAAAAAAAAGGGATGGATTTGGACAGGGGTTGCGGTTGTGGTGCTGGCATGCGCCGTTTTTGTGTTTCTGCAGTTTTATCCGGGGAAACAAGTTCAGGTACAAGCCGCACCGCAGAGCACGACCACCGTTAAGAAAGGGGACATTACGGTCAGCGTTTCGGGCTCAGGTTCCGTCATAGCCACGGGGCAGGAAAGCGTGCGTCCGAAAGACGAAGGCAAGGTGGACAAGGTGCTGGTCAAGGTCGGCGACGTAGTCAAAAAAGGCCAGCAGCTGTTGACCTACGAGGCAGACGATATTTCCGACCAGGTCAAGCAGGCCGAATCCAACATCAAGCTGCAGCAATCGGATTTGGAGGATCTGCAGGAACAGTTTAAAGAAAAAGTCCAATCCGGGGCGACCGACGACGAATTAAATGAAGTGAAAAAGTCGATCGAAAAGCAGGAGCTGGATATCAGCAGCGCCCAGGATGACCTGGCGAAAATGCAGGAGGACGCGGCTGCTCCGGAGCCGCTGCTCGCGCCGATCGACGGGACCATCACGACGGTGAGCATTACCGACGGTGAGCAGGCCAAAGACGGCACGGAGCTTTTTGTCATTACGGACTATCAGAAGCTCAGCGTCAAGGTCAGTGTGGACGAACTGGACATTCCGCAGGTTAAAACAGGGATGGCCGCCAAAATCACGCTGGACGCACTGCCGGATCAGACGTTCGACGGTGAAGTGAGCGAGATTGCGAATGAAGGCTCATCCTCTAACGGGGTTTCTTTATTCGATGTTACGATCGCTTTGAAAAAAGCGGACGGAGCCCGCGTAGGCATGTCGGCGGAAGCCTCGATCATCATCCAGGAGAAAAAAGATGTCCTTACGCTTCCTATCGAAGCGGTACAGCAAAGAGGGGACAGATACATGGTTATTCTACCTTCAGGTTCGGCGGAAGCCTCTGCAGGCGGCGAAAGCGGCTCCGGCAGAGAAGGTGCAGGATTCTCTGCCGGAGCGTCAGGACAAGGTGAAGGCGCTTCGGCCGGCGGCACCCGTTCATTCCGGAATGGACAAACGTCCGGTGAACAAGCTTCCGGCGGGCAAACCTCCGGCGGACAAACGGCAGCAGGGGGGAACGGCACAGGAACGGTTACAGATACAGGCACGGCAGGTGCTGGAACAACAAGCGCGGGTACCTCATCCAGCGGCATTGCTTCCGGAACGGAAGGCCGTACCAGAGGTTTCGGAAACGGCGCAGCCGGCGGCGGCAGTACGGCCAACGGAAACAGCACGACAAGCGGAAACAGCAGCTCGGCTAACGCCAGCACCAACGGCGCAGCCGGTGGCACCGGGGCTTCGAACCGGACCGGAGAGGCAAGCGGGGTCCAAATGAAAGAGATCCAGGTTGGCATTCACGATGAAAACACTATTGAAATCGTCAGCGGCTTAAACGAAGGCGATAAAGTAGTGGTTCCTACGGTTAGAGCGTCCACGACTTCCTCGGCAAACGCGCAGGCTCAAGGGAATTTTACAGGCGGCTTTGGCGGAGCAGGAGGTTTAGGCGGTTTAGGGGGCGGAGGCTTCACCGGAGGAGGCGGCTTCAGCAGAGGCAGCGGCACCCGCTCCGGAGGAGGCGGCGTTAGCGGCGGAGGTGGCCGTTAATGAATCAGACAGCCGCTCAAGATAAGGAACACCCGCTGATTGAAGTGGTCGGCTTGGGTCACAGCTATGTGATGGCCGATCAAAAGATGACCGTTCTTGACGATATTAACTTCAAGATCGAATACGGCGAATTCGTTGCCATTATCGGGCCGTCGGGCTCAGGCAAGTCAACCCTTATGAACATGCTCGGATGTCTGGATATCGCTAAAGAGGGCACTTATCTGCTGGACGGACAGGATGTCAAGAAGCTGTCCGACAACCGGCTGGCCAAAATCCGCAATGAAAAAATCGGATTTATCTTTCAGCAGTTCAACCTGCTGCCGAAGCTTTCGGCGCTGGAAAACGTCGAGCTCCCGCTGGTCTACCGGGGCATGCCGCATAAGGAGCGGCGCAGAAATGCCGAGGAATCGCTCGCCAAGGTCGGACTTGGCGAGCGGATGCACCACCGTCCATCCGAGCTGTCCGGCGGCCAGCAGCAGCGGGTGGCGATCGCCAGGGCGATTGCCGGCAACCCGCCCGTGCTGCTCGCGGATGAACCAACCGGCGCCCTGGACAGCAAGACGGGCGTCGAGGTTATGGACAAAATGAAAGAGCTGAACGCGCTGGGACATACGATCATTCTGATCACGCATGACTTGTCCATTGCCGAGCAGGCGAAACGGGTCATCCGTATTCAGGACGGCAAAATCGTCGAAGATCGGGGGAATCCGGCATGATGTTTTTTCAAAGCTTCAAGATGGCCTGGAAAGGCATATCCGGCAGTAAAATCCGGTCGTTCCTGACGATGCTGGGCATCATCATCGGGGTATCCTCCGTTATCGCGCTTGTATCGGTCGGCAAAGGCACAACCTCCCAGATTACCTCGCAGCTCGAAGGTCTGGGGACGGACCTGCTGACGGTGAGCATCACGGGCCGGGGCAACACGACTTACCTGACCTACGATGAAGCCGAAGCCTTGGGCGATCTGAACGGAGTAAAAAATGTCTCCCCGGTCATCAACGGCTCCATGACGGCCAAACACGGCACCGAAAACACGTCGGTTTCCGTGGAAGGCATCACGCCGGCCTATGAAGACGTTCAGGATTTTCACGTCCAGTCCGGACGGTACATCCTTGACATCGACAACGGTTACCGGATGAAGGTGGCGTTGATCGGGACGGACACGGCCAGCGAATTGTACGGGACGGAGGACCCTCTCGGACAAACTATCCTGCTGAACGGTTCGCCTTTTAAAATCGTGGGTCTGCTGGAGTCCAAAGGCACAAGCCTGACGTCCTCCAACAATGACAAAATCCTGATTCCGATCAAAACGGCGGAACGGGTGATGCAAAGCAAAGGGGTGCGCTCCATCACGGTTCAGGCACAAAGCGCCGAGCAGGTCGCAAACGTTAAATCGCGGATTGAAGCCGTGCTCGATAAAAAGTTTGAAAATGCGACCAATTCCTATACCGTCTTCAATTCGCAGGATGCGATCGACACGTTGAATTCCACGACGCAAACGCTCTCGATCGCCTTGGGCGGCATCGCCGGAATCTCCCTGTTCGTCGGGGGCATCGGCATCATGAACATCATGCTGGTCTCCGTCAGTGAAAGAACCCGGGAAATCGGCATCCGGAAAGCGATCGGAGCGAAGAAACGGAATATTTTGCTCCAGTTCATGATCGAATCAACGATGTTAAGCGGCATGGGTGGAATCATCGGGGTCGGACTGGGCTATGGGGCAAGCGCGCTGGTCGGCCACTACACATCTATGAACACGTCCGTATCCTTGGACATTGTAATTCTCTCTTTCGGTTTTTCCTTGTTTATCGGGGTGGTATTCGGCGTTATCCCGGCCAATAAAGCAGCCAAATTGCGGCCGATCTATGCGCTGCGAACCGATTGATGTATTTATGCAGAAGCAGACGGAAAACAACAGAATGAACGACGACAAGCGCCGGGGATTCCCCGGTGCTTTTTCTTATGACAATCAATCCGAAAATTCCCGGGATCATGACAAAAATTTTATCCCTTATATGGATATTATTGGTATAGTTGAAAGGGATATTGCTGCTGAAACTATGTAATCGACTTCGGGGGGGACGAAGATGAATCGATCGTGGAATGATAGAAAGAGCTTATGGCATAACGGGAATTTCCGGTGGCTTTGGCTGGGGCAAACGATCTCGACAATGGGCTCACAAGTCACTTTCGTGGCCGTGCCTTTAATTGCGGTAACGCTCCTTCATGCAGATCCGATACAGATGGGACTGCTGACAGCGGCTTCTACCGCGCCCTATTTTCTCATTGGTTTATTTGCGGGAGTTTGGGTGGACCGGGTTAACCGTCTTCCGATTCTGAAGCATGCCAACCTCATCAGCGGGCTCTTGCTTTGCTTGATTCCTCTTCTTCATGCCCTGGACTGGCTTACGATCGAATCCCTTTATATCCTTGCTTTCTTGACGGCGGCCTGTTCGATGGTTTTTCAATTTGCTTACCAGGCCTTTCTGCCTTCGATTGTAAGCAAAGAAGAACTGACGGAGGGCAACAGCAAGCTGGAGGCCACCCGGGCAGCGGCACAATTTGCCGGTCCCAGCGCGGCAGGAGGTCTGATCCAGGCTTTAACCGCCCCGTTTGCCATCTGGGTTGATGTGGCGACTTATTTCTTGTCGATCTGGATGTTCGGCCGGATAAAAACGGTAGAGACCATGCCGGCCGCTCCCCGTAAAAGTATCTTCCTTCAAATCAAAAGCGGATTTTCTTTGATTGTTTCGAACTCTTTTCTCAGAACTATTGCTTATTCAACGGCGCTGCTTAATTTCTCACGCTGCTCGTTTGATGCGGTGTACATGCTGTTTCTTGTACATAAGCTGTCCTTAAATGCCAGCCATATCGGCCTGATCTACGGGATTGGAAGTCTGGGCGCTTTGTTTGGAGCCATGGCAGCAAGCCGGATGGCCGCAAAAGTGGGAATCGGTTTAGCCATTATCGGTTCTTCGGTACTCATAGGAGTCGGCTATTTGCTTGTATCGGCGGCTTCCGGTAATCTGCTGCTGATTCTCCCCCTGCTTATCCTGGCCCAAATGTGCTCCTCCATGGGAAATACCGTATATTATATTACCCAAGTGAGTCTGAGACAGGCGGTAACACCAAATGATAAGATGGGCAGAGTAAATTCTGCCCAAACCTTTATCAGCAGAGGCGCTGTCCCGCTTGGCGCTTTGCTCGGCGGGCTGCTTGGCACCTGGGCCGGATTGCGGGGCACTCTGGTGCTGGCCGGATGTATGTCTTTGATGACCTTGTTCCTGCTAATATTCTCCCCCGTACGGAAGGTCCGGCAAATAACCAATCTGGAAGAGCCGGAGGCAAGCCGGATTGCTTAAGACAAAGTAGAAGAGGCCGTCCCTGCCGGGCGGCCTCTTTGCTGTTACCTTTATCAGAGATAGAAATCGAAGAAATGGGCCAGTTTTCAGTCCGAGCCGGAGACCTGGACGTTAGCGGCAGCATGGGATTCCAACGTCTCCTTACGTCCGCGGCGAAGAATAAAGCCAAGCACAGCTCCGCCGATCGCCACAAAAGCCATTAGCTTAAATGTATCGTCAAAACCAAACGTCATAGCGCCGGCTGCAGCCTGCTTAACCGCTTCCGGGGACGCCGCTGCGTTTGCCGAGGCTCCGGCTTGCTCTGCTGCGGCCTTCAGCTCGTTGACATGTTTTGTTGTGTTGGAGGTCAGAATCGTGACCAGCGCTGCAACGGCCATGGAATTGACTACCTGCTGCATGGCGTTGGTTAGTGAAGTGACCCGTCCGACCAGCTTTTGCGGCGCTTTATTCAGCAAATGGGTGTTCATCGGCATCGACATCATGCCGACGCCGGCGCCGCACATAATCAGCGGCAGGATCAGATCTTTGCCTTCAGTGGTCAAATCGACCTGCGAATACTGGAACAAAGCCCCCGAGACGAGACTCAGCCCGATTACAACCAGCCAGCGCACGCCGATTCGGTCGAACAGGAAGCCGGCAATCGGCATCATTAAACCGGAAGCAATCGCCTGCGGCAGCAGGATTAAGCCGGTATCAAACGCCTCAAAGCCGCGGGCCTGCTGCAGAAACTGCGGAAGCAGGAACAAGGCTCCATAAAGCGCGAACTGGGCGACCCACTGCACAACAATGCCTACGCTGAAATCGACCGACCGGAAGATGCGCAGCTCCATCAGCGGGGATTTCGCGCGCAGTTCGTTAATAACAAACGCGATTAATGCAAGAGCGCCAACGGTCAGGCCGATCACGGTTTTGTTTGAAGTCCAGCTGTCTGCTCCCTGATTGATTCCGTAAGAGAGGGAAGCGAAAGCCAGCGGCCCTAATACTATGCCAAGTTTATCAAATCCGGGGACATTGCTGCGATCCACCCAGGGCAGCTTCTTGATGCCGACCAGCAGACAAATAATGCCTACCGGGATATTGATCAGGAAAATCCAGCGCCACGAATGGTATTCCACCAGCCAGCCGGAAAGCACGGGACCGATCGCCGGCGCAAACAGAACCGGAATTCCCATAATGCCCATAACAATGCCGACCTTCTCGCGGGGGGCGAGCCGGTATACGTAAGCCATGGCTACCGGCAGTACGCAGCCGCCTCCAAGACCCTGAATAACCCGAAAAACAATCAGTAGTTCCGCATTTTGCGGAGTGGCGCATAAAATAGATCCCACGGTAAACAGGATGACAGCCGTCATAAACACTGTTTTGGCGCCAAAACGGTCGGACAGCCAGCCTGACAGCGGGATCACGGAAGCCTGAGCCAGCATATATCCGGTTACGACCCACTGCAGGGTGGGAAGCGTGGCATCAAAGTCCTTAACCAGAGTCGACAAAGCTACGTTCATGGCTGTGCCGTCAAGGACGACCATAAATACGCCGGCAATAATGGCAATCAGGGGGACCAGAATGCTTCTGAGCCTGAAATCTGCGGCCGGGTTTACAGATTGCTCCATATTCTCCTACTCCTTTGTTCCGGATCTGGATAGGTTCATCGACGAGTCCGTCCGGTTCTTTTTGTGATAATTTATCCTTCGCTAAATGCGGCCTATCTTCGTTGAGTGTACGAGGGCCGACGTTTGGCTTATAATAAGTTTACGGACAAATGTCCGAAACTGCATTTTATAGTTTACGGACATTTGTCCGTAATGTCAAACTCCATTTGCCAAGGGAGCGTAATGAATGAGAGGGCTTAATGCCGGTAACAAGAACAAGAAGAAAATGTCCAAAGGTCCTGAAGCCTTATCTTCCAAAGGAGTCGCCCAGGTTGAAGATGAATACAAGAAACGGATTCTGGGTGTTGTTAAAGACATGCTGCATAAAGGAACCTTCGAGGAAGCGACCATGTCGCAAATCGCCAAACTGGCGGATATCGGACAAGGCTCTTTATACCGGCGATATGCCAACAAAGGAGAGATCAGCTCGGAGCTGCTCCGCAGAAGCAGCGAAGCGCTGCTGGCCCGGCTGGAGGAGGGGCCGTCCAAGGAGGAGCTGGCCAGGTCTAAGGGCGGACAGGTCCCCGTGGATTCCGTGGATTCGGCTGGTCTGCTTGCCGATTATCCCAGCGTTTATCGTTTGAAATGGACGCTGGAGAACATCGTCAATTTCATTGATGAGCAGACGGAGCTTTTGTACGTCATCAAAGCGGAATTTATGGGCAAACATCAATTGACCCAGTTTGAACATCCTTTTTTCGAACGGCTGAATGTCTTGATTACGGCTTTATTAACGGAGGCTGCCCGGCGCGGGGAGATGAAGGCTGTAAGTCCTTCCTTAGCGGCCAATGCAATCATTGCGGTTGTCAGTCCGGATGTCTATATGTATCAGCGCAAACATTATGCCACAACGAAAGAGGAGTTCTGTGAAGGCGTGTTCCGCCTATTTAAATCCGGGTTGATTGAATAGCAAGCGCCCAAAAGCGAACCAGAGGAAGCCACTTCATCCGAGATGGAGTGGTTTTTTGTCTTGTTTTTGAGTGCTGCTTCATCACCAAATAACTCATCAACAAATTGGGTAAAGTATACATGACAACAGGATTGAACATGAAGGGAGACGGATTTTTTTGAAAAAGTGGAATCTGGTTGCAGCCATCCTTGTTATCGTACTGATGATTGCCGGCTGCGGAAACAACAACAATAATGCCGAACCTTCCCCAAGTCCGGGGAATGCGCAGGGAACTGCGCCGGAGGTCTCTCCCGGCACGGGGAACGGCGGGGCAGGAGCCTTAGGTGCAGTCCAAAAGCGGGGTTCGCTCCTGATCGGGACAGAGGGGACTTATGCGCCTTTTTCCTTTCACGATGCCAGCGGCGCACTGACCGGGTTTGATGTGGATATCGCCAGGGAGATCGCCAAACGAATCGGCGTGAAAGCGGAGTTTGTTGAAACCCAATGGGACGGCATGATTGCCGGTCTGGACGCGAAGAGGTTCGATGCGGTGTTTAACGAGGTGTCCATCAACGATGAGCGTAAGGCGAAATATGACTTTTCAAGCCCTTACATTGCCTCCAAAGCCGTGTTGATCGTCCGCAAAGACAATACGGATATTAAGAGTTTTGCCGATCTCAAGGGGAAAAAGGCCGGTCAGACGTTGACCAGCAATCTCGGGAAGATTGCCAAAGAGAATGGCGCCGAGATCGTAGATATCGACGGCTTCAATCAGGCCATTGATCTGCTCAATTCCAAGCGGATTGACGCCACGATCAATGACAACCTGTCTTATCTGGATCTCAAGAAGCAGAAACCCGACATTCCGCTAAAAGTCGTGGATGAAGAGGCAAATGCCTCGCAAAGCGCCGGCCTCTTCCGCAAAGGAGAAACGGATCTGGTCGACGCCGTCAATCAAGCCCTTGCTGATATGCAGAAGGACGGGACTTACCTCAGCATCTCCAAAAAATATTTTGGCGAGGATGTTTCGAAATAAGGCCAAAGCCCAAAGGATGGTTTGACCTATGGATGACCGTAAAATTCAGATCTTCATCGATTCGCTGCTGCCCCTGCTGAAAGCAGGGGTAGCTTTCACAATTCCGCTGACCTTGATTTCGTTTGCGCTTGGACTTATTTTGGCGATTCTGACGGCTTTGGCGAGACTTTCTACGATTGGTGTGCTCAGGAAGCTCGCCCGTTTTTATGTATGGATTATTCGGGGTACACCGCTGCTGCTGCAGCTGTTTATTATTTTCTATGGCCTGCCGTCTGTAGGCATAACGCTCGATCCTTTTCCCGCGGCAGTGATCGGCTTCACCCTTAGTGTCGGCGCATATGGATCGGAGATCGTCCGGGCCGCCATTCTGTCGATTCCGAAAGGCCAGTGGGAGGCCGCGGATTCGCTTGGCATGACCAGAGCCCAGGCTTTGCGCCGGATTATTTTGCCTCAGGCTGCCAGAGTTTCAGTACCGCCGCTGGCAAACTCTTTTATCAGTCTGGTCAAGGATACTTCACTGGCTGGAACCATTACTTACGTAGAACTGTTCAAGAAGTCCCAGCAGATTACGGCTACCACTTATGAGCCTTTGCTGATCTATGCCGAAGCCGGACTAATCTATCTTCTCTTCTGTACGGTGCTGTCGGTGCTGCAAAATAATCTGGAGAGACGGCTTGCCCGTTATTCGGCGCGATAGGAGGGAATCCGGATGATCCAAATTCAAAATTTGCATAAATCGTTTGGCGACCTCGAGGTGCTGAAAGGTATTGATCTTACGCTGAACCAAGGCAAGGTGCTGGTCATCATCGGACCGTCAGGCTCGGGAAAAACAACCCTTCTGCGCTGCCTGAATCTGCTCGAAATGCCGGATGAGGGACGTCTTGCCGTAGGCGACATTACGCTTGATTTCCGGGCCGGTGCCAGACCGAAGTCCAAAGAGGTGCTGGCGCTGCGGAAGCGGACCGGAATGGTATTTCAGTCGTATAATTTGTTTCCGCATATGACGGCGCTGGAGAATGTGATGGAGGCCCAAGTGACGGTGCAGAGAAGAAGCAGGGAGGAAGCCAGAAGGCGGGCACTTGAGCTGCTGGGCAAGGTGGGACTCGCCGAGAAGGCGGATAACTATCCGCATCAGCTTTCCGGAGGCCAGCAGCAGCGCGTCGGAATTGCCAGGGCGATGGCTGTGGATCCCGAAGTGCTGCTGTTCGACGAGCCTACTTCGGCACTGGACCCCGAGCTGGTAGGCGAGGTGCTTAAAGTGATGAAGCAGCTTGCGGCCGAAGGCATGACGATGGCTGTGGTGACTCATGAGATGAAGTTTGCGGCCGATGTCGCGGATCAGGTTATTTTGATCGACCAAGGCAAAATCATCGAGCAAGGTTCCCCGGCCGAAGTGCTGCAGAACCCGTCGAGTCCTCGGGCGGCCGCTTTCCTGAATGTACTTACTCAAAGGGATATTTAGAGGCATGTTCGCCTGGAAACAAAAAAAAGGCTGTTGGATGGTTGACTGGAATCAACCGGCTCCAACGGCCTTTTTCTTAGCCCATGCCGTTTAAAATCAGCTTGATGACCTCATCCGTGGCAGCCTGCTCATCCCAGGGACGATCAGGGAAGAGCAGGAATTTCTCCGCGAACAGGCCCATAATAGTCGAAGCCATAAAACGCAAGGCTGTTTCAGGCGCGATTTCTTTGCTGAGCTGGCCTTTGTCCTGATAATAAACTATGATTTCGCGGATTCGTGAGCCGACAGGACCTCCAACCTGCTCCAGAAAAGCCTTCTTCAAATCCGGTTGAAACGGAATCTCCTGAATGAGAATTTTAATGACTTTCATATGCTTACGAGCAAAGCTGAGCCGGTTCTCGATCACGGCCCTGAGAAAGTCTTCGAAGGTTTCGTGTTGCATGTTAAGCACGGATTGAAAGTTACGGATAATGAAAGGAGCGACAAGGCGGCTCATGAGCGGAGAAACGATTGAGAGCAGCAGATCCTTTTTGGTTTTGTAGTGTCTGAAAATCGTGCCTTCGGCAACGCCTGCCCGCTGGGCGATTTCGCTTGTCGAAGCGGCGGCGTACCCTTTTTCGGAAAATATGTCTACGGCTGATTGAACGATTTGCAGCTGTTTGGCGGTCATTTTACGCTCGTCATCTATCGCTGACAACTCTTCCAGCCACTGTTCAATCTCCCGGTCCTGCTGACGGTCCATTTGAAAGTCTCCTTTCTGTACACACACCCCTTCATTTTAGCATATAGACTCAGATTTTGCGGTGTTTGCGAAGCGCCGCTATATTGAGCAGCGTAAAGAGTACACAAAAGCCGATGAGGACGCAGAGGTCCATGGCAATCCCGTTCCAGCCCTGTCCACGAATCATGACGTTGGTCATGGCTTGCGAGCCGTAATACAAAGGCATGATGAAACGTAAAGCAGCCAGCCAGTCGGGCAGCGTATCCAGATTAAACAATCCTGAAAGGAACAGCTGCGGCACGATAATTAACGGAATGAATTGAATCATCTGCAGTTCGTTGCTGGCGTAAGCGGACAGCAGAATACCCAAGGAAAGGGCGGTCATGGACAGCAGCAGGGTGATCAGCAGCACGAGGCCGAACGATCCTGCCATTTCAATGCCCAGCACCTTGATGCTGTACCAGGTGATGAGCAGTGCCTGGACCAGCGTAAACAAGCCAAAGCCGCCCAGGTAACCCACCACGATTTCCGAGCGCCGGATCGGAGAGGCAAGCAGCCTTTCCAGCGTGCCGGAGGTCCGTTCCCGCAGGAAAGCTACTCCAGCAATCAGGAACACAAAGAAAAAGATAAAAAAACCGATCAGCACAGGACCAATATGGTCGATCGTGCTCATATCCTCAGAGCCGTTCAGATAAGAAATTTCGGGCGAGAAAGGAAGATCCCCGGTCACATTAGAGGAAGGAGGCTGTGCAGGCAACTGTGCGGCTGTCACCTTTTGAATAACGGTCATGACTGCCCGGCTTTCGGTCGGGTCACTGCCTTCAAGCCGGACGACCGGTCTGTTGGTTTGAAAAGAAATCCAGGCGTCGATTTTGTGGTCTTCCAGCGCCTGCTCTGCCAAATCGTTTGAAGGATATTGAACGACTTCGGCATTTTGATTTTCGAGCTGGGCAGCCAAATCTGCTGCAGCTGCGGAGCTAGAGCTGGTTATGCCGATGCGCGGCACGTAAGCTGAACCGTTAAATACGAGATTCATCAAAGTGAGCACGAGAAGAGGAGCGATAAACATCAGAGCTACCGTTCGCTTATCCCGTCTAAACTGCCTCAGCGTGCGGAGGATGACGGCTCGGATTCTCATGAGTTGCCACCTCCCAATTGGATGAATGCGTCTTCGATTTGATCTGATCCTGTCTGCTCGAGCAGCGCTTCAGGAGAACCTTCGGCTAAAATGTGTCCGTCCCGGATCATGGCGAGACGATCACATTTATCGGCTTCATCCATGACATGAGTCGTCAGGACAACCGTAGTTCCCTTACCGGTCAAAGTCTTCAGCTCCGCCCAGATCGAGCGGCGAAGCACGGGATCAATTCCGACCGTAGGTTCATCCAGCAGCAGCACCGGCGGTTCGTGCAGCAGGGCAATTGCGAGGGATAATCTCCGTTTCATGCCTCCGGAATACTGCCAGGCTTTTTTGCTTAAATGCTCGCTTAGTCCAACCAGCTCTGCCGTTTCTGCGATCCGGTCGCGGCCTCGTCTGCCTTTGAGTCCGTACAGCGCAGCGAAGAACTCCATGTTCTCGCGGGCGGTCAGCTCGTTATACAGAGCATCGGATTGAGCCATATAGCCGATCTGCTGGAGCATGGAGCGATTGGGAAGAAGCGTGCCAAGCAGCCTGATTTCCCCGGTTGTCGGGACGTCAATGCCGGCTAATAGTTTGACGAGTGTTGTTTTTCCGGAGCCTGAAGGACCCAGCAATCCAAAAATCTCAGCCGGCTTAATAGCAAGGCGAATATCGTTTAAAATCGTTTTGTCTGCAAAACTTTTGCTTACCTGATGGGCGGAGAGGACGGGGGCGGTGGAGCTTTCCAAAAGAATCACATCCTGTCTCAAAGTGAGTGATTACTCACTTTTGTTATTTGCGTTTATTGTAATCCTTGGAGACTGGAATGTAAATCCTCTTTTTGGACTTGCGCGGCGCTTTTTTAGATGTTCCCGAACAACAACAAAAAAGACCGGCGCATCCGCACCGGTCTCTGAATCACATTACTTTTATTTTACGTTCCGCGGCAAGTCCCCGCAGCTGAATGTTGATTTGTTCTTTCTCGTTATCCGTGAGCAGGAGATGAACCCCATAATCATATTCCGTATCATCCATAATTCGCTGCCAGCGAACATGACCGGGAAAGATAAAATTTTCTTCGTTCAAGCGAAGGTGAATTCGGCATTCAATGAAATGCTCGGAGGCTTTTAAATCCAGGAAAGAACGGATTCTGCAGCCGTTTTTGCTGATGTCGATCAGTTTGGCGGGAACCAGCTTCCCTGAGAACGACATCCGGTTGACGGTAGTCAACTCCAGTTGGCATTCTACCGGCTCTTTCATCGAATAACGAAAGGGTTCTTTTCTACGTGTAATCATCAAGCAAACCTCCGGCAAAAGACATTTGCTCAATTATACCTAGAATCTGGCGATGAGAAAACAAAATATTACAAATATCGATCTTTTACTGCCCGGAGGCCTGCTTCGCATGCCGGTACAGTTCTTCATAATAACCACGCTGAGTCAGCAGTTGGTCGTGGGTGCCTTGTTCGACAGCCCGGCCGTTCTTCATTACAATGATCCGGTCGGCATGCATGACGGTAGACAGGCGGTGAGCAATCACGATAGTAGTTCGCCCTTTGGACACACTCTGCAGAGCATCCTGAACGAGCTGTTCGGTTTGGGAATCCAGATTGGCGGTTGCTTCATCCAGAATCAGAATTTTGGGCTTGAATACCACGATGCGGGCAAAAGAAATCAGCTGCCGTTCTCCGGCTGACAGTCCGCTTCCCCTTTCGGTCAGCGGTGTTTCATAACCGCCGGGCATCCGCATAATCATGTCGTGAGCGCCGACGAACTGACAGGCCTCGACGACTTTTTCCCGGGAAATATCCTCTTGAAACAGCCGTACATTGTCGAGAATGCTGCCTGAGAACAGATAGGGCTCCTGCTGAATCAAACCAACAATCCGGTGAACCTGGCTTTGCGGCAGCCGGCGAATATCTACACCGTCAATTTCGATGCTACCGGCGTTGACGTCGTAGAAACGGTTGAGCAGGCTGATGAGCGTGCTTTTGCCTGCGCCGGTGGTTCCCACAACCCCGATCATTTCTCCGGCTCTAATATGCAAATCCAGATCTGGAATGACCGGCTGGGCGCTGGTGTAACCAAAGGAAATATGATTGAAATCAATTCTGCCCTTGACCTGCTCGACCGGAAGCCTGATCGCTTTATCCGGGGCAGGCTCTTTTACGGCAGGCCGCGTACTGAAGATGCTCCAGATCCGGTCCATGGATACCATGGTGGATTGGAAGGTGTTCCACTGCATCGTAATCTGGTTGATCGGCGCAAAGAACTGGCGGATGTAGCTGGTGAACGCATACAGGACGCCGACCTCAATCTGCTTGTGAAAAACAGCCATGCCGCCCAGCCAAACGACCAGAACCAGCGCGGCATTCCCGAGAAAATCAAACGTTCTGTTGAACAGCACGTTGGCACGGACCTCACGCATATTGCCTTCCCAATAGCTTTGATTATGTTCGGTAAACCGCCGCGTCTGTTCTTCTTCCTGGCGAAACGCCTGAATAAGTCCCATACCGGACAGGTTTTCGGCAATAAAGCCGATCAGCCGGGACAGCCGGCTGCGGGTCGTCTGGTAAGCTTCACGAAGATAACGCCGGAACAGGAAGGCGACCAGTCCGATTACCGGCAAAGCAATCAGGCAATACCAGGCTAAAGTAACGTCAAGCTGGAACATGAACACGATGATCAGGATGAGCGTCATCCCGTCACGAATCAGGCTGAGCAGTACCTGCGTGAAGAATTGGCTGATCGTCTCCGTATCGCTGGATACGTTCGTAACGAGACTGCCGCGGTGCACTTTATCGAAATAGGACATGGACAGCTTGGAAATATGTCCGAACAAATCGTTGCGGATTTTAGCGACGATGCTTTGTCCGGCGTACTGCAGCAAATTGTTTTGCAGATAAGTGAAGATAAAGCTGATGATAGAAATGCCGAGATAAACAGCGGCAATGATGGCAATCAGGCCGAAATCTTTTTTGCCTATGGCCAGATGATCATCGATTACAATTTTAACGAGATAAGGCTGAAGCAAATCAGCCGAAATACCGAGCAGGGCACATACAAACACTCCGACAAATGCCAGCTTATGAGGTTTGGCATAGGCGAACACGGCCTTGAAGGCTTCCAAGGAACCTTTCTTCTCCGGTTTTGGTTTGCTTTGATCTCCCTTTAAAGCAGAAGCGGCCGAATTAGGCATGCTGTAATCCCTCCTGTTGGATCCGGTATAAAGAAGCGTACAATCCGTTCGGATCATGCAGAAGCTGTTCATGGGTACCCCGCTGGGCAATTCTGCCCTGATCCAGAACGATAATTTCATCGGCATGCTGCACGCTGCTGATCCGGTGAGCGATAATTAATGTCGTTTTACCGGTGCGTTCACGAACAAGATTATCCAGGATCCCCGATTCGGTCACAGCATCAACCGCGCTCATGCTGTCATCGAGAATCAGCAGCTCGGGTTTCTTCATCAGACCGCGTGCCAGACTGGCCCTCTGCCGCTGACCGCCGGATAAAGTTACGCCGCGTTCGCCAAGACGGGTCTGAAAGCCTTCAGGGAAAGAATTAACGCTTTCAAGCAGCAAAGCCTGACTCGCTGCGATCTGCACCTGATCCATACCGGCGGAGCGGTCGCTGAAGGCAATGTTATCGGCTATATCGGTGCTGAACAGGAAGCCGTCCTGCGGCACATAACCGATCTTTCGGCGTAAGGACTCAAGCGTCACATCCGTGATGTCCTGATGATTCACCCGAATGGTGCCGGCAGGCGGTTCGTAGATACGGAGCAGCAGCTTGGCAAGCGTCGTTTTGCCGCTGCCTGTCCGCCCAATCAAACCTACGGTGTGGCCTTGTGGAATTTTGAAGCTGATATCTTTCAGGGAATATTCTTCGGATCCCGGATAAGAGAACGTCAGATGATCGAACTCTATGCTGCCTACATGGCGGAGAGGCCGGGCATTCTCATGATCCCTGACGCTCGGAACTTCGGCCAGCAGCCGGTTTACCCGGTCCAGCGACGCCCCGGAGCGCTGCATCATATTAATGACATTCCCGATGGTCTGCAGAGGCCCGGTGAGCATCCGCAGATAGAAAGTCAGCGCAACAAAGCTGCCCAGCGTCATCTTCTCATGCAGCGTCATATATCCTCCGAGCAGCAGGGAGACAACCAGTGAAAGCGCGCCCAGAAAAGGAAGCACGGCTTGGAATAGCGAGGAAAGACGGACCAGGTAAAGCTGGGCCGCTTTGACCTGTTCAACCGAAGTTCCAAACCGGTCCTGCGCAGTAGGCTCAATCGCGAAGGTTTTGGTTACACGAATGCCGCCGATCTGTTCATCCGCCGATTCGGTCATGGAGGCAAGATTCTCCTGAACCGACATCGATCTCTGCCGGATTCGGGGGCCGAAATATGTAACCAGAAATGGAATGGCTACCAGCGGGCAGACACTGATCAGCATCAGGGTCAATGGGATTCCCGAGAACAGCATCATAACAATACAGGAAATCACCATAAATACAGCGTTGGTTGTTTGGGTGACGCCGAAAGAGATGGCTTCACGAACAGAGGTGACATCATTCATTACATAGCTGAGCAGTTTACCGGTTCCTTGCTTTGAGAAGAAATCTTCTGCCAGGCGGGAGAACTGAGCAAAAATCCGTCCGCGAGTCAGAAACTCAAAACGGCGTCCCAGCTTCATAATCGTAAATTGACCCAGGCCAAAGCAAAGGCCGTAGCTTACCGCAATGGCCAGCAGAACCAGGCTGTACCGGACAATTCCGTTTTGGCCAAGTTCCCCGGCTTTCAGTCCGTCTGTAACTTCTCCAAGCACCTTTGGCAGCAAAGCCAAAATTCCGTTCGAGACAATGATCAAAACGACGGCTAACAAATACAGTTTCTTGTTGGTGCGCAAATAATCCGTGAGCAATCGAAAACTTTTCAACTGGGCAGGTCCTCCTTCTGACTGTTTCTTGTTGATTCCTAACATAAAACCAAAACGATAAATATCAAAACGATAAACACTAAACACATCTATATAAAATATAACATAATTAAAAAATTTAGTTCTCACAAAAGCCTAAAGTTGTTAAAATATCGGATTCAGATTATTTTGAGAATTAGATCACCTCGAATGATAAATTGGCTCACATAGGTATTGTCAAAAAGGTTTGGATGAGGTAATGTTTTGAATTAACCACCTATCTTTTTCCACTTGATTATATTTAATCCTCAAATAGTTTATATTCCCACTTCTCAAGTCAGTCCATCCCATTTCAGTCTTACAGCAAAACCATTCCTAACATTCAGTCTACGCATTCAGCCTTCTATTTTGACTATGCCTTTTTCTTTCTTTGGTTTCCTAATTCTTGCCTGAAATGATGTCGATCAATCCGGCACAACCGATTAATTCGAGAGAAGGGGACCCCGATGAATGAACCGGTGCTAGAAATTAAGGAATTGCGAACTCATTTTTTGACCTCTAAGGGAGAAGTGCCTGCGGTCGACGGAGTAAGCCTGGTTGTGCGCAGAGGCGAAGTGCTCGGCGTTGTGGGCGAATCCGGCTGCGGCAAAAGCGTCACCTCGTTATCCGTGCTTAAACTGATTCCCAAACCGCCCGGCAAAATTGTGAATGGCTCGATTCTCTTCCAAGGCAAAGATTTGGTGCCTTTGTCCGAACGGGAAATGCGGAAAATACGCGGAGACCGGATCTCCATGATTTTTCAGGAGCCCATGTCTTCTCTAAATCCGCTATTTACCATCGGTCAACAGCTTGTGGAGTCCGTCAAAATCCATTTGGGCTTAAGCCGCAAGGAAGCCCGCCGGCATGCTACAGGCATGTTGGCCAAAGTCGGCATCCCACGACCCGAGTCGGTGATTGATGAATATCCGCACCAGTTATCCGGCGGAATGCGGCAGCGTGTAATGATCGCAATGGCGATCTCCTGCAATCCGGAGCTGCTGATTGCAGATGAGCCGACGACAGCGCTCGATGTTACAATTCAAGCCCAGATTCTGGATCTGCTCAGGCAGCTGAATGAAGAGAACGGGACAGCGATGATGATGATCACCCATGATCTTGGCGTCGTAGCTGAAATTTGTACCCGGGTTGTTGTCATGTACGCAGGGAAAATCGTGGAGGAGGCAGACACGGAGCAGTTGTTTGAGAACCCGCTGCATCCTTACACGCAGGGGCTTATTCAATCTATGCCTTTAATGAATGAGGATAAAGAACGGCTGTATTCCATTCCCGGACAAGTTCCTGCCCTGAGCCTTAATATGAAGGGCTGCCGGTTTGCTGACCGCTGCAGCCAGGTGATGCCGATCTGTCGGGAGCGGCTCCCCGAGCTTGAAGACAAGGGTTCGGGACAGCACTGCCGCTGCTGGCTGTATCCGGCCGTAAAGGAGGACGCTGTATGAATCGACCAAACCCGGAAGATATGCTGCTCGAAGTGAACGGTCTCAAGAAATATTATCCTGTCGCAAAGGGTTTCTTTCATCGCTCTAATTCTTATGTTAAAGCCGTAGACGACGTCAGCTTTGCCATTAGGCGGGGCGAGACGTTCGGGCTGGTAGGGGAAAGCGGCTGCGGTAAATCAACGACGGGCAGAAGCCTGCTGAGATTGATTGAGCCTACCGGCGGAAAAATCGTCTTCGACGGGCTGGAGCTTACCTCGCTTGCCCCCGGGCAAATGCGGAAAAGCCGGAAAGACATGCAGATGGTCTTTCAGGACCCTTTCTCGTCTCTGGATCCCCGCCAGAATATCAAACGCATCCTGGAAGAGCCGCTTAAGGTTCATGGGATCGGCAGCAGCGGCGAACGAAAGGAGCGGGTGGAGAAGCTGATGAATATCGTCGGTATGCCGACCGGGCATCTTCAGCGGTATCCCCATCAATTCTCCGGGGGGCAGCGTCAGCGAATAGGCATTGCCCGGGCGCTGGCCGTGCAGCCAAAGCTGATCGTTGCCGATGAGCCGGTTTCGGCGCTTGACGTATCCATCCAGTCCCAGGTCATTAATCTGCTTCAGGATTTGCAGCAGGAGTTTGGATTGACCTATTTGTTTATTGCCCATGACTTGAGCGTGGTGAAGCATATCTGTGACAGAGTGGCGGTGATGTACCTGGGCCGAATCGTGGAGATTGCGGACAAACGGGAGCTTTATAACGATCCCCGGCATCCGTACACCCAGGCACTGTTGTCTTCTGTCCCCCAACCGGACCCCAAAGCCAAGCGGCAGCGGATCATCCTGAAGGGTGAGGTGCCGAGTCCGGCCAATGCTCCGCAGGGCTGCGCTTTTCATACTCGTTGTCCTCATGCCATGGAAATCTGCCGTCAGCAGCGGCCTTTGCTTGCAGATACCGGCGGAGGGCACCAAACCGCCTGTTTCCTGTACAGCGATTCGGCAACCAGTGTGGGCTAACGTCTCGTTAAGGAAAACTTTTCATCGACATCATGGAGAAGCAGACGCGGCACTGAATACGTTTAAGGCGGGCATAAGCCTGTTTTAATAATTTAACCATGGGAAGAGAAAGGGGTTTTTGAATGAGCAAAGGTACAGGTAAACTGCTTTCTTTAGTGCTGGGGATGACCTTGCTGCTGAGTGCTTGTGGAGGGGGCAATTCCAACAACGCAAGTGGAGGATCCAACGGTTCCGGAGCAAGTGATCAGCCGTCTTCATCGGAGGCTGCGCCTTCCGCATCTGCTCAGGATACGCTGATAGTGGGCCGCGGCGGTGACTCGGTTTCGCTTGACGGGTCGATCGTGACGGACGGTGAATCGCTCAAAATCGTGCATCAGGTGTTTGATTCCCTGCTTGAGTATAAAGAAGGAACGACGGAAGTCGAACCGGCCCTGGCAGAGAAATGGGAGATTTCCGTTGACGGGCTTACGTATACATTTACGCTGCGGCAAGGGGTGAAATTCCATGACGGTACGGACTTCAACGCTGACGCCGTTGTGTTCAACTTCAAACGCTGGAGCGACCCGAACAGCGAATACAAGTTTGAAGGGGATTCATTCGATTATTACGATTCCATGTTTGGTCCGGACGGCTCCCGCGTCATCAAGGACGTGACCGCCAAAGACGACCATACCGTCGTGTTTACGCTGAACCAGCCGCAGGCCCCATTCCTGCAAAATCTGGCGATGACCTGCTTTGGCATTGCCAGCCCGGCGGCCATCAAAGAGAAAAAGGAAAACTTCAAAAACGAACCCGTGGGCACAGGCCCGTTTGTCTTCAAGGAATGGAAACGCAACGATTCCATTACGCTGGAGAAGAACCCGAACTACTGGAAAGAAGGACTTCCCAAGCTGAATAAAGTCATTGTTCGTTCCATCCCGGATAACTCCGCACGTTTCAACGCTCTGCAGAACGGCGAAATCGACCTGATGGAAGACGTGAATCCGGACGACCTGACGCTGCTTGAAGCCAACACCTCCCTGCAAAAAATCGAACGACCGCCATTTAACGTGGCTTACATCGGTTTCAACACCAAGAAAAAACCGTTTGACGATCCTAAAGTGCGCGTCGCTTTGAACTATGCGGTGAACAAGCAGGGCTTGATTGATGCGTTTTTTGCCGGCCAGGCTGAACCGGCGGTCAATCCGATGCCGCCGACTTTATGGGGCTACAATGACCAAATTCAGGATTATACGTACGACCTTGATAAAGCAAAACAGCTGCTTGCTGATGCCGGTTATCCGGACGGTCTGCCTGGAGAATACACCTTTTACGCGATGCCGGTATCCAGACCTTACATGCCCGACGGTAAAAAAGTAGCGGAAGCGATTCAGGCCGATTTCGCCAAAATTGGCGTTAAGGTGAACATCGAATCTCCAGAATGGGCGACTTACCTGGACGATACGAAAGCAGGGGAAAAAGACGATTTGTATATGCTTGGCTGGACGGGCGACAACGGTGATCCGGACAACTTTATCTACACCTTGCTCGATAAAGACGCCATTCCGGGCAACAACCGTGGTTTCTATGTAAATGAAGACCTGCACAAAATTCTGATTGAAGCGCAGAAGGAGACGGATCAGAACAAACGCTCCGACCTGTACAAACAGGCGCAAGCGATGATTCATGACGATGCGCCGTGGATTCCGCTTGTCTACACTACGCCAATTCTGGCTGCCAAGGCCAATCTGAAGGGATTTGTGCCGAATCCGACAGGAACCGAATACTACAGCAGTGTTTATTTCGAATAGTCAGGCCGAAGTAGGCAGACGGATAACTTCTTGCATTCCTGCGGCCCGTTAACCCGGGCCGTTCTACTCTCTGATCCGGCAGGTGAAAAGCATGAACTCGTATGTGGTCAAACGTCTGCTAGTGCTGATCCCCGTTTTGGTAGGGATGACTCTTATTGTATTCTCGATTATTCATGCCATCCCCGGTGATCCGGCGGAGACCATTCTGGGGCAGAAGGCAACCGAACAATCCAAAGAGGCCCTCAGGGAACAGCTGGGTTTGGACAAGCCCTGGCTCCAGCAATACTTCATGTATCTTGGGGATTTGCTGAAAGGAGATCTCGGGGAGTCCATCCGTACCAAGGTTCCCATCGCCAAAGAGATTACGCCGTATCTTGCCGCTACGCTGGAACTGACTTTTACAGCTATGCTGTTTGCTTTAATTATCGGGGTCAATGCGGGCATCCTCAGCGCCTGGAAGCAAAATTCCTGGTTCGATTATGCGGCTATGCTGCTTGCGCTGATCGGGATATCGATGCCGATTTTTTGGCTGGGACTGATGGAGCAGTGGTTGTTTTCCATTAAGCTGCACTGGCTTCCGTCCATCGGGCGAATGGATCAGCGTAATCCTTTGGAGACCAAGACAGGCCTTTATGTGCTGGATGCGATTATTCAAGGCAAGTGGAACCAGCTCTGGATCGTCATCAAGCATTTGATGCTGCCGAGCATTGCGCTTGGAACGATTCCGATGGCGGTGATTGCCCGAATGACGCGTTCCAGCATGCTGGAGATCATGAAGTCGGATTATATCCGGACGGCGAGATCCAAAGGTCTTCCGCAGTTTTTTGTCGTGTATAAGCATGCATTAAAAAATGCTCTCATCCCTGTACTGACCGTTGTTGGCCTGCAGACCGGTTCGCTCCTCGGCGGTGCCGTGCTGACGGAAACGATCTTCGCCTGGCCCGGCGTAGGCCGTTACCTTTATGATGCGATCAGTTATCGGGATTACCCGGTCATTCAATCCGGCATCCTGATTATTGCCTTTCTGTTTGTTCTGATTAATCTTATTGTTGATCTTCTGTATGCGGCGATTGACCGCCGGATCAAATATCGTTAAGGAGGGATGAGCATGGCAGATGCAGCAGTGAAGGCAACCGGAGGAACACCGCCGGCCATTCCCTCCAGGACAGAAGGACCCGTTAAGGAGATCTGGCAGTCTTTTCGAAGGAACAAGCTGGCGATGTTAGGTCTTTCGATAATTGTTTTGTTTATTTTGATAGCTATCTGTGCACCGTTAATCGCACCCTATGATTTCAAGGAACAGCAGCTGATGGACCGGCTTAAAGCCCCGTCATCCCGGCATTGGTTTGGAACGGATGATTTGGGAAGGGATTTATTCAGCCGGGTGATTTACGGGGCACGAATTTCGCTTTGGGTCGGATTCTCCTCCGTGATCGGTTCGATTATTTTGGGGACTCTGCTTGGGACCCTGGCCGGCTTCTATGGGAAGTGGATGGACATGCTGATCTCACGTCTGTTCGATATTTTGCTGGCGTTCCCGAGCATGCTGCTGGCCATTGCGATTGTGGCCGTGCTTGGACCCTCCCTACAGAATGCGCTGGTGGCGATCGCGATCGTCAACATTCCGGTTTACGGCCGGTTGGTCAGGGCTAAAGTGCTTAGTCTGAAAAATGAAGAATATATAACCGCCGCCAGATCGATCGGCATGAAAAACGGAGGTATTCTGTGGCATCATATCCTTCCTAACAGCCTGACCCCGATCATCGTGCAGGGGACTTTGGGGATCGCAACGGCCATTATTGAAGCAGCAGCTTTGGGTTTTCTTGGATTGGGGGCCCAGCCTCCGGCACCGGAGTGGGGGAAGATGTTGTCGGATTCCCGCCAGTTCATTCAAATTGCGCCGTGGACGGTGATTTTTCCCGGGGTATCCATCATGCTTACCGTATTGGGCTTTAACCTGATGGGAGACGGGCTGCGCGATGCCATGGATCCGAAAATGAAGAATTAACCAAAACAAAATCCGCGTCTGCAGCAAATAAGCAGAACGCGGATTTTTTGTTTGAACCGTTTTGTTTGAACCTTACAGTTCGATATGAGGGAGGAGACTATTCGCCAAGCAGCTCAGGCAAATCGGCTTCAATCGCCGCAGGTTCGGTTCTGGAGCTGTAACGTTTAACGACCTGCCCGGTACGGTCAACCAGAAACTTGGCAAAATTCCATTCAATATCACCGGTCGGCTCTTCTTTAGGGGCATTTTCTTTAAGATATTTGTACAGCGGATGGGTATTGTCGCCGTTCACTTCAACTTTGGCGAACATCGGGAAGCTGACCTGATAATTCAGCTCGCAAAATTGTTTGATTTCGGCTTCGGTTCCAGGCTCTTGTCCGGCAAACTGGTTGCAGGGGAAGCCAAGCACCATAAAACCTTTATCTTTATAAGTTTCATACAGCGACTGCAGACCTTTATATTGTGGCGTTAATCCGCAGGCGCTGGCTGTATTGACGATCAGCAGAACTTGTCCTGCGAAAGGCTGAAGAGTGGTGGCTTCACCTTCAATGGATTTTACTTGAATATCGTAAAGATCGGACATGTTAATTCCTCCTTATTTTATATATGAACAAACTATACCAGATCGCAGGCTTCCGCCGGCATCCAATGCGCATCCTGGCCGTTCCATTTCACGTTACAGCCAATCGGGTTGGTTAAGGGAACGCTGATGGCTTGTCCGGCTACAATCTCTGAGAGCGCCCGCTCAAGATCGTTGACGGTCATTTTCTCCGGATTTCGCGGATTGTCGATGCCGCGCCCTGTATAAACGAGCTTGCGATCCTCATCCAGCACAAAGAAATGAGGCGTCCGCAAAGCGCCGTAGGCTTTAGCTGTTTCCTGCGTTTCATCGCGCAGATAGATCCAGGGGAAGCGATTGTCTTCCATTCTGGCCACCATATAGTCGAAGGAATCCTTCGGGTTGGTTTGCTCGCTGTTGGCGTTGATTCCAATAAAAGTTACCCCGTCCTTCGTGAATTTATCCGCGGTCTGACGAGTAATTTCATCAGAGCCCAAGACAAAAGGGCAGTGGTTGCAGGTGAAGAAAACAACCAGAAAACGGGATGCTTCAAAACTTCCTAGCGAATAGTGATTTCCGTCCGTTCCTTTGAGATAGAAATCCGGGGCGGATTCGCCGATCTGTAGAGTAAAGCTCATGGGTGACCTTGCCTCCTCAGGCAGCGGGAAGGCTGCTATATTTTTTGAAGACTATTTATAGAAGAAATTCTTTCTCTTATTCTACATGCTTCCATCCTGCTTTGCCATCCATCCAAGCAGATAGGACTCCGTCTACATTTCCCGGAAGGTGTTCACGATGTAGAGATAATTTTGTTTTTTATCGGCAAACATATCGGCCCGGGTCCACATCAATACCTGAGTAAAATGGTCCTCTGAGGCTATCAGCGTCACCAGATAACTGATTTTGACTTTGTCAACCTCGCCGGTGATTACATACTGAAGTGCATTTAAACCGCCGATCGTTATCCGCTCGGCTGGCTCTTGTTTGGCGTTTTGAATCGCCTGCTTCATATTATCGCTCACCAGCTTGGAATAATCGTTGATCGTTGTATTCTGGGAGAAATCGGAACGGTCCTCCCTGAGCACCACAATATAATCTTCGGTCGATGGGTGAGAGGCTTGAATATCGGCGCCCGAAGCCAGCCCGGCATCCTGGGCCCAGCCTTCAGGAATCGTAATGCTGGCATGCTTGTCAGGACTGATTACAAGGGATATATCGGAGGCCGCCGATCCCAGGACGGGCAGGGCAGTTGTTTTGACGTTTGGCTTGACGACCCGAAAGGACTGGATAACCTTCTCGAATTCATCTTTATAATCGGCAAACAAATCGGAAGTAGACCAGGTAATGATCTGGTAGAAGGTCCCGTCTTTCTCATATACCGCCGCCAGATACCGCACATTGACATTGCGGGCTGTCCCGTAGAACTCTACCATTTTGGCCGGGAGCCCGCCGATTAAAGTGTCGCCGTTTTCTACCAGGTGATAGTTCTGGAGCGCTACCTTGGTATCGGCTAGGAGCTTTCTCCTCATGCTGTCCAAAGTAGCATCTTTAATAAGATTGGAAGGCATCCGGACGATCAGGCAGTATTTCTCCTTGGAGCGGTCCGAAACACCGAGTACGGCTGATTTGTTGAGATTATCGTCCCGAACCCAGCCCTGAGGGAAGGTTAGGCCAAGACTTCCGTCAGCATCTTCAATTCTATTAACTGCTTGTACAGAAGAAGAAATCTTGGAAAGCGTGAGCGATGCCGTACGGGACTGGATTTCGCTTTGGAGTTGATCCGCCGCCGGTCGTTTGAAGACACAGCCTGTCAGCAGCAGCCCCCCGGCTACGGCCGCGAGCGCCAGTTTGGTGAAACGAATTCCGATAGTTCTCAATTTATAACTCCTCCTTGCATTTGGAATAGGAAGGCATGTCCGGCTATAAGGGCTGGCAGCAGATACCGAGCATCCCAAGGCACAGCCTATTATTTGAAATATATGAGAGGCCTATGATCGTTATGCTATAAATAGAGAGTTAAATGAGAGAAGCGAACATCCATGTACGCAAAAAAAGCCCTCCACAAGGAAGGCTAGCAGCATCTTCTCTATATAAAAAAACGTCCCAGTCGGGGTACGCTCGCAGCGCTCGCGACTGCGCTCCGGCACCCTCTCCGGTGCCTTTGCTCCGACGAACCCCCAGGAGTTCTCATCCCAAGGGACGCAAAAAAAGCTCTCCCGAAGGAGAGCTTACTTTAACGTCCCAGAAGGGATTCGAACCCCTGACCGACGGCTTAGAAGGCCGTTGCTCTATCCAGCTGAGCTACTGGGACAAATAATAAAAGCGTGCAAAAGAGAATATATCACACATTTGGCGGGTTAGCAAGGATTTTTTGTGGGGTTAACTTTTTAATTTAGGAAGGCTTATGTTATAATCTACAAATCATTGAAGAAGCGGTGAAAGGATGTGAACCTTTATTAACGAGAATCAACAGAGCGGGCGAGATAATCTAGTTCTATTCCCCAAGACGCTCGATTATTACCAGGTCGAACTTACCCGGATGCTGGAAACGGAACGTTATGCGGAAGCAGCGGATCTGCTTCGCTTTTTATTGCAGTGCCAGGTACAGGACGACCGCCACTATGAAGAGTGGGAAGCGCTCCTGAAGTGGCTGCAGGAAGCTTTCCCGGCAGCCGCGGCGGGAACGGGCCAAGGCGTACCGGTCATGGATGTGACGGAGGACGCCGAGGAATCTGATTTCGCGCGCAAGCACGCGGAGATGAAATTTGCGGAGGACCGCGGTTATGCGCTTAAGCTTCTGCAGACCGTGACGGAGAAACCTTTGTCCGAACATACCTTTTTGGCGCTTGAGCAGCTTTCCTTTATCCAGTCCCCTGAAATAGATGAAGCCTTGGTCAAGTGGCTGGAACGGGAGGAGCGTCATCCGATGCTGCAGTTCCGCGTGCTCCAGACGCTGCGGCGGCGTGAGACGGGCGGCGTGGTCCGGATATGGCGAGGCGGTGAGCTGTCGACGATCGAGATCGACGCTGTACCGTTGACACCAGAGGATTTCCCTCCGGCGGTACAAGATGTACTGGATCGAGTCGGCCGGGAAGCGCAGGTTCATGATCCGGCGATGTTTTATTTTGCCCAGGAGTTCTGGTATCAGTTTATTATGGGCGTTTATGGAACGGCAGATTATGCTTCTGTGGTCCGGGAGGAAGAGGCCTCGCTGGACATTTGGGCGGCTGCGCTGCATCAGACCGTAACGGAAAGCCTTCAGGGCGGAGACGGCAAAGCGGTTGAAGAGCTGAGAGCGGCGTATGGGATCACGGACTCGATGCGTTTAAGATTTGAACAAGCCCATCGGGCAATGAAGCAATTTGCATCGACCGGCGCTATTTTTTAGGTGTGCGAAGCGGTGTGAAGGAAGGTTTATCAACCTTGGAAAAGATTTACAGTTTCCGTCATGATTTCGCCTACTTGTAAAATCAACTATTCTTGATTATAATATAGTGGTTATTCTAAACGTGAAATTCGATAGGACAAGACTGAAAACGGATAACATCACTTCGTTTTTCATTGTCAATATGTGAACAATTTTTGGAGGGGAAAGCATAAAATGAAAGCAACTTGGGAAAAAATAGAGAAGAACCTCGGCGTTCTTGAGGTTGAAGTCGAAGCGGAACGCGTAGCGTCGGCGCTGGATAAAGCTTTTAACAAAGTAGTAAAACAAGCAAACGTGCCTGGTTTCCGTAAAGGTAAAGTGCCTCGGCCGATTTTCGAAGCACGCTACGGTGTGGAGAGCCTCTACCAAGACGCCATCGACATTTTGCTCCCTGAAGTATATGGAGAAGCGGTTGAACAAACGGACATTTTCCCTGTGGATCGTCCTGAAGTAGACGTTGAGCAATTTGGAAAAGGACAACCTTTTATTTTCAAAGCTAAAGTAACGGTTAAACCGGAAGTTAAGCTTGGCGAATACAAAGGTATCGAAGCTCCTGCAGCTTCTGCAGAAGTAACTGAAGAAGAATTGAATGCTGAACTTGAGCGTCTGCAGCAGCGTCATGCTGAACTGATCGTTGTTGACGAAGAATCTGCGCAAAACGGTGACACTGTTGTAATCGACTTTGACGGTTCTGTAAACGACGTTCCTTTCGAAGGCGGCAAAGCTGAACGTTATTCCCTGGAACTCGGCAGCGGATCCTTTATCCCAGGTTTTGAAGAGCAAGTAGTTGGAATGGCTACAGGCGACTTCAAAGACGTTGTGGTTACGTTCCCTGAAACTTACCATGCGGAAGAGCTTGCCGGCAAAGAAGCTGTATTCAAAGTGAAACTGCATGAAATCAAACGCAAGCAGCTGCCTGCTTTGGATGACGAATTTGCGAAGGATGTTTCCGAATTCGACACGCTTGAAGAATATAAAGAAGATTTGAAGAAAGAACTCGCTTCCCGCAAGGAAAAAGAAAACGAAGCGGCTCGTGAATCCGCAATCGTTGATAAAGTTTCTGAAAATGCGGAAGTTGACATTCCAAGAGCAATGGTTCTTGGCGAAGTTCAAAACATGGTTCGCGATTTCGACAACCGTCTGCGCACACAAGGCATGAACCTTGACATGTTCCTGAGCTTCTCTGGACAAACGCTTTCCGATCTGCAGGAACAAATGGAAGGCGACGCTGAGAAGCGCGTTCGCAACAACCTGGTTCTGGAGCAAATCGCAAAAGAAGAGAACATCACGGTTTCTGAAGAGGACATCGAGCAAGAGCTGGCGAACATGGCTGACATGTACAAGCGCTCCAAAGATGAAATCAAGAACATTCTGGCTTCCAACGGTTCTTTGGGAAGTCTTCGTGAAGAAGTTCAACTTCGCAAGACGATCGAATTCCTCGTTGCGAACAGCAAAGAAACAGCAGCAGCTGCTGAGTAATTGAACGGTAAGTTGAACGCTGATTAACCAATCAGTTTCATATGAAATAAAGGGGAAGGCACGTAGATTTTTTGCGTGCCTTCGTTTTTCAAATGATAACAATTCTGTCCCCGGATTTGAGTGGTTTGGATAAGTACACCTTGGTTCTAATCCCTCCTGGGCAGATTGACAAAGCAAGAGCAAAGCATATAAATTAGCTGTTGCTGATACAATGTATCACCAAAGCTTCATCTTTGGAAAAATGACATGGACTATGGAACATGTTAGAATACAGGTGTAGCTGGTGAGATGATATGGAGAAGGGGTCGGTGGCATGAGCTTAGTACCAATGGTTGTTGAACAGACTAGTCGTGGAGAACGGTCGTACGATATTTACTCAAGACTGCTTAAGGACCGGATCATCTTTCTCAGCGGCGCAATCGACGATGAAGTGGCTAATCTAGTTGTAGCTCAGCTGCTGTTTCTGGAAGCGGAAGAACCGGGAAAAGATATTCATTTGTACATAAATTCCCCTGGTGGTTCTATAACGGCCGGTATGGGTATTTATGATACAATGCAGTATATTAAATCAGACGTATCAACGATTTGCGTAGGAATGGCCGCCAGTATGGGCTCCTTGCTCCTTACGGCTGGCGCTCCGGGAAAACGTTATGCTCTTCCGCATAGTGAAGTGATGATTCACCAGCCTTTGGGTGGTGTTCAAGGTCAGGCAACGGATATTGGAATTCATGCCGAATGGATTTTGAAGACGAAAGAAAAGGTCAATCAGATCTATGTGGAACGCACCGGGCAGCCCCTTGAGAAGATACAGCGCGATACAGACCGCGATTATTTCCTGAGCGCCGATGAGGCTAAGGCTTATGGGATTATTGATAAAGTCATTGATAAGCCTAATATTTGAATAAAGGGGTGTTGTCATGTTTAAGTTCAACGAAGAAAAAGGCCAGCTGAAATGTTCCTTTTGCGGTAAATCGCAGGATCAGGTCCGCAAGCTAGTTGCCGGACCAGGCGTTTATATATGTGATGAGTGCATCGAGTTGTGCACAGAGATTGTGGAAGAGGAACTCGGTCATGACGAAGAGTTCGACATGAAGGAAATTCCAAAACCGCGTGAAATTCGCGAGATTTTGGACCAATATGTAATCGGCCAGGAAGCAGCAAAGAAATCGCTGTCCGTAGCGGTGTATAACCACTACAAACGTGTCAATTCTGGCAGCAAGATTGAAGACGTAGAACTGCAGAAGAGTAACATTCTGCTGCTTGGACCTACAGGTTCCGGTAAAACGCTGTTAGCCCAAACAATGGCTAAAATTCTGAATGTTCCGTTTGCGATTGCAGACGCAACTTCCTTGACCGAAGCCGGTTATGTAGGGGAAGACGTTGAGAACATCCTGCTGAAGCTGATCCAGGCTGCGGATTATGATGTTGAGAAAGCGGAACGCGGTATTATCTATATTGACGAAATTGATAAAGTTGCCCGCAAGTCGGAGAATCCGTCCATTACCCGTGACGTATCCGGCGAAGGTGTGCAGCAGGCTTTGCTGAAAATTCTTGAAGGTACGGTAGCTTCCGTTCCGCCGCAAGGAGGACGTAAACACCCTCATCAAGAATTTATCCAAATCGATACGACCAACATTTTGTTCATCTGCGGCGGTGCTTTTGACGGCATCGAGCAAATGATCAAACGCCGTGTCGGCAAGAAGGTCATCGGCTTTAACGCAGCTTCCGATGGTCAGAAAGAGCTTAAACCAGGTGAATACCTGCAGCTTGTTCTGCCTGAAGATCTGCTCAAGTTTGGTCTGATTCCGGAGTTTGTCGGCCGTCTTCCAGTCATCTCTTCTTTGGAGCCGCTGGATGAGAAGACGCTTGTCCGCATCTTGGCGGAGCCTAAGAACGCTCTTGTGAAGCAGTATCAAAAGTTGCTTGAGCTGGATAACGTGCAGCTGGAATTCGAACCGAAAGCGCTCGAGGCGATCGCCCGTGAAGCGATTAAACGCAACACCGGTGCCCGCGGCCTGCGTGCCATCATCGAAAGCATTATGCTTGAAGTGATGTACGAGGTTCCGTCCCGCGACGATATCACAAGCTGTGTCATTACGGAGAAAGTCGTCGAAGAGAAAATCATTCCGGAGCTTAAATCTGGAAACGACAAGAAACAAGAAGAAAGCGCGTAAGGCTGCATTCGCAAGCCAAGCGGCTTTCCAACAATAAGCGCCCATCCTCCACCTCTGACGGTTTAGCTACGCTAAGCCGAATAGGGGTGGAGATTTGGCGTTATGGGGAGAGAGACCTATGTACCTAAGACATCAAACACGCCCGGTGAAAGTCGGTAATTTGACCATCGGCGGCAACAATGAAGTCCTTATTCAAAGTATGTGTACGACGAAGACGGCGGACGTTGAAGCAACGGTGGCAGAAATTTTACGTCTTGAGGAAGCGGGATGCCAACTGGTCCGGGTAACGGTCAACAACGATGAAGCGGCGGATGCCATCAAGGAAATCAAGAAGCAGATCCATATCCCGCTTGTAGCGGATATTCACTTCAACTATAAACTTGCGCTGAAAGCGATCGAGAATGGCATCGATAAAGTCCGTATCAATCCGGGCAATATCGGCCGCCGTGAGAAAGTTGAAGCGGTCGTGAAAGCTTGCAAAGAAAAAGGGATTCCGATCCGGATTGGCGTCAATGCCGGTTCCTTGGAGAACCATCTGCTGGAGAAATACGGTTATCCGACGGCGGATGCGATGGTGGAAAGCGCTCTGTACCATATCGGTATTCTTGAAGAGCTTGATTTCCATGACATTATCGTCTCGCTGAAGGCTTCCGATGTGCCGATGGCTATCGAGGCTTACCGCAAAGCGGCAGAGGTTATTCCTTATCCGCTCCATTTGGGGATTACCGAATCCGGAACCTTGTTTGCCGGTACGGTCAAAAGTTCGGCCGGGATCGGTGCGCTGCTGTCCATGGGCATCGGTTCGACCGTGCGGATCTCACTCAGCGCGGATCCTGTGGAAGAAGTCAAGGTGGCGCGTGAGCTGCTTAAAACGTTTGGTTTGATCTCGAATGCCGCAACCTTGATTTCCTGTCCGACCTGCGGACGTCTGGATATCGACTTGTTCTCCATTGCCAACGAAGTGGAAGAATACATCTCCAAAATCAAGGTGCCGATTAAAGTATCTGTTCTCGGCTGTGCGGTCAACGGACCGGGGGAAGCCCGTGAAGCTGACATCGGCATTGCCGGAGCCCGGGGCGAAGGCCTGCTGTTCCGTTACGGGGAGATGATCCGTAAAGTGCCGGAGGCGGAGCTGCTGTCCGAGCTCAAGAAAGAAATTGACATCATCGTGAAAGCCTACGAGGAAACGGGAGAAATTCCGGGACGCAAGCAGCATGGCGCTGCTTCGATTTCTTAAGCACTAGCTGCCTGCAACTGCAGGCGGCTTTTTTTTGTATTCCCCAAGTTCATCATTTATCCGCGTAAAAATGCTCACTTCACGTTTAGCCGTTTTTGAAAAGGCTATACTACCAAGTATTAGTCAATTAACGTACAGCCAGGAGAAAACGGGAGGTTAGTCTAACATGAATCTGAGCGTTATAGTAATGGTCGTCAACTTGTTTTTCGGCGTGATTATCGGCATGTATTTCTGGAATCTGCTGCGTAGCCAGAAAGGCAGCCGGACCGCGGTGGACCGTGAATCACGCAAGGAAATGGAGAAGCTGCGCAAGCTGCGGTCTGTTTCGTTGACGCAGCCGCTGGCCGAACGTACACGTCCGGCATCTATGAAAGATATTGTGGGTCAAAAAGACGGGCTGCGCGCTCTTAAAGCCGCGCTTTGCAGCGCGAATCCGCAGCACGTCATTATATACGGGCCGCCGGGGGTAGGGAAAACGGCTGCCGCAAGGGTGGTCATGGAAGAAGCGAAAAAAAATCCCGCTTCTCCCTTCCGGGCCGATGCCAAATTCACGGAAATAGACGCGACTACGGCGCGTTTTGACGAAAGAGGCATCGCCGATCCATTGATCGGATCGGTGCATGATCCGATCTATCAGGGCGCCGGCGCGATGGGCGTTGCCGGCATTCCGCAGCCGAAGGCCGGTGCGGTGACGAAAGCTCACGGCGGGATTCTTTTTATCGATGAAATCGGCGAGCTGCATCCTGTACAGATGAACAAACTGCTGAAGGTGCTGGAGGACCGCAAGGTCATTCTGGAGAGTGCCTATTACAACTCCGAGGACTCCAATACGCCGGCATTTATCCATGACATCTTCCAAAACGGCTTTCCGGCCGATTTCCGGTTAGTAGGGGCGACGACTAGATCACCGCAGGAGATTCCGCCGGCAATCCGTTCGCGGTGCATGGAGATCTTTTTCCGTCCGCTGCTGCCGGAAGAAATTGCGCAAATCGCCGAAGATGCGGTCAAACGCCTCGGCTTTCAGCCTTGCCCCGAAGCGGTGGACGTGGTGAAGAAATACGCGACCAACGGCCGGGAAGCGGTGAATATGGTGCAGCTGGCGGCAGGGCTGGCGCTCACCGAGAAGCGGAATACGCTCGCCGCAGCCGATCTGGAATGGGTAGCCACAAGCAGCCAGCTTGCTCCCCGTCCGGACAAGAAGGTTGCGGAATTTCCGCAGATCGGCGTCGTCAACGGCTTGGCCGTCTATGGCCCGAATATGGGCACGCTGCTAGAGATTGAAGCTACCGCCGTCCCTGCTCCTGAAGGGCGCCAAGGGGTCTGCAACATTACAGGGGTTGTGGACGAAGAGGAGATCGGCGGAGGCGGAAGCCGTACGCTTCGACGTAAAAGCATGGCCAAAGGTTCGGTCGAGAACGTGCTTACCGTGCTGAAGAACATCGGCGTGGAGCCGGAGAAATACGATCTGCATATCAATTTCCCTGGCGGAACGCCGATTGACGGCCCTTCAGCCGGATTGGCCATTGCCGCTGCGGTAGTTTCGGCGATCCGCAAGACGCCGATTGATCCGAAGATCGCCATGACCGGAGAACTCGGCATTCACGGCAAAGTGAAGCCGATCGGCGGTGTGGTGGCCAAAGCCGAAGCGGCTTTCCAAAGCGGTGCTACGACCGTTTTAATTCCGAAAGAGAATTGGAACTCCATGTTTGAAGGGCTTGAAGCGGTTCAGGTTATTCCGGTCGAAACGATCCAGGAGGCGTTTGGCTGGATCTTTGGTCCCGAGCAGCCGGAGGAGACGGAGGAGCAGTCGGCCAAGGGTGTTGCCGATCTGTTTATGCCTCCTGCTCCGCAGCCGCCGTTCCTCCATGCCAAGCCGTCGCAGACAAGCAAAATGTAGAATGATCAAGCAGCTGAATGGGACAAACTGTCCTTAGGCTGCTTTTTTTTGAGAAAAAAGATCACAAGAGGATCACAGGAGTTCAAGAGAAGGGCTTACAAAGCCCTCGATGCGGGATGTTCGGGTTAGAGTCCCTGCTTGCAAGGTAATTTTATTCTTAAGGGATGGATAGAATAGCAGAGAAAAAAAGTCTGCTAATTGGTGTTTTAAAAGAACATTTGCTAAAATAGGAATGATATTGCAAGGCCCGTCAAAATGATACGGCAGACAGGCAAGCAATTGTACGAGGGAGCCAATGGAGGTGCGAAGCAATGGGACATCATAAATCCAAGGGCCGCCGGTTTCCGCTGCTGCCTTTGCGCGGTATTCTCGTCTACCCCAGCATGGTTCTCCATCTGGATGTAGGCCGTGAGAAGTCCGTCAAGGCGCTGGACAAAGCGATGGTTGACGACAACCTGATTCTCCTCTGTTCTCAGTCTGAAGTGAACATTGAAGAGCCCACACAAGAAGATATTTTCCGTATCGGCACCGTTGCTAAGGTAAGGCAAATGCTGAAGCTTCCCAACGGCACGATCCGCGTTCTGGTTGAAGGATTGGAACGGGCTGAAATTATTGAATACCTTGATAACGAGGAATTTTACGAAGTTGTGGCGGAAGAACGTCCGGAGATGGAGTCCTCCGATTCGGAAGTAGATGCGCTGATGCGCACGCTGCTGACCCAATTCGAACACTATATCAATCTCTCGAAAAAGGTGACCCCGGAAACGCTCGCTGCGGTTTCGGATATCGAGGAGCCAGGACGTCTGGCTGATGTAATCACCAGCCACTTGTCTTTGAAGATCAAAGAGAAGCAGGAAATTCTGGAAACGATTGATGTCCGTGCGCGGCTGGAGAAGCTGCTGGACATTTTAAATAACGAGCGTGAAGTGCTGGAGCTGGAACGGAAGATCAATCAGCGCGTCAAGA